>NZ_VMLD01000018.1:0-475 GCF_013276485.1 Streptococcus sp. 4886 | reverse complement strand
AACCTGTTGCCATGGAACCATCAGTATTATAAAAATACCACATAGCATTTTCTTGTTTCCAGCCTGTTGTTGGAGCAACTGGTTTAGCTGGTTCTACTGCTGCATCTGTTCCTTGATTAGATGTAACAGATCCAGGATACGAAGGAATAGATGATTTCTTAGGAACAACAACTTTTTCAGGTTCTCTCGTCCCTCTCCTTATACGTCTTTTTACCATCTCTTTAGTAATTTGACGAGAAGTAGTTTCTTCAATTGTTCCATCACGTTCATCTACAGTATACATTGTAGTAAGCGTAATTTCACCAATTTCTCCTGCTTCTTCTACTTCTTGACCCTTATCAAGAGTTGGGTCATCGAGATACTCTGTTTCGATTGGAATTACTTTTGTTTCAATGCTATCCTTAGCCGGAACCTTAACGATAATAGGTGTAGCTGCTTTAGTAACCATCTCTGAAACATCTGCTACCGTAATATC
>NZ_VMLD01000017.1:0-25078 GCF_013276485.1 Streptococcus sp. 4886 | reverse complement strand
CGTTAAATTGTGTCATATGTTTATCCTCCTATAGTTGGTAATGTTGTAGGCCACTCATCTTCTGTTAAATAAGAAAATGGGTTGACGTGATTTTGCTCCACGCCTAATTCACTAGTTACAATCTGCAACTTCAATCCACTTTTTTCGCTATACTCTTTATAATGGTTATACTTATAATGAATAATCACAGCACCCGTTCCTTGTGCACCTTCTGAATTTTCAGCACTTGCAGTATTAGAATAAATATCATTATAAGTATTAAATATAGTCTGAGCTACATCATCAACAGGTTTAAAACCATCAATAGATAAGTTATCATCTGACTCATAACTGCCTGGATCTAGTATTAAATTAGTATCAGGTCTAATTGCACTAGTGTTAATTTTAAGTTCAAACTTAACATGTACAACATTATTTATACGTCTGAAATACATTCTGTTTATGACATTTTTATTCGTATCATACTGCCAACCTAACACCCAACCAGTGTCACCTTCAACAACTTTCCAACCTTGATTTCCACCATCAGTAATCTTAATCCATTTTAAAGCACCGTTAGTTTTAGCTGTGTCGATGTAAGTCACTCCTATTTCTGCACTTATACGCCCTTCTGGTGAGCCAGTGCCACGGATTTCATGCCCTACATTATCTGGTAACGGTAGGGTGACATGATTGCCTCCAACAATTCCAAGGGTAATTCCTGTCAGTGTCAGCCTTGGTTCAGGCTTTTGGCTCAGCTCCTTGACATCTCGCCCAACTGTTTGGGCAAATTCCTCTAAATTACTCATAGCGATCACGCTTTCGCTGCATTATATGTTGCGACCAAGTCAAGGTTGGCAAATTCGTCAATACGACGGCCAAGATCGGCCAATTTTTGCACGACTGCGCCTTCAGTATCACCACTCATGCTAGCAATCATCGTAGCAATCTCTTTAAGCGTATCAAGATTTTCAGGGACACCCTCTCCCAAAATGTCGTTTTTGACTGCGGTTTTAGCCTGCTCGATAGCCTGCATTAAAGTAGCATTGTCAATCTTCGTATCGATTAACTGCTTCATTGTCTTGTTATCCGCTCCCAATGCTTGAGCGAATGCAATCCATTTACTTGTATCCATAATTTTTTACACCTTTCCAATATTATAGTATGTGAGCAAGTCTGGGATTTCCTGACATGCTCCACCTTCTCTTGCAGGTCTTCCTGCAAGTTGTTTTTTTACTTCTTTTTCGATGTCTAATTCCTTCAAAGTGTAGACATCTTCCGTAACCAATTCTTTATCTGAGTCTTCAATTTCAATATAAGTATCTCTATCGCTTGGGAAGATATACCCTCCAACCGAGATTTCCACTCGGTATTTTCCGCTTGGTAGAATACTATCTAAATTAAAATTGACAGAATGGCTAGTGACGGGAGCAGTTGTCTTCCACCTGCGTTGTCCCTTTGTTAGAGTAACAACCGCATCTTGACCCTCAAATAAGGTCATGACACGGTAATTTTCATCTAACAATTCAAATCCAAAAGTAGAAGACAAATCCCCTTGTTTAATAAGGTCGCCACCATCAATCCGAACCAAATTGGTTGTATTAACTCTACGTTTGTTACAACCCATTCTGCACCTCTTTCTAATCATCTACTAAGATGTCTTCCTTAATCTCCAATTTTTCAAAATCGTTGAATAAGCGGTCTATGTAGCCATTACCTCCTAAAGCCTTGTAGCTTTTGTGCAGACTTTCCACTAGGGAAAATTCGTCTTTTGAAGTGAACCCTCTACGAATAGCCCGTCGCATATCACGGTCAAGGCGCAACTTCATTGTATTTAGATGCGCCTCGTCGTGTACTTTTAACTTCTCTTGTACTTCATCGATTTTGGAATTGCTATCTTTAGCGGTAGTCTGGACATCTTCAATCTGTTTCTTGACATCGGTTAGTTCCGAGACGATTTTATCTGTTTCTTCTTTTGTTTTCTTCGGCATTTTATAGCCTAACCAAGCCACGACGATTGGCGTCGCTACTGGTAGCACATTCATAAAGAAATGTTCTGTTTGTTGTAAGACATCCATAAGCACCTCGCTAGTCTGCCAAATGGCTCAAACCACGTCTCTTCAATTCCTTGCGCACACGGTCTTTCCAGCGTTTATGTACCCATGAAAAGTCAACTGCTCCACGTTCCAGTAGGTTGATGTACATGTCGATTTTTGCTTGGTCTAGTGTAATCTTACTCATTGTTGCTACCTCCATTGTCTTCACTAGGGCTCTCTTGGTTTGTCGTTTCAGAAATGTCATCTTCTTTCTCGCTTTCTTTGTTATCTTCTACCGCTGGGGTTGGTTGTGTAGGTGCTTCTGCTACTGGTTGTTCAGTAGTTGGCTGCGCTGGGGCTGGTTCATCAGCTTGGTTTTCTGTGTCCGTAACCTGAGGGGTGTCCTCCTCTGCCTCCTCTTTCTCCTCCTGGTCAGACTCTCCTTGAGCTTCCAGCTCTTCCAATCGTGCTAAGATATCCTCAATATCCTGAGCATTCTGGAGATTGACCTTCTGCATGCCATCCATGAGTTGGTTGGCTTTCTCCAGCGCTTCCGTCGTTTTAGCCAATTGTTCTTGCGTTTTAGCCAATTGTTCTTGGTTTTTGACAATGGCGCTAATTGGGTCAAGTTCGGTACGTAGAATCTCTTTGACTGCTTCAATGAGCGTTTCGTCCGTGTCACCCAAACGGTCACCCTCTAACTCGCGAGTGAAAAAAGTAAACGGCTTGTCACATTGAATAGAGACTTCCGTCTTGCCAACTCTAAAAAATTTATTTACTAATACAAATTCCATGTTAATTTTCTCCTCTTAAATGTAAATATCTATTGTTCCAGCACGATAGCGTTGTTTGAAATCTGAAGCTTCTTGGTTGCTGTCGAACTCGATATGTAATTGTTTATCTGCAATGTAATTGTTTTCACCTGAGTATCTTGTGTATACATAAACTCGATTCGCATAGAAGACCTCTGTATCATAATTACCATAATTAATAAGTTTAAGTTTTCTGTCTTCACTATCGAAACTACTTGCTAAACTTATGAAATTTCCATCTACAGCAACCGTATTAGATGAATGTGGATAAATAAATGCGCTTTTTAAATTATTAAAACGTTTTAAAAACCGCCATTTTTGCCACACTAACTTACTTCCAACATACCGTTCTATAATCTCATGTCCTCCGACATAGATTCCTTCTCTTGTAGCCATAATACCACCTACTCATACACATCATAGATTGTGTTGGGATCTTTAGTTCTAACTGCTTCATATTGGGCTTTCGAACCGTACCAGTATTTCATTTGCTGGTTCCCGTTCTGGTTAATCAGCTTATTAGCGACCACTTCGGACGGTGTACTTGGAATTCCAAGCGCCGACCTGTTTACTCGCAAGACACCCGAACTATCGACTGTAATCGTCGAGTTATCAGGCCTGACAACTCCGTTTGAACCAGCTGTTGCGGTTGTGGGAATTGAACTCACTCCGTTTTTGAAAGTCTGCACAGACATTTTTTTCAACCCACGTCCATCATGAATCATGATGTTGTCTGAGTTGTTAACCTGACTAGCCTGTGGCAAATCAGTTACTTTTCGTGTCTGTGTACTAATTACTGCCATATTATACCTCCATTCTATATTTCCAATCTGCGACAATCACATGACCATTTTCGTCCGCAAGTAAGGTATGTTCTGTACCGTCTTCCGTACGAATCGGAGCAGTGAAGTCATTCTGCAAGAACATATACTCGATAGCATTTAGTCTATCTTCATGCTCCTGAAACTCACGCTTTAAAGCCTCTACAGACTCATAACTTGCTTGTCTTACGTTGTCTACGTTACCTAGACCAACTTGATGCTTCGTAACGCTATGTGGATTGTTGCGATTAGTTGCGTGATTGTTAAAATCTTGCTTACTTGCTTGCTCAACATTCGTGACATTCCCTAGTCCCACTTGTTGTTTCGTTACATTGTGTGGGTTGTTTTGGTTTTGGATGTGACCCGTAAGGTCTGCTTGATTCGCTTTGTTTGTTGTTTGGTTGCCGATAATCTCTTCAAGACCGTCGATGTCTGCAACCTTATGCCTGTGACTTGAATCGGCCTTCCCATTCCAGCGAGTCCGTTCTTGGTCAGAAACGTGACGTGCAGTATCTCCAATATGATTATCGATATTAGTCTGCAGCTTCCTTTCTGTCGCTTTCAATTCAGGGACAGTTGCATAAACCAAGTCAGTCGCATTGTACTGAATGGTAATCTGACTATTCTTACTAATAGTCGTATTGAAATCATAATCTCGATATACATAAGCAGATGTTTTAGGAGGAATCACATCTCCCTGTTCTGCCCAAGTGTACATGTACATGAATTCTTCATGATTCCCACGTTTTGCAAACACACCGATTTCGTTCACAATCATTTCACGCTCAATCCGTGAGTTATCAAACCTCGCTGTGAGACGAATCGTGTCAGCTACATCCGTCGATAAAGACTGTGTCACTTGCAAAGAATGAACTATTTGAGCTACATCATTCTTCTTGCCAGCGTCCGTCCGATGCCGGCCACTACCCAAAGCTATTCGAGTGAAAACCAGTGGTTCTCTATTTTGAATTGCTAAAGCTGTTTCGCTGATTGCTTTATCGGTCACAATAGGCTGGATAAAATATCCCATTTATTTCCTCCTATTCAAATCGAACTGAACGAATATCACTGAATGTATGAGCGCTAATATAAATTGTGTTCATCATTGGCGCTTCAACCGAGAATTGGATTCCTAAGTGAGCAGGAATCAATTCACGCACATACTTTAAAAAACGGTTCAAATATCCAGTTGGCAGTTCTCCTAAAAATCGGATATGTACCGCCGAACCCTTGACCGTTACTAAATTATTGACATTCGTAAAGCTCTTTGTAATTTTTTGTAAACTCACTGAGTTTATTTTTATTTTGGAAGAAATTAAAGTGATTAGATACCGCCTTCGCTCTTCCAAATCAATTGTTTTCGGTTTTACCTGCAAAGCTTTTTCCCAACGTGTAATCCAGTCTTCGGTCGCTTCTGGCAACAACATCAACCGTCTTGTGTCAAAGATTAAGTCTGTAATCAATTCCAGCTCTGGAATCTCAGTTTCAAACAAATCATTGATTGTTGGATCTAAGACCTCTGGCAAAGCCGATAACATACGATATCTAACTTGTGACATTGATAGTTACCTCCGCTAGTTTCGGAAGCATGTTGGTAGAAAGTTCAATACTTTGTTCCCTGTCATTCAACAAAATACGGTCCACATCTCGAACCCCATTAATTCTGTCAATGATCGTGGCAACTTTATAATTTCGAACCTCTTTCTCTTCAAATGCTTCTTCACGTAAGTATTTAATGAGTTGGACTTTCGCCTCGTGCTTGATGGTTGCGATATCTACATCTTCATCAATCTTGATTGTTGCGGTAATACGAACGTCGTAGCCACTTACAGACTGCACAGTCACATAGGCACCAATCGGAGCTACACCTAACCCATGGCCACTTGGCTCAGGATCTAGATAATTCTTGAACTTCTTTACCAGCTCTGAACTAGCTTCGTTACCGTCAGCATCCGTAATAGATACACGTACCGTGTTTTCTCCCTTCCAGAGCGGTTCGATAAGTGCCGAACCTACACCAACAAACTCACTTGCCCATTTCTTGTATTGGGCAATGTTCCCGTTTAAGGTCGGTGTTTTCAGATACTCAATAGTCCGTTTACGGAGTTGTTTATCTGTCTCTTCGTCTTCTCCTACGACGATGACAGAGCCGATTTCTGCCCCTTTAAAGTCGCTCAACACATCAATATTGATGAGTTGCCCTCTTACATAGTTAGGTGCATTTCCGACTTGTTCAGCTACTACGCTATACTCGAATCCAGAGCGACGTTCTAAGACACGGAAATTATACTCACTATTAACCACACTGAAACGAGTCCCGAGTGGGATTTCTTGCTTGAATTGAACCAATCGAACCGATGCCGTAGCTGGCAAACGTTCAACTCCGAACTGCCTACATAAACGAGTTAGGAAGATTCCTGTACTCGTATCTAAAAAGTTGACTTCCTCATACGATTTTAAGACCGTATACTGAATGGCAACTTCTCGAGCTGCAGGCGCAACTAGATTGTACAAGACAGATCCTTGTCTTTTGTCATACTTGTCATCAAACAAGGCCAGCATATCCTCTAAAATTTCTGGATATGTTTTTACCTTTATCATCGTTTCACCTCCAAATCCATCTCAAATGTTCCAAAATCACTATCAACCATGAACTGCACATAAAACTCATCTTTCTTTATCCTGGTAGAAAAAGAATGAGCCTCATGAATCCTGTCGTCTTCATACAAGGCTTCTTTTATGCGACGTGCGATATCCATCTGGGCATAATCCATATCCCCACCAAATAAAGCATCTAACTCTACACCGTATCGATGATCATAAATCGTATAGATAAACCGTTCAGTCGTCAGCATGCGTCTGATTGATTGCTTCAGAGCATGAATGCCATCTGTTTCTAGCAAGATATTGGTTTCATCTAGTGTTAAGCTAGGTTGTTTCTTAGCTTCAACAACATTTTTAGCGATGTTTAAAAAATTTGTTTTAGGAGTGCTCATTCATCAGAACCCCCTTTCACTTTGCGCTTATAGTGGAAAATTTTCTTGTACAAGACATAATAAAACCCTCCACCATCTTGTCTGATGAGATGAAGGGTTTGGCCAACATACTCAGGATCCAATGTTTCATCCGTCCATGTAACAGCAAGCATGGAATCATCCAAAATCAACTCATTGGTCAATTGAATTTTGAGAGGAGAAACTGATAAAACAACACCAGTCGTTATCTTTGCGAACTGGCGATTTTCAATAAAATTACTAATCAATTTCTTTAGATTTTCTATTACTTCCATCTACTCACTTCCTGCCATGAATAATTTAATCTCCATCGTGTGCTTTTCTGCACTGAAGGAATGAGTTGCCTCTTCAATGACATACCATCCCTTCTTCTCAATATCCTTAACATCCACATAGACTGCATGCCCTGCTAAAAAGTCAATACTTCCAATATCAGCTTTCAGACTAAAAGTTTCTTTAGGACGATTTTTCATCTTCAAGAGCATTTCGCCCCATTGTTTGATTTGCCCCTCAGTTGCTTTCTCATCCACTTTTTTCATGTACTGGAGTTTTCCCCAAGCGCCGATGTTGTAGCTGTCCTGATAGATGTAGACCTCTCTCTTTTTGGTTTCTTTGTTCTCTTGGATCAAGCGGACAATATTAGCACTATCCTCAATCGAACCTTCAAACTCAAAGCTAGACATAAAGGATTCATTTCCGATAATGTACTGGATTGGTAAGTTTTTCGGAGTCGTTAGTGTCAACTCGCCGAACTTGTCATATAGGACCAGCAATTCTCCACTTTGCACCAAGGTCTCGTCCATAGCCTCCTGGATAATATCCAGAGCCTTCTTATCTTCCTTCAACTGAGGGGATAAGGTCACGGATGGGGCTTTTAGTTCCCCAATCTTCAAATCAAAATCTCCTGCGATTGCTGAGACAATTTGATTGACGTTTTTATCCTTGGCAACAAAGTTGATATTGCGTAGTAAGTACTTTATCTGATCATGGAAGGTCAAGGTTGTTTTAGTGTCTTTTTCATACTTGACTTTGGTCAAATAACCAAAGAACACCTCTTTATCATCTAGCTTAAAAGCGAGCGGAGAACCATATTCAAAGGCTACTTTTGTAGAGTTGTACAAGGTAATCTCCACGCTCCAAGCTGACCCTTTTCTAGTTGTCTTGAACTCAACCTTATCAGACACAGTTGCTAAATCCCATGTATCTCCAGTTTTATTGTTCTGATAGAATAATTGCATCATGGTATCACAAACTCCTGTCCAGGATAAATCCAATGAGGGTCTTTGATTTTGTCTTTGTTAGCTTCGTAAATTTCAGTATATCGGCTGCCGTCTCCGTAAAAAGTCTGAGCAATTCCCCACAGTGTATCACCGCTCACAACCGTATGGCTTTTTTGAGCAGGTTTCTCTGTTGTGGCACTACGTTCTTCCGTAGCTTTCGCTTGCGGTTTCTTTTTAGTAGCCTCAAGTGCTTGCTTGTCTTTGATGGTGACCTTTCGTGGTTTGTGAGACCGATATTGTAAGAACTTAATCTTATAAATCAGGTCATCTTCATATCCCGTCTTGGTAGAGACATCAAACTGTTCCACTAGAAATTTCCCGTTAATAGCAGAACCAAAAGCACCCCCAATCATTAATTGAATAGGAGTGCCTTCTGTCTTAAATTTACGAATAGAAGAAACAAAGGATTCTGGAGAAACACGGCTATTCCGTTGGTAGTTTCCATCGTATCTTCCGCTAGGGATAAAGGATTCAAACTCAATCGATTGAAGCTCTGGATTTCCGACAAGCGGAACGTTACCAGTATCGATGATAGCGACTGTCTCAATTCCTTGTTTGTCCTCCAGTTTGATTTCTTCTGGATTCACTGGCAATTTAATGCCTTCAATAAATATAAACATCTGCTACCTCCTTCCTAGTAAGCCATAAGGCCGTCAGCGCCGTTATTCAAAGCGTCTACAATGGTTGCATTCAAATCATCCAATACGTTGGCATACTGGCCAGCGTTGTTAATGGAGTCAATGTTGGTGACAATCTCTGGCTTCAAGGTAATAAAGTTCTGTTGCCACTTCATGGTCGCAACGTCCTTAATCAGCTTGATGTATTCATCGTCCAGTTTGATTTCATCTTCAATCTTGCCGACTTTATCTAATTTACCACCAGTTGGATTGTGACCGCCACCTTTTCCTCCATCGCCTTGTCCAGGGACTGAACTTGCTGGGCTGAGTTCGTAAGGTGTAGTGCCTTGGTCACCCAAGAAATTGTTTCCTGCACCGTTGGCATCGCCAGCTCCTTTGAAGAAACCACCGACAGCCTTATCAATCCCTTGACCGAATTTATAGCCGTTATTAAAGGCTCCAAGAACGCTCCCTCCCTCTAAATAACCAATTTGCGGAGCGTCAAGGTGCGGAGTTTCTAAACTAGCTTTGTGTTGTTTGAGACCATCTGCCAAATGCAGACCTTCAAAGGTTTTCTTGACAGGTTTTTCCATGCTGTCAATGGCGTTCGCAATATCACCGGCAAAGTTCGTCCGACCAAGAGAAACCGTTCCAACAGCGCTTAGATTTAGACCGAACCCATTTAAGAAGCCAATCATTTTATTAAAGCCACCAAGAACAGAGTTAATCATGCCTTCGACTGCACCGATAACACTATTGACCATGCTATCTACAAATCCAGCGATGGCTACCGCCATCCCTCTACCACCTTGAGCAATATCATACCATGCCATTTGACAGTTATAAGTCAATTCATTCCATAGATTTATAGCTCCCGTAACAAACCAGTCGATAAAGTCTAAAATACCTATCAAAATAGTTAAGATTGCCTGATAGAGGAACATCCAGAATGCTATTGCGGTATTCACATACCAAAAAACACCCTGTAGCATCATATTAATCACCCAGATAGCTACATTGACGAGGCCAATAAGTATATCCCAAATTATCATTCCAAGGGCAAATATCGCTCCCATGATGATTCCTGTAGCTGATACGGCTGCACCAGTAAGGTTGTTAAACCATGCGACCAAGGCATAGAAGAGGCCGATAAGGATAATAACTGCCATTACAATCAACATGATTGGGTTCATTGCCAAAACTGCATTAAAACCAGCCATAGCGGCTTTCGCAGCATTTGTAGCAATACTAAATAGTTTCGTTGCGATTTCTGCTGCATTCATCGCAACTACATAAGTCCCTATAGCGATTGCTACAGCAATAATAATCGGTTGAATGACAGACCAGTTGTTGATGACAAATTGAGCAATCGGAGCCAACATACTCCAAACAGCCCCAATCATATCCATGGCAAAGATAACTGCTTGGACGACATACTGAAGCACCGTGGCTACAATCTGGGCAAACTGTTGGAAAGCAGACGAGTTTACTATCTGATTAACCTTAATCGATATTGGCTCAATCGCCTTGGTCACAAAGTTCAAGAAGTTCTGCCATGCCCTGCCCCATGTCATTGGCATGTTGCGAAATTGTTGATCGATCGCTTCGCTTGCATCCAGCATGGCAGTTTTGACAATGTCAGCCGTAATCTTCCCGTCTGCTCCAAGTTTCTTAACCTCGCCACGGCTGACGCCTAACTTGTTTGCAATAGCTTGGATTAAGGCTGGTGAAGTTTCAGCTAGAGAACGCAAC
This sequence comes from Streptococcus sp. 4886, assembly GCF_013276485.1. NCBI lineage: Bacteria > Bacillati > Bacillota > Bacilli > Lactobacillales > Streptococcaceae > Streptococcus > Streptococcus sp. 4886. The sequence continues at coordinate 14,767 of NZ_VMLD01000017.1, read as the reverse complement.
TCATCACCTTGCAACTTACCACTGGCCATAGCCTGAGTAAGCTGAAGCATGGCACTTTTTTGCTCTTCAATGCTTGCGCCACCAACAACAAAGGATTTGTTCATAGTTTCCAAAAAGGCAATTGTTTCACCGTTGTTTTGGAAAACATCGCCAGCTTGCATCCTCATCTTAGCGACACCGTTTGCCATGGTTGTATAGGCCGAGCCTGTACGCTGTGCGGATGTATAGATAGACTTTTGCAGTTCCTCTGTCGTCTGCGTACTATCTCGAATCATATCTAAACGAGCATGCATATTGGCGTACTCGTCTGACATGCCTATAGCTTGTTTGGTAATTTTACCGACTGCAATACCAGCTAAAGTGGTCTTCAACAAACCTTTCAAAGATACTAATCTACTTAGCTTGTTAGAAGTATTATTCGAGGCATTCCCTAAATCTCTTAGAGCCAGTTCTTCTTTTTTGAGTCCTGCAGCTGCTAGAGTTGCACTGTTGACAAACCTACCGTTGACATCAACGACTCGCCCAGCTTTATTGACAAAATATTGACCAGAATCACCAGCTTTTTTCATAGCGGATTCTTGAGCCTTCATAGCTTTATCTATGCCAGAACCTGCATTTTTGACACGCTCCATAGTTGCATAGATTCTATTTAAAGTGCCTGTGACTCTATCGGTCAAAGACATGGTTGTTTGTATATTTGCCAATAGAATCACCTCACTTCTTCATTGCTTTTTTACGTTGTAGCCCCTCTTCGTGCATGACTGCAGCGAAAAAGGCTTTTTCTTCTACATCCATATTCACAAATTCACTAGGGCGAATGTAATAGTTTACGAGGGCGAAGTAGGCAAGTTTTGCCTCCGCGTCCTCTTTTATTAGTTTTTTGCCTCGTCAACCTTGTCTTGGAATGTTTGGTTGATACCGCTGAGTTCGGTCACAGCTTCCAAAATCAAGGCGCTTTCGCCCCAGTTAAACATAGTACCGAATAACTCAGAAGCTCCCATTGCTCCATACGAATCTTGTAATTCTTTATCGTTAAGGTCAGGAACCACGATAGACGCAATACAGATTTCACGGTTATATTTAACACCGTCAAATACACGCTCTTGGCGTCCGTTGCGACCAGGCTTATTGACAAAGCAACGGTCATTGATTAAGTCCGCTTCACGAGCACTCAACACTCGAATTTTAACTGGTTCCTCAAAAGAAGGAAGCAAGACATCCTTAGTCTCTTCCCCTTTTTTATTTTGTTTCAAAAATGCTTTTAATCCACTCACCACTATTTCCTCCTTATGTTAGTATGTAATTTCTTGGAATTCTGATAAAATATCAAAATCTTGGAATGTGAAGTCCGTTTCTTCGTCAATGACCTCATCCGCTGATCCATCTAGTTTAAAGATAAGTGATTCTTTGAACAGAACCCCTTTCAAAACGATGGTATAGCGACCTGCACGAGATGTGCGGTCTTCGTTAGTACACTTGATATCAATACGAGGCAAAATACCTTGTTTGACATAGTTTAAAGCCATCGCCTTTAATTCTGGACGGTGGTAGTACATCTTCAACGAACCTGTACCTTCTGCGCCGACAATCTTACCACCCTTCATACGAGAGTTGAGAGGGGTAACATCAGCTTTTGTGTATTCAACCTTTGTTTCTAGCGAGATAAGCTCTGCTAGTTCATATTGCTTGTCATTGATTGTAAAGAAGACTGTTCCTTCCTTAGCTGACAAAGCATCTAATTGGTTCATAATAGCCATTAGCTAGTTTCTCCTTTCTTAATCACAGATAACCGTCATGTACAAGATTTCCATAGCGTCCGTCAAGACAACTGGCAAGTTTACCACGACAGATTCTTTGGTGATACCTTGTGAAATCTCAATATCTTTCGCTTTATACTCCAAGGCTTGCTTTTGAGCAAGTGGATCAAGGACCATTGTGATGATTCGCTGTTTAAACAACTCACGACCATTCACGTTGTTTGGCACTTTACCGATGAAGTAGTTCTCAAAGATATACTTGACATTGGTATTGATATTATCCATGGTGCGGACAAGTTTGTTCTTACCAAAAATACGACTGTGTTCTGCCGTATAGCTAGTAAATGAGTTCACGTCTGACAGGATAATCACTTTTTCATTTCGATAAGCAAAGATAAGCTGACCTTTATTGATGAGCTTTTCAGCCTCTGCTTCGTTCTTACGCTCACAGTCGATAGCGCCTGGATAAGACTTGAATGTATTGGATTGCAAGCCAGCCCCTGCATACTTACCAGCTACGAAGTAAACACAATCCTTAGCGCTTAGTTTCGTACCATCGCTCAATGTAACCCCGTTACCGACTGATACAACACCTTCATCGTCAGCATCCGTGTAATCATTCAAGACTGCAATGACTGAACGACCAGCGTCACGCCATTTCTTGATATGAGCCGTAACAAGTGCTTTCGTTGCACTTTCATCTGTACCCAGAGCCAAGACACGGAAGTCTTGAGTATCGAGTGCATTTAGGAAATCTTCAACCTCTGAATTGGTTGTAGCTCCATCAGTACCACCTTCAAGCAAGATTGTTTTATCTTCTGTTGTTAAAGTGCCCGTTACATTCACATAGTCATTCTTAAATGGCAAGGCTGTGATGATTTGTTTATCAACTTCTTTTCCAAAGAAAACAGTTGTTACTTCAAAGCCAGTATCAACTTGTTTCTTGAAGATAACATGAATATGATTACCAGCTAATCCTTTGTATTTAGCTGTAACGACCATATCGTTTTCTGTTTTCGTTGCCTGTAGCCCAGTGTTGTTCACACCGTTGTAGACAAGAACCTTACCGGTACCTTTCAAGGCTTCACGAATTGGAAGAAGTTCATCAATCGGTTTACCAAATAGGCGACGGAAGTTGCTTGTACCGTCAACAAGTGTGAAGGCACCAGGCTCTCCCCAAGATCCAGCAATCATAACTGCTGCAATCGTATTGTCTTCCAAAGGAACAATCACATCATCTCTTGATACGAAATTGATGTAGGCCTTTGGAACTCGTTTATTCTGTACTCTCCATTGTGCCATTAGTTAGCCACACCCTTTCTCCAGTCTTCTAAAATGCGTCTTACTTCTGCTAGTGAGTATGACTGGTCATCTTCCAGCAAAACGTTTAACAAAGTTGCATCATCTTCAAAATACTTGAGCAATGCCTCTTTACCAAATTTTTCTTCAGTGGTTGGTACCACTGGTTCGGTTACATAACCTAGTTCTTCATTCATTTCCATGAGAAGTTTCACCTATCCTTTCTAATATTTGCATTCTTGGTTCTTCTTCAACCCATCGAACGTATCGAGTGATTGTAAATGTGCATATCAAGTCATTGGCATTGTATTCCACCTTCAAATCATTGATAGGGTACTTATCCCCTAAATAACGAAAGGAAGGCGAATTAAACACCGTTTCAATCTCTTCAAACTTTTGGTATAAGTCTGTTGTTTTTTCGGTGTAGTAATGCAGCAAGACAATAAAAACCTGCTTATCGTTTTGGTTTGCCAACCGCTTTCGAGTCACAGGCTTCACATCTACAATAAAACAAGGTGTTTTCAATCCTTGCTGGATTTGTTCATCATAGACCTTGCACCCAAACACATCTTTGAGTTGCTTGATGACGAGTGGTCTAATACTATAATCCACCTAATTCCTCCTTTAGCCTCTCTTCGATTTGTTGTGTGATTTGTGGAATTTTCTGTTTAATCTGTTCTTCTGTCAGTCTCATCATGAAGCGTCCTTCCACCCAAGGATTGACCAAACGCTTGCCGATTGCAGGGACATAACGCCCTACTTGTTGACGGTGTCCACTTTCGACGAAAGAAGCGTATTCCATGGGGTTGAATGCGATAACCTCATACACATTCCCATTTTTGCTTACTTCCATCTTCCACGATTGATTTAACTTACCTGTTAAGCCCTTTGGTGTTCGTTCCTTAACCTCTTTCAAAAAGGCTAGGCCGATATCTTTAGCAGCCTGCATAAACTCAGAATCAATGATTGCCTGAGCCCGTTCAAGTCGTTTCAAGAACTCTTGAACATCACTATCATCATAACCACTCATGTCGTCTCACCACAATTTCTTGATGCGTGACATAGACCATCGGGTCTTCACTGGTCAGGTACTGAACACCATCTACGACCAATTTACTACCAGCTTTGATAGTAAATTTAGGCGAACAGAAAATCTTGTGTTCTGTCTTGAGTTGGTGCGCTTCGTTCTGCTCAGTATTCACTAAGTTACGAACAGAGACACGACAGGGAACCTTCTTGTAGATTTCTTTGAACTCTACAAAATCAGCTCCGTTTGTTTTCGTACTCTCGACAGAAGCAAACACATCCATCTTTTTATCATAGGTCCATTCAATGCTTGGTGTTGCCTGAGATAGAACATCATTGATATTCATCCTACCACCTCAACTTTCTGAACCTCTGTAGCTGACTCGTAAAGTCCAACAAGACACTTTCAGCACGTCTGGCAAGGTCTGACTTAGCCAATTCGACACGAGTATCTCCAACGGAAATATTCTTGCCTTGGACAGCTTGGTCAGGATTACAAACAACATAAACCATCTGCATGGCCACAAATCGCAACTCTAAAGGAAAATCCTCACGATTACAGTAGTTAAGAATGTTCTGCATGACTTCATCGACCACTAACTCTTCTGGATAGCCTAAATAACGTTGTTCGTACAAGTCAATCAAGGCTTGTCTAGCATCTTCGTTATGCTGTTGAATTTCTTCAAGTGTCATCTTCTCCATCAGCAGAAACACCCTCCTTATTTCTCTTCTTCGTCTTTCTTGCTCGTTTTCTTAGCTTTCACTTTTTCAAGTTCGGCAAGAGCTTGGTCACGTTCAGCAACTACTGCTTGATACTCCTGAATGGTATAGGTACGTCCGCTGGTTGCTGGCTCTACGACGACATATTCGCCATCTTTGATTTTTACCACATCGTAGCCATCTTCCAGGAAGGTTGCTTTTTCTAGTTCATCGATATCTAGGACACGATTTTCTTTCTTTACTGTTATCATTTTCTATCCTCCTCTTTAAGGTGCGACAACAAAGGCTAGACCTTCATGTTTAGTCTGGAATAGCAATACATCATCGTAAGATTGTTCGTAATACAAGTAGTTACCGCTTGAAGAAGCACTTGGTGCGTCAAGTCCTACAAATTCATATTTTTGTGGCGCTGCCATACATGGAATATGAATCAAGAAGAAATGGATTTGTTTAGCAGTTGGGTCAACTTTAGCGCCATTTGTGAAGTTGTACAAGGTCTTCATGCGGTCAGATGGAATAGCTGGTTCAATCGTCACATCGTCCAAACGACCGATAGAACGGTCAATCACCGTGCCTTGACCGTGGATATTGACTGTACGACCAAAGTCCTTGATGTTTTTGATCATACGTTTAACTGCTGGTGTACAGAAAATAACACGACCTTCTGCTGGTACTCCAGCTTCGTCCATTTGTTCCATCAACTCATCGAAGGTTGCAAGGAAGTTTTCCTCAGTCAAATTCAAGGACTTAATTTGTTTACTTTCTGTATCAAGTGCTTTCTTACGGGAGAACAATTTAGATACCATGAATTTATCCATTTCTGGAACTTTTTCAGTATCGTTGAATGTCTTAGTAATGTTAGCAATGGAAGTAACATAGTTAGTTTCATCAACATCTGATGGGTCTACTAGTGTTGACCAATAACGCTCATTAGTCAATGTGTATGTTTCCCATTGGTTTTCATAGTTAGCGTCAATATTCGTAATCGTGCGACGTGTACGGTCCTTGCGCCCTTCTTTAATCAAAAGACGCGGCACTTTCACTTCTTTAGCTCCTGTAAATTTCAAAAGCGTGTTTGATGGAGAGTCCCAAAGTTTGTTAGTGAATAACAGTCCGTTTTCACTATAACGATTTTGCAAACCTTGTTGGTAAGCCTGTGCATAGTTCAATGTTGCTGGCATATCTGTTCCTCTTTTCTATTTTTTGATTATAGATCTGACGTAAACGCATTGATCATCTGCGTTGTCAGGTCGTTAGCAACTGTTTCTTCTTGTGTTGCCCCTTGTGGCTTAGCACCAGCGATATGTGGTTCTACAGCCTTTTCTGGAGCAAATAAAAAGCCTTTAGATTCCTTCAAAGCCGTTAACTGTTCATCTAATCCAGTCACCGCTCCGTTGTCACCTAATCCCAATTTAGACTTGTCTAGTAGACTAGACACGATTCCAGCGTCATGAACCTTACCGCTCAAGTGCATTTCAATAGCATGATCTAACTGCATTGTCTTGAGTTGTTGTTCATGTTCCTTCTGTTGTGTCTTATACTTGCTGTCCAAGTCTGAGTATTTTTGTTGTAAGTCAGCATTGCCCTCAGCGTCTTTCTTGAGCTGTTTCATGTCCTTATCACGCTCTTCCAACTGGTCTTGCAAGCCCTTGGCATTATCTTCTGCAGCAGACACCTTTGCTTGTAGGTCCTGTGTTGATTTCCCGTGTTCGGACATAACTGCTTCAACTTGTTCCTCAGTCAATCCTAACTGTTCCAAAAATTTACGATTCATTTCTTTTCCTCCTGTACGTTTGTTTAACGTAGCAACGACCACGACATTTTGGTAAAGTAAAAAAGCCTTTTAACGCCATGCTCAGGGCGAAAGACACTAGTCGATTTGAACTAATTTAGCAATTCGATTATGTAAGTCTCTGATTTTTCGCTGTTCTTCTATGTGTAGCACTAGCTTTGTTGTAATGACGGTTACAGCAATTGTTAGTGCTATTTTTGTATACTTCCTCAAGGCAATACCTCCAACATATAAATTTAACCGTACGGGATTCCATACGGTTAGGGCATAAGAAAACCGCCTCGATTTCGATGCGGTTAGGTTATTTATTTTTCAGTTGTTTCAGTTTCTTTCTGTATTCAATTCCGACTTTTAGAGTTGAAATGATTGTTGAAATCACTTCAAATAATTTAATTATTACGAACAAAATTAACGCAAAAAATATAATCCAACCTAATAAAATTGATACTAAATCCCAGATAAACATATCTTACTCCTCTACTTTTTCGTATGTTTCTTTAAAAATGTCAGGTTTGCATGGATAAAATTCACCTTGCACGCCTTTGATAATATAGTCGCCTGTTTTTGCGACCATGACACCCTCAAGTGTTTTAATCTCACACCATGCTGGATTTTTATTCCACTTGCCACTATCGTGAATGATAATCTCATTCCTTGTTACTGCGTCCCAAAACCAATCTTCTTCAATCAAACAACGTTCATTAAGTTGAACTGCCTCAATGACTACTGGTTTTTTACGGTATTTCATTTCTCGACCCTTTCTAAGCATAAGAAAAGCACTTAGATTTCTCTAGGTGCTTAAGTAATAAATTGCATTTTTATATTTTTTAACACGCTCGTAGTCTGTATTGGTAACAGATTTCAAACGTGATAAATCTGAGTTGTGTTTCAAATCTGCAAGTTTTACAACTCTTGCTAAATTATTTGATTTTACTTTCTCAAGATATTCTTGATAACTTTGACCTTTTTTCTTTGTCAAAATTTGTACTGCTGTAACAACTTCATTTGACAAACCAGACGCCAATAAATCGGCAGCAGTTACATCACTATCCTCAATCACATCATGCAAAAGAGCGACAGTTTTTTCTTGTTCAGTTTTGACTTGACTGGCCACGTAGAGAGGATGCTGTATGTAATCAACACCCGCTTTATCCACCTGCCCTGTATGTGCTTTTTTAGCAATAGCTAAAGCAATATCAATCATGCCACTACCATCCTACCAATATAAGCAAATGCATCCTTTTCTGAAATTTCTTCGAAATCCGTGAAGTCATTGAAAAAGATTTTATTAAACCAGTCAATGCTATCAATCCACTTTTTTTCAATGTCAAAAACTTGCATGACACCATCGATTAAACGAAGTACTTGAGGATTGTTCGTTGTTGTGTGGTAGTATTTAATATCTTTCATATCACTTCACCCTCTCTATGTTTTTAGGAATCTCAAGTTCATTACTTAAATCAAGCATTTCTTTGAATAAGTTCATGCGTTCTAGATCAGATGTATTCGTATCACGATACATCTCATAGAGTTCATGTAATGAACCATTTTTTAAGTCGAAACTTTCCTGAGTATGATACTGCATTTCAAAGTTGATACCATCTTTTTCAACGACTGTATTCACACCTTTATATGGTCCATCTATTAGCCAAGTGTTTTTTACTTTTACAATTTTATAACCTTCTGCGATGAGCTTCTGTTTCATCTTCAAATACTCTTCTGCAAAAGTATCGTAATCGAAAATAGTTGTGTACCTTAAGGCGTCGTTAATCTTACTCACAGCTTTTGACAAACTTATATTTTCAACTAGGCTATCTGCAATAATTTTACGTGATAATGACTCAACTGTTTTCTTCCTAAATTCAAGACCGGCTAGTTTATTTCCCCCAGCAATACGTTGCATATCGCTTGTAATTTTCGGCTCGGCTTTCGAAATCTTGGACAATAATTGCTCACTATAAAATTTCGCTTTAGTTTCCCTTGTATCTTGATTATACACCTTTTCTCTGTCTTTCGCAAACAGTTTTTCTTTAACTGCTTCCCCTTCACGCTCCCAACCTGCAAAGATTTCATCCAGAGAGCGTTTCTCTTTTGCCATTTTTACAGGGGCGTTATTTAGTAATATATCGAGATACGGACTAATCTGTTCTGCTTCTTCTGTCCTGTCAGTCTTATCGGTCTTGCCTTTCTTATCAGACTTAACTGCAGGCCTGATAGTAGAACGGCAACGGACATGGAATGGCGGTGCGGTTCGACCTGGTTCGTATTCTTTAACAGAATAAACCTCATGATTTTCTGACTGACAAATCTCACTTGTGCGACTGTCTAAGACCGCTACAATTTCGTAGTGGTCACCACCCAACTCCTTGATAGTATCCAGCGTCGCAAGATTGTTGTAAAAGGTTGTCTCAGTCCTGACAAGCGTATCAGCTCGATGATAGGCGACTCCTGTACGCTCAGAAAGAGCTCTAGCCATTCTATCAATAGACCAGCCACCTGTTAGGCCTTTATTGATTGTATCGCTGATAGATTTATAAACCGTAGCATCATGCCCCCACACATTTGTTGAGAACGTTCTACCACTCCAGTTACTCCCCATCTTATGCTTAACTGCATCGACACCCAATATTGGTTTCTCTATGATTCCAAAATGTGCCAAGTTCTTAGCTTGATGGATTTTACCCTTGATGTAGACGTCACTCAGAGCCTCTGTGACCTTGTCATGTATGCCGTCTGGCTTTCCGTATAGTTCAGCTGTTAGACGCTCAATTTCGGCAAGCAAAGCCTCCTTGCGACTAATACGATGGCGATAGCTCAAAGCGTCCAACAAAGGTGTCGGTGTGTCAGGATTTAAGGCCATCTCACGAAACCTTTCAAGAGTTACGTGCTTAAACTCTCTACGCTCTTTATCTGTCAGATATTGCTTGGCCTCTGCGTGAGTCATTTTATTATCAACTGCATACCTGGCATAGAACTTCTCAATCTCAGAAACCAGCTGGTGTTTATAGTCAGCTAAGGATTGACCAATCTGGGCCATATACCTATCAGCAACTATCTGAGCGTTTTGTTCCTGTTGTAAAGCACGCTCAGTCCAGTACTCATCTATCTTTTTCTTTTCCTTGGTCGTCATGGTCATCCTCTACCTTTTTGAAATTAGTCTGAGAGTATGGATTTTGTCCTTGTTCCTGTTGTTCTTTCAATCGTTCCTCAACCTCTGGTTGATACCATGGATGTTGTTCACGAATGCTTAGGTCGTCTAAGATACCGATTGAGTTCACACAATCTTGAATGGCTTCAGACTCATTTGAAATGATGTCACGATTGAATACATAGGTAAATTTAGACGCGTCAAACGCTACTCCTTTATTTGTGGCATACTGTTCTACAAACCAAATGAATTGCTTGATGCCTTTTTGGAACTCATTTTCTAGCTCATTACAGTCCAAATCAAGGTCTGTATAGCGCCATTTAAGAGCCTGACCACTTGCATTACCTAGATTATCATCTTGGGTATCAATGGCTCGAGCAGCCTCATACAAGAACTTACGAGAGCGTTCGATATCTGCTTCAACTCCGCTAGTATCATTGTCTGCTTGTAGGGTATCTACACCACCATCACTAGAAACTTTGATAGAGCGGAACTTATTCAGATTATTCATGAACTCGCCCAAGTCTGCGCCCTGATAGTTTTTCAAAACATAAATCAGCTTCGGCATATCTGCCAACATATCAGCATTAGTAGACATTTGAAGTTGAATATTATCAATCAAAGACTTGGTTTGGACTAAAAGACCGTCCTCATACTCGTTGTAGCGGAATGGAATCAGAGGCACTTTCTCCCAAGTATAAGGAGTCCGTGTACCGTCTGCATTGACATAATAAAAATTTCCCTTGGTCTCCTTGGATAGTGGATTGAGTTCAAGGTGTGAACCTGTCCAAATATAATCTGTAATTCCTTGTTCATCGTAGTATTCTACAAATGTTTTGGTCTTCTTCACTCCGCTTTCGTAGACGGCTTGTTTGTAGACACGCACAAAGGCGGATAATTCCAAATGACGCTCATCTTTCCAAAAAGGGATAATCTGTTCACTTGGGATTTTAAACAAGCGTAGACGGCCGTTCTCGTCGTAATAAGGCAAGCCGTAGGCTATCCCTTTTATCACTGCTTCCTTACCGAGTGACTTAATCGTAGATAAAAGATCCTCGTCAAACACGCTATCTAAAAAATCTTGTGATTCTTCTCCCTCTAGCGAGATGGTAGGTTGTTTAGAAAACAAATACCCGACCTTCTGGTCTACCAGCTTCTTAAATAAACCCAATTCAATCCTTGAGTTCGTCCGCCAATCCACATCTACTTTTTTCTTTCGAATATCCGTTTGGTTTCGGTAATATTCGTAAGCCTGTTTCATCGTACTTACTTTCTCAGAACCCTGGTGTTCTCTTATCTCAATCTCTAGTATTTCATTTTGGGTTGTATTCTTAATCAACAACCGCCTAATTAACCATTTAAACCAATTACTCAACATTTCTCCTTCTCCTACCAGAATGATATTCCTGGCTGTCTCATATCGTCTTCAAACGCATATCTTGTAGCGTCGATTGTGTGGTCGTTTACTTCTTCTAGCTTAGGCTTGGGATTTCCATCACGATCAACTGCATAGTCGGCACTTTCGAACTCTCGTGCAATATTCGGCGTACGTTCTGGATCTATCACAATCGCATCCAAATCATCCAACCAACGCTCTCCATACTCACGACTATCAGGGCCTTTCTTAGCGCCTTGAACAAGCGGAATATTTAGCTGCAGTTTTAACTCATCAATCGACTTAGGTTCTGCGCTATCACAGGTTATCATCTGAGATTGATAGCCTTTCTCACGGATTCTTTCAGCTAATTCACGGTTGCTAATCTTCACGCCATAAATCTCATCAATAGCATAGATAACACGTTTCTTCTTGTCATAGTGCCATCTTACAAAAGCCAAAGGGTCGTTAGCATATCCAAAGTCATTTCCTTGTCGAATGTTATCAAACCTTGCTATCTCCTCGTCTGTAATCTTGCGGAATACCAGATTTTCAAATGGTGCTACACCAGAACCGATAGCCTCACCCAGATACTCCCAACGATAACGCTTCTCTGAACGTTCTCTCGTGGCCTCTGCTTCTTCTATGAATGCTTGGGATATATATGGGTTATCTAAGTAAGTTGAATGGTGTACGTAGGTATTAGGAGGCTGTATGACGCTTTCATATTTCTTATTCACCCAAGACTGTTTTCTTTTTGGAGGATTGTAAGAGTAAAAGAACTTATAAAAAAGACCATCAGCCAATTCTCCACGTAGGAGCGAGTTGGTGATTGTCTTTACTTCATCTTCAGTTTTAAACTCAGCTAACTCCTCAATCCAGCCTATCGCAAATGGAAAGCGACTGTCTTTCAAGGATTTGATACGTTCTGGATCTTGTGCACCACGGAAGATAATATAATTCCCTCTTGGGATGTAGGTTATCTTCAAAGGGGATTTATTAATCTTAAATAAATGACTGACCCCTTGCTCACTAATCGCCCATTTCAATTGCTCATAGACCGATTGTTCTAAGGTATTATCCGTCTTACGAATACACACCGCATTGACTGGATAGCGCATAATCATTTGAATGATAGTGTGTCCGATGTCGCTGGACTTACCAGAACCACGCCCACCTTTTTCAACCACATGTAAGATTTTGGGGTCAAATGCTGCACGCCACATAGAATAAAAAGCCTTAGGGATAAATTCGCTCATTCTACGTTTCATCTCTGACTCCTATATCATCAACGAATTGAACAGCCGAAGACATCTCAATTTCTTTTCTCTCTAAATACGCGCCATTCACTCTAAATATGTGATCTAGAGAGCGTTGTCTTTCTTCAATTGTCGGAGTAAATTCATAAGTCGTTTCCGATACCTCCACGCCTTCAGCAGTCTTTACAGTTTTTTTAGAATATCCTTGTTGAGTTTCCCCTCTAGCAATACTAGCAGAGATTGCCAAGGCTTCTACGATTGACATTGAACGTTCGTCGAAAAGTTCCTCTGTACGTTTTTTAATGTATTCAGAAATGTCAACTTTTGTCAACAATCTTTGTCCTATAGACCTCGCTGTTTTATCAGAATACCCTGCTTTTATTGCGGCTTGTGTTGCATTTCTACTGATGATGTACTCATCAGCGAAATGTTTCTGTCTCTCGTTCAATTTTCCATCACCACCTTTTCAAATAATCAAAAAAAGTCACACGATGTGCGACCTTTTCAAGACCTCTCACTGCGAATTAAAATCGCAATTGGAACGACAGGACTCGAACCTGTGACATCTTAATTCCCTAAACAGGACTTAATCCGTCTACCATATATCCATTAGCTAGCATGAGACTACTGCTTTAAACGAGTGACTTTGGATAACTTATAGTTTATTACCTTGTCCACAAATATTCCTACTTGTATCACTCATGCACGATTGGTTAGACCAATCACTCCTTACATCGCAAACTACTAAGCCATTTTTCAATTAACGAAGACCCCGCTAAAAGTCTAAGCTGCTTTACTCTTTGACTTTACTCTTATCCTTGCGAGACTTGAGTAGGCAATCTAATTGCCGAAGTACACTTTCGTTTGTGACGGGCGATGACTTTTGCTTTTTTTGAGTTTTTTCTATCTTGAATAGCTTTTAAAATATAAAAATCATCTTTCATCTATCACAGACACGCATCGCCATGTGTTTCATTCTCTTTTGAAGAACAAAATGCACAGCGCCTGCTTGTTATCGATTGTTTTGCGGACAATCAACTCACCTTACATACTTTTGGGAGGCGCCCAATTTTTGTAAGATATAGTATTAAGCTCTTGTTGCACCTCGAACCAAATACCTCTTTCCTCTTATAGACTCGTTTCACAGCCAAACTGCCACGTTTGCATTTCCTCAGCACCTTGCCGTTGGAATCTCCCTGCTTTAACTTCGCCCACCTATTCCAAAATTGAAATAGTTAAGATTAAATTGCTTAGATTGACCATTTCTGGCAGGATGTTTGATAGATTTAAAAACATCCTTTTCCTGAGTTACCACAGATTATCTAGGCTAAGCCCTAAAAATGCAAGACGACTACAACCTTGCGTGTGTATTAAATTTTGACTTCATTTTTATTTTTTGTAGTCTTTACAACCTCTGAGGGAATCAAACCCTCTAGCTTATAACTTACCTAGGATATAAGTAGCTACGCAACCATGCGAGGTTCGGTCACTTCTGCAACCATTTTTAAGTTAATGAGTGATATATGAATGCTAAGCCTACTGCCTACCCCATTCTGGGACACAAACACTCAAATGACAGTAGCTGGAATTGAACCAGCTGGTCTAGCAGTAAAACGCACGTTTGGTAAAAGTTTCAAGGAGACCCAAACAACCTGCTAACCTGTCCTTACTGTCTAAGAGGCCGAAGCCTCTGTATTTTTAGGAGTCCTCATGACTGTTCGTTGCCAATCATTGGATAATACTATTTTAGCACGTTAAAATTGATAATTACTCTTGACTTACTCCGCTCTTACTCCAGAATTACAACTTGTTCACCATTTCGATATAGCTCTGCAAATGCCAGTAGAGCCTTTCCAAGAATTTCATAATATGAACTTTCTGAGATTGCAAGCTCATTATATACTGTTTCATCTTTTTTAGGATACCATACAAGGTACTTCTCGTATATGATTTTACGATAGTAAGGATCATGTAAATTACTAACCGCCTGCTCAATAGCATCTATCTCTAACTCTGCATCAACTTTTCGAATTGCCAATTTCTCAACTTGACTAGTTGCATTATTCCCAGGACACCGAGGCGTAAAAGAGTACGTAGTTGTCACCTTCTGACCATCTGTATCATTCGCTACACGACGCCAATGAGGATATCCTTCTAATACTTTTTTGGCGTTTTCTTTTGTTTTGACTTCGTTTATTTCTGGAAAGAAAGGCATCGCTCACCTCGTTTCTGTTTTAACTAATGTTTTAAATTATTTTCCCATCGAAAACTAGTGTTATTGTACCTGTACCATCTTTATGCTTAGAGGTCAGCGCACGACAATCTGAGCCCAATTCAACGCCCTCAATTGTGATACTGCGCTTTATCCTATCAACATTGATGATTGTTCCC
>NZ_VMLD01000016.1:0-24801 GCF_013276485.1 Streptococcus sp. 4886 | reverse complement strand
ATATATATATATATATATAATGTCACTTTTTTCTTGCCTTTCCTGACTCTATCGTATGGGAGAGGGGGTTGATTTGTATGTCAGAAGTGTTACTATATAGTTGACATATTATTGTCTATTGGCTTTTTGTGCGCTTTTTAAGCTTGAGAAAGCACTTAGACGAGGAAAGGATTCACTTATGTTCAAGAAAAAGAATGATGGTAATGGAGAGAAAATTTTCCGTTATTCCATTCGTAAATACCATTTTGGGGCTGCTAGCGTTGCGGTTGCGGCTCTGATGTTCTTTGCAAATGGGGTGCAAGCGCAGGCACCTGCGGTATCTTCGGCAACAGCCAGTGATGTAGTTGCTGGATCTGCTGGAACACCAGATAAGGATAAGCAGGAGTCAGATGGGGAAGAGCCAGAGAAGGTCTCTCAGACTGAACCGTCGGCTGAGCTCCAGTCTACAGGGGAGTCAAACTCTCCAGAGACTAAAGCCGAGGACGCTAGTAAGGGGCAGGAAACAGCTGACCTTGCTCCTACCAAACCAGAGGCAAAACCAGCTGCTCAAGAAACTTCTCAATCAGAGAGAGAAAAAGAGCAAGACCAGCCCACATCTGCCACTAAAACGACAGAAGCTAAATCACTCCAAGGCAATCTGCAAGCTTTGTTGGAAAAACTAACTCTTAGCTCTATGAAAGCGCTTCACGATGAAGTAGAAGCAGGTCTAGCAGCAGCTAAGGCAGTTTTGGACAATCCAAAAGCGACGCAAGCGCAGGTTGATGAGCAAGTAAGAGCTATGGAAGAACTGACGAGCCGTGTCAAGGAAGCTTTGTCACCTCAAGTTTCAACTCCTCCAGTCTTAGAAGAAGCAGGTCTGACAAATCATGGGCTTACTGCTCCAGAGGGGACTGTGACTGAGCAAGCAACTGGCGGGAAGCGTCGTAAAAGAGGCGGTTTGAGCCAAACCACACCAGCTGTGGATCAGGCGAGCCCAGAAACTGTAGGTGGCTCAGAAAAAACTGAACCTAGTGAAAAGCCTAGTCGGCAAGAACTCCCAACCTATAGTAATCAGGGTGATGGAGCCTATAAACTAAAAGATGAGTTGGAATTTATCTATAAACAACTTCAAAAAGAGGGAGCTGAAGAAAGTAAAATCCAAGCAGCAAAAGCAGCAGCTGATAAGTTTAATGAAGCCTTTTCTAAGGGTGATACCATCAGCCAAGAAGACTTTGATGCTGCTCTGGTCGATCTGAAAAAATCCCGAGACCTCATCGAAGGAGTGCTGGAAGAAAAATATGGTGAGGAAACTACAGCTGGAGGAGTAACTCCTCAACCACGCGATGGTGGCTACTCTGACTTTCGTAGTTCGAGAGTTACAAGAGCTGCAAGAGCTACTGAAAACTACTCTGAGGACTTTAATGGAGCAAGAGAAAGTTACTTTGAGAGGACGGACATACAGGGTCATTCTCCTTACGATAAGTACACCTATGTATTCTTCTCAGACAGACGTCCGAGGAATGAAGCTACAGCATATATTAAAGACGGATATAAGTATTTAAACGTCACAGTAAAACCTACTAATAACGGTTTTAGATGGACAATTGAAATCAATAAAGATAATCATAGGACATTGCCAGGTCAAACAGAAGTGTGGTTTACCGTTCCATCAGGGCAAACCGTTAAAACGAATACTGTAGGAATCAGCTATCATAACCGTGGCGGGGGAACATATGCTCCGGCTCAAGATGGTCAAAATTTGGTAGAAAAATTAAAGAATGCAAATATAGGATTAGGAGATGTAACGAAAGGAACTATTTCAAATAGTGGCTTAAGGAGACGAATTGGACCTGCGACTTTTCCGCGTAACAATTTAGAAGAATTAGCCAGAGGGCGTCGCTATGATGCTAATCCTTATGAAAGACGATTTGAAAGTCAGGAAAATCAAGCTATATCCAATGAAAAGCTAGAAAATATTAAAAGAGATGCTAATGCATCGTTGTATTACTTCCAACTTCCTAACTCAGATCGTTCCTATACACTAACCTTTGAAACTGAGGGAAATACAGATCTTGGTAAACTAGATTATGCAGCTGGATTGCGTGGACAAGATGGACGCGAGGTATTTCTTGTAAACCAATGGCATTCAAGAACCACTACGGAGTTCAAAGAGGATGCTCTTAAACAGATAGAGCAAGCAAAAAGAGATAAAAATAATAGTATTACTAGCAATAGGAATTTGTCTGAAGTGGAGAAAAATGGCGAGACTTCAAAAGTAAATACATTTGCAAGGCGAGCTACAGATGGAATCAATAGAGCTCAGAATATCGGTGAAGTCGAGAAGTCCCTACAGCAAGGCTTGAGTGATATTAGGGGTGTTAACCCAGTAGGGAGGGATATTCCGAAGCAAGAACTTGACCGCAAAGCTCAAGAGAAGAAAACAGCGATTGAGAAGATTCCAAACTTAACCTCAGAAGAGATTAACGCTGCGAAACGCCAGGTAGAAGACGCTCTTACAGAAGCGAAACGTAAAGTAGGAGAGGCGAAAGACCAGGCAGGAGTTAACCAAGCGAAAGGAAAAGGTATCACAGCAATTGATGGTATCAATCCAACGCCAACAACGCACAACACTGCAATTAGCGAACTGGATAACAAAGCTCAAGAGAAGAAAACAGCGATTGAGAAGATTCCAAACTTAACCTCAGAAGAGATTAACGCTGCGAAACGCCAGGTAGAAGACGCTCTTACAGAAGCGAAAACAGCAATTGATGCGGCAACGAACCAAAAACAAATTGACGCAGCGAAACAAGCGTTTGAGAACAAACTGAACCAAGTGAATCCGACAGCGCAAGCTAACACTAATAACGGTGGGGACACTAACACCGGTGGCAATACCAACAATGGTGGCAACACTAACAATGGTGGCAACACTAATAACGGTGGGGACACTAACAATGGTGGTAACACTAACAATGGTGGTAACACTAACAATGGTGGTAACACTAACAATGGTGGTAACACTAATAACGGTGGCAACACTAACGCTGGTGGCAACACCAACAATGGTGGCAACACTAACAATGGTGGCAACACCAACAATGGTGGTAACACTAATAACGGTGGCAACACTAACACCAGTGTGACACCACCAGCTCGTAGCCGAAGAAGTGTAGGCTTTGCTGGTGGCACTCAATCGAGTCAAGAGAAACAGGTTGATAAATCCGTCTTAAGAGATTTGATTCAAGACTTGGAAACTCGCTTGAAAGACTTGGATGGTATTGATCAATCTGTCATCGACGCTGCTAAAATCATTCTCGGAGAGAGTCAAGAAGCCCTTAGAAATGCTGGCTTGACAGAGGCAGGTTTGAGAGAGATTACTGCCAAGGTCAAAGAAGCACTCGAATCCTTGAAAGGCAAGCAAGCGACTAAGGATGAAGAAGAAACGAAAGAAACAAGCAAAGAACAAGGTCATCTTCCATACGGTACGATGATTGGCAGTCTGCTCGCCCTTCTTGGTCTCCTTCTCTTCCTCATCGCGCGTCGCAAGAAAGAGTCAGAACTCAAGAAATTGACCAAGGAATTGACTAAGGTTCTGCAAGAAAGCAACCTTACAAATGTAGATGCGAAAGTTCTCGACAAAGCACGAGAAGCTCTCGCTCAAGCAGTTGCCTTCCTGGCTAATGAGAAAGAGTCTGACCACACAGAAGATGAGTTGATTGAAAAACTCAAAGCTATTCTTGCTCAGCTAAGATAAGCAATGCTTAGATGAGTCGGAAACTAGCTAGAATAGTGATTGAAAGAATTTTGTAAAAACTCTATTTGAGGTGAACATTCAGAAAATCTGTCTCTGATAAAACGCATAATATCAAGCTTTTTAAGGCAAGGTATTATGCGTTTTTATCATTTTGAAACTTTTTGTCTTGCCTCTTTGTGCTATTTTTCTCTCATTTCACAAACATTTCATATTTGGATTTTATAATAAGATATAGCTTTCCAGTTTTTACTATACTTTGATATTCAAATATGTTATACTATGACTATCAAAGTAAATGAAAGGGATTACGAACATGACGTCAGAAGAAATGTACCTGACAGAGCGATTGGATGTACAGATAGCTCATTTTTTAAAGAAAAGCGTTCAACATCGTAGACGCTATAAGGTATTAAAAATAACAGAAATCGTGGCAGGTTTTCTCATAGCTGTCTTTTGTGCTATTCCTATGCCAGGTGATCGCTACCGTTTGATTTCGGTTGCCTTGTCCAGTTTAGGCTTGCTGTGTGAGGGGATTCTCAATTTGTATAATGCCAAGGAACACTGGATTTCTTACCAAAAGACTGCGCAACTCCTGGAGAGAGAAAAATTCCTCTATCAATGTCAAACAGAGAAATATGCAGGAAAGACCAAGGCTTTTGCCCTATTTGTTAAGACATGCGAAGGTCTTATCTCAGAGGAAATCAACCAGTGGGAAAGTATCCAGTCAAAAGAAGTGGCAGCTAGTGCAGATGCTCCAGAGAAAAAAGAATAGGAGGTGGAGGAAATGTCTCAATCCAGCTACCTATTGCCCTTGCTCTGGTTGAAAAAAGAAGCCGATAAAGAAGAGATGAGCGCAACTCAGTGCCAGATATTTTTCTTTTACTATCAACTGTTTGAACTCTTATTTGCTAGAGAAAGCGACTTGAGAGACTTATGTCTGGGAAGGCAAGGTTTTTATTTCTCGCAGTTAGAGAAAGATTTGCTTTCTGGAGTTTCCCACTTTCTAAAAAACTTGGAGGGCAAGGGGACTCTCAAGGCTAATCAAGAAGTATCAGCTCGCAAAGCCCTTTTTCTAGCCTTGACAACTAGCCAGCCAGATTGGCAGGAGTTAGCTCCTGTTTTTGATTTTTATCAGTCTGTAGGGAGACTTGAACATCCTTCTCTCTTGAGTTCTCAGGACAGACAATATCTGATGTGGATTTACCAGTCAGCTTTGGAGAAGGATTATAGTGTCAAGGTAATTGGCGACAAGCATTTTGTATTGAAGAGACAAGATGCTACTAAATTGACAGGGCGCCAAACTCAAACTTTGGAAGCACTGAGTCAATCAGAAGACTTGGTCAATCCTGTCTATGTTACATTAGGAGAAAAGGGGGTACTCTTGCTTGATTAAGAGAGGAGATGTTGTGGCTCTTTATTTGCCTTTTCCGACTATTAGTAGCGATTTGGCTGTGAAGAATCATATGTATATCTGTATTGACAACAGCATGACTAAAAACAAAGAGTTGGTTAAAAATCAGACCTTCAAACCAGCCCTCTTGACCAGACGTTTGGTCAAGAACTTTATGATAGAAGGGCCGGATTTAGCTCGTAATCCTTTTACAAGACCAACCTTGATTGACTTAGATAAGGTATTTATGTTGGATAATACGGTCATTCCGACTTCTTATCTAGCCAGACGGCGACGCAATGTCTCAGAAGAATTATACGAGGAAATTTTGGATCACTTAGTCCAACCACGGCTGATTTCGCTGAACAAGTCTGAGTTTATGCAACTCAATCCAGGAACTTATTAGGAGGTAGAAGATGGCAAATAAAGCAGTAAATGACTTTATACTAGCTATGGATTATGATAAAAAGAAACTCTTGACCCATCAGGGAGAGAGTATTGAAAATCGTTTCATCAAAGAGGGGAATCAGCTACCCGATGAGTTTGTTGTTATCGAAAGAAAGAAGCGGAGCTTGTCGACAAACACAAGTGATATTTCTGTAACAGCTACCAACGACAGTCGCCTCTATCCTGGTGCACTTCTCGTAGTGGATGAGACTTTGTTAGAGAATAATCCCACTCTTCTTGCGGTCGATCGTGCCCCGATGACTTATAGTATTGATTTGCCTGGTTTGGCAAGTAGCGATAGCTTTCTCCAAGTGGAAGACCCCAGCAATTCAAGTGTTCGCGGAGCGGTAAACGACTTGTTGGCCAAGTGGCATCAAGATTATGGTCAGGTCAATAATGTCCCAGCTAGAATGCAGTATGAAAAAATCACGGCTCACAGCATGGAACAACTCAAGGTCAAGTTTGGTTCTGACTTTGAAAAGACAGGGAATTCTCTTGATATTGATTTTAACTCTGTCCATTCGGGCGAAAAGCAGATTCAGATTGTCAATTTTAAGCAGATTTATTATACAGTCAGCGTAGATGCTGTTAAAAATCCAGGAGATGTGTTTCAAGATACTGTAACGGTAGAGGATTTGAGGCAGAGAGGAATTTCTGCAGAGCGTCCTTTGGTCTATATTTCGAGTGTTGCTTACGGGCGTCAGGTCTATCTCAAGTTGGAGACCACGAGTAAGAGTGATGAAGTAGAGGCTGCTTTTGAAGCTTTGATAAAAGGAGTCAAGGTAGCTCCTCAGACAGAGTGGAAACAGATTTTGGACAATACAGAAGTGAAGGCGGTTATTTTAGGGGGCGACCCGAGTTCGGGTGCCCGAGTTGTAACAGGCAAGGTGGATATGGTAGAGGACTTGATTCAAGAAGGCAGTCGCTTTACAGCCGATCATCCAGGTTTGCCGATTTCCTATACAACTTCTTTTTTACGGGACAATGTAGTTGCGACCTTTCAAAACAGTACAGACTATGTTGAGACTAAGGTGACAGCTTACAGAAACGGAGATTTACTCTTGGATCATAGCGGTGCCTATGTTGCCCAATATTACATTACTTGGGATGAATTATCCTATGATAATCAAGGTAAGGAAGTTTTGACTCCTAAGGCTTGGGACAGAAATGGGCAGGATTTGACGGCTCATTTTACCACTAGTATTCCTTTAAAAGGGAATGTTCGCAATCTCTCTGTCAAAATTAGGGAGTGTACAGGACTTGCCTGGGAATGGTGGCGTACGGTTTATGAAAAAACCGATTTGCCACTAGTGCGTAAGCGGACGATTTCTATTTGGGGAACGACTCTTTATCCTCAGGTAGAAGATAAGGTAGAAAATGATTAGGAGAGAAGAATGTTTGCGACAAAAAGAGGCGATGATCTCTCTGCGAATATCTGAAAGTTTATCTCTTGCCTAGCGATTTTCCTTTGGACTAGGCTCGTGATGCTAAAATGAGTCTATCAAATAGGATGTGTAAAAAAGTAAAAAGGGTAGTGAAACTCCTTGCTATACAGGGGATTAGCTACCTTTTGCTTGTTTTAGAAGTGCCGTTGTACTAGTCTAACTTCAGTATCATGTAAAATCAAAAAGAGCATACATTTCTGTTTCAGGAACATATAAATTATAGTTTTGTTTAGAAACTCTTCTATTGATTTCTTAGAATACAATAGTGCCTATAAGAACTGTTGAATTTCAAAGTATTTACTTGAACTATCATATGTCTGGAGTAGACTGTCAACAAAAGGTGCAGTATGATTGTTTTTGTCGCTTATATCTACAACCTCAAAACAGTAGCTTGAGCGGACTTTGTCAAACTTGGCTGAAACTTTCTATTTTCAGATAATGGTCTAGTTTGTTTTTTGAATGTTGATAGGGATGGAAAGGCCAGGAAATCTTGGCAACAAAAGTGTCATCCTAGCTTGATTTACTGAATAAAATCTATTTCCTTTAGTGAAAATCAAAAAAACTTGTGTTATAATAAGAAAGATTAAAATGTGAAAAAAGGAGATTCCTAATGGGACGTAAATGGGCCAATATCGTAGCCAAGAAAACGGCTAAAGATGGAGCTAACTCTAAAGTATATGCAAAATTTGGTGTGGAAATCTATGTAGCAGCTAAAAAAGGTGATCCAGATCCAGAATCAAACTCAGCCTTGAAATTCGTTATCGACCGTGCTAAACAAGCCCAAGTGCCAAAACACGTTATCGATAAGGCTTTGGACAAGGCTAAAGGAAACACAGACGAAACCTTTACAGAAGGACGTTACGAAGGTTTTGGACCAAATGGTTCTATGTTGATTGTTGATACTTTGACTTCAAACGTTAACCGTACAGCAGCCAATGTCCGTGCAGCCTTTGGTAAAAACGGCGGAAACATGGGTGCTTCAGGTTCTGTTTCTTACCTCTTTGACAACAAGGGAGTTATCGTATTTGCAGGTGAAGATGCGGACGCAGTCTTTGAGCAATTGCTTGAAGCAGATGTGGATGTGGACGACGTAGAAGCAGAAGAAGGTACAATCACAGTTTACACAGCTCCAACTGATCTTCATAAGGCTATCGTTGCCCTTCGTGAGTCAGGTATTGAAGAATTCCAAGTGACAGAATTGGAAATGATTCCTCAGTCAGAAGTGGAATTGTCAGGTGATGACCTTGAAACTTTTGAAAAACTTTACAGCGTTCTTGAAGACGACGAAGACGTACAAAAAATCTACACAAACGTAGACGGATTCTAGTGACAAAAAAATAACCCTTGGAAATACTGGATTTTCAAGGGTTATTATTATTTTGTGCGAATGAAAGGGGCAGGAAAGGGGCAAAATTAAAAAATACTATCTAACGTTTCTACGAGTTTACCCTCCATATCTTGTGTAGTGTGGGAGTATATTTCTAAAGTCATTTTTGCGTTTGAGTGACCAACACGATCCATTATTGATTTGATAGGTAATCCAGACTCTGCTAAAAACGAGATGTGAGAATGTCTGAAAATATGACTAGATAAATTTTTTTCTATTCCAGCTTTCGCACCGTATTTTTTTATAATTTGAATAAAAGATGCTAATGTTATTGGGCTATTCCAGACTTCTAAGCAAAAGATATAATCATCATCTTTTAGCGGCTGATGGCGTTCAGTGAGGCGGATCACTTGACGCTGTATGGCCTCTATAACCGCATCTGATACCAATATTGTTCTAATGGATTTTGCGGTTTTTGGCAATGTTTTTATTTTGTTTACTGAATCAAAATTACCTGTAATCTCAATTTTTTTATTTTGGAAGTCTATATTTTTGAGTTGTAATGCTGTCAACTCTCCATATCTCATACCAGTAAGAGCAAGAACCGTTACCATATCGGCATATTTTTGTTGATACGGTTGATTGTTTAGTGCGTCTATTAATGTTTTGATTTCTTGCATAGTCAAAAACTTGTTGCGCTTTTTTTCAATATCTTCTAAAGTTTCCGGCTTTTTAGGAATAACCGTGTAATTAACCTCGTTATTTCCGATATAGGAGTATTGAACTGCATAATTGAAGACGCTTTTGAGTCTGCTGCGGACTCTATAAGCTGTATGATAGCCATTGCTATCAATAATATTTTCAATCTTGCTCTGGATATATCGTCTATCGATATTAGCTAGTAAAGTGTCAGATGGTATTTCTTTTTTCATAGTTGCATCAACAAAAGTATAATTGTGTTTTGTAGATGCCTTTACTGTTTGCGCCCATGATTTATAGAAAAGGTTATAGATTTCTTCAAATGTAATGCTTTCTACTTGTTTTGTGCTGAGTTTTTTATTTATCTTCTCTTGCAACAAGATAGCAGCTTGATTTCTTGCCTGGGGAGTTTTCTTCTCCATGGTCACTGAAACTTTTTTTAATTTCTCAGTATAAGGGTCTTTATATCGCTCAAAAAATTTGTATTTTCCGTTGGGAAGTTCTTCCATCCACATTGCGTTTACCTCACTTTTTTGTTAAAATGGGTATAAGAAAAAGAGCTTTTTAATGCTTTTTTTCTTACCACTAGCCTCACACTCTCGGTCTGCAAACTTCTGAGCGTGGGGCTTTTTTGAGTTGTTTCCAAAATGGAAACAGTTGCTAGATAAAAAGAAAAGTAGCCGTATCAAATACGGCTACCATCACGATATGGATCTAAAATCCAAATGTAAACTTTATGGAGCTAAACTCCTAATAGCTGTATTGTAATATAATTATTAAAAAATGTCAAGAGATTAGAAAAGGTATAATTCTTTTAACTTTTCGTTAATTTTGTCCAATGTGTTATCAGATACTTTCATTTTTCCGATTGGATCTAATCTATTTTTCTTTAAAATTCTATCTTTGCTGATTGTTTGAAGGTTATTACACTTGGCATAAGAACGCTTAATGTATTTTTTGTAATATTGAGTTAATTCAATAACGTCAGTTATTTCTGATTGTGTCCGTTTAAGGTTGTCACCGTCTATTATCTTAGGTTGAATTATTTCGTTTGAAAATTGTTCTGTATAAGCTTGGTAGACATCCAATAAGGCAGCTTCAGTAATTGCATTATTGGAATCTAAATATTTTAGGTAGGCAAATAATTCTTTGTGTAATTTTTCAATATATTCATCAAGCAAAATAGAAGGATATTCCGCAATGACTTCGTCTATGAGTACAGTATCTATTTGATTTTTAGATGTTAGAGGAATTACTGTAAGTGTTTTTTTATAGGGACTATCTACTTTGTCTAAGACAATAGCCCAATGATTATTTGATAATTCTCCGCCTATATTTACACCGAACTCTACGAATATCAGAGAGCCACGACTGAATTTCCAATATTTTCTTTTTTGAGTCTTAGCTTCAAATAAGAATTGTTCAGATTGTCTTTTAACTGCTGGTGCAAGAAATCGGTATTTAGAAGATGTATGTTTTGCTTTACCAAGTTTATAGAGTTTTTCAACTTCTATGTAGTTTTGTTTGGTTTGTTCAAAATATGGATTTTCTTTGTTCATTTTATTCCCCTCTATACACCCCGATAACCGCATAGATCTTGATGTGTGTGTCTTCGGCTGGTGGGAAGTCTAGAATGATGTCTTCATACTTGTCATTGAGTGACACTAGGCGTAAGCGTCCGTTTTCGGTATATATCTTCTTGAAGTAAGAACGGTCTCCGTATGCGATAACTGCCAAATCGCCGTTGTAGGTGGTCAGTCCTTTGTCTACTAAATAGAGAATATCTCCGTCTTGGTAGTCAGGCTGCATGGAGTCTCCGCTGACCTTAGTCGCAATATCGTGACGTGGTGGTTGCTCGTCAACCTCTATAGTCTCTCTGTCTGTATCGTCATAACCAAATCCGTAGTTGAATCCGCTAGCTGCTGCCGTCTCAGATACTACCTCAACTTGGTACAAGCTGATAACTTCCGATACTTCGTTTATCTTCGCTTCTTCTTCGTTTTTCTGCTCTTTCAGAAGATCCTCAGACGTTCGTAGAACGATTTTTTTATTTTCAGTGTTTAATTTTCGAGCTGTGTTTGTAATTTCTTCTAAAAGGGAGTCTGACGGTTGAGCAGTAGAAATTTTGTTTTCGATAAGGTCAGATTTATTTATATTAAAATAGTTTGCCAAAAGTTCAATTTTACCAATCCGAGGATAAGTTATTCCTTTTAGCCAGTCACGAACTGTAGTGTATTTCAAATCCAAGTCTGCACATAATGTATTTCTGTCTACTCCTTTTTGCTCCATGTAAAAACTTAGATTATTGGCAAAAATTTCTTTGTTTTCGACTTTCATTTCCGCCCCTCCTTACATAGTATATTTTACGGCAAAAACGCAAAAAAGTAAAGAATAAAATAAAAAAATGCGAAAAAAACGCAAAAAACACTTGACATTGCGGTTAAACCGCAGTATAATATAATCAAGCTTAAGGGAAAGGAGGTAAGGCAAATGATGGAACACATCATAAAAAGCCTAGCAACCAAGGACACTGCAACCGTCATCTTGGTACTAGGCTTAACCAGAGAAGCACGTTTGTGGCACAAACAAATCTTAGAACACAAACGTAAGCTTCAAAATAAAAAGTAGAGAAAGGGGCAGAAGCCCCAACCTCTACTTGATAGTGTACCATCATTTGCCGTGAAAAGCAATGAGCGAAGAAACTGGATTGATAATCCTAGCAGGATTTGTGATTGTATCTTTTACTATTCGTCAGATAGTGAAGTACCGATATGATAAAAAAGATAAGGAGTAGGAAATATGACCGAACTAGAAACTCTAAAGGAAGAGATAGAAAAAAATGTAGCCATGGTAAATTACCTCAAAGGCTACATTAAGGGATTAGAAGAAAGGTTAGTTCGTCTAGAGCAAGCTAATTAGTATTATTAGGAGAAAATACGTTAGGGTATTTATTCTGCAACTCAAAGAATTTCTCTAGTTTTTCAGGATTTTGGAAGGCCATCATGATAATATCTTCTTGAGTTGTAGAATGATTAGTCTTTGAAATATTTTTCACTTCATGTGACAATTTTTCGACAGCGTCATAAATATTGTTAATTGTAGATGTTAATTGCGAGAATTCTTGAGTTGTAACGTAGTCCTTTCCATCATTATTTTTGTTTTTCAATGTTGAAAAATCTAAAGTTTCCTCGGTTTTTTGAATTCGTTCAATAGTTTTTTGAACAGAATCCAGCATATTTGTACCGCTGGCATTTTTTAAATCATACTGAATGATATTGATTGTCCGAATATCAAATGGAATATCTTCATCAGTTTGTTGTCTTAAAAATATAGTTGGTAAATCTAAGGCTTTACGATAGCCAAGTTCCAAAAAGACATTTGGATTATTTCCTGTTATATCAACAATAGCTAGGTCTGAATCTGATAAAGCCTTAAATATTTTTTCATCTATTTTATCAGAATGATATAGTTCATCGGCTCTTGTCACATCATACTTATCAGATAATGCTGGTTTAATAATGTGTTTTAAAACACTATCTGAATGATTCCTGATTTCTGATTTTTCTTGACCAATAGCGGAAACTACAAAACAAGTTTTTTTAGACATGAGATTTCTCCAATCGTTTTATTTTGATTATACCACATTTGAAAGCGAGTTAGAATTGGAAGATAAGATCATTGAACTTGCTGATTACTTCATCAGCGAGAACACAACGTACAGAGAAGCAAAAATAGCGTGTGAGAAGCTATTTAGACAAGTCAGCCATGAGATTGAACTCAGGGCGATGGAAAGTCAGATTAGATGAACTTAGATAAGGAGGTGGTAATGTGCAAAAAATGACTTTAAAAACACTAAGAACACTCAAAAATTGGAGACAAAGTGATGCAGCAGAAGCTGTAAATGTTTCGGTTGATACATGGGGGCATTGGGAACGTGGAATAACAGAGCCAAGTGTTTCAAAAGCGTATCAAATCGCTAATGTTTTTGAAGTATCAGTGGATGATATTATTTTTTTGCCCGATATTGCGGTTTAACCGTAACAATGTAATTAAAACCAAAAAAGCACCTGACGGCAATCAGGTACTCAACGGAAAGATTTGAGGAGGACGGATGGAAGAATTTATTGATGCTCTTGAACAAGAAAAAGACCACCTTGAAAAAATCATTAAGGTAGTCAGCTCTGGTGGTAAATTTCTGAGATTGCCGTATCAAAAAAAGTCACGCTCGATTAGTGAGAATCTGAAATTGATTTCTCAAAATCTTGATAGACTGAGTGAGCAAGTTCGATAAACCAAGCTTCGGCATCCATGATTTCAAGATGACGAAAGAAACCTGTTTTGGTTTCCAGTTCGGAATCGTGTGCATAACGTAATATTTCTCTAGCAAAGATGGTTTCAAAATCAAAGTCTTTACCATCATCGTAGATGTCGCGTTTGCTTGCTATTGTCAAATATTCTTTAAAAGTTATAAGGTTAACTCCTTTCTGTTTATATTATAGCAGAAATGGAGATTAGAAATAGAAAGGAGGATGGATGGAAGAACCAGACAAGTACCTTGAAATCTCTGGCAATATTGCTGGACGTATTGAACTGGAAACAGAAAAAGACCTACTTGTCCGTAGAGCGATGGTCATTGATGGACACATCGGTTTATGCGAACAAGCGGTCTACGTTGATAAGAAAGTGCTAGATAGCTACTGGGTCAAGATAGTAGAGTTATCTACTATTCCTGAAACCATCAACAGCGTTGACAGCACTGATTTGGTTAGGAAATGGTTGAACATGTAGGAAATAGAGGAGAAGGAAGATGAACGAACTAGGACTAATCATAGTAACAATCGTAAATGTAGTTTGTGCTGTAATAAATCTATTTTGCTTTATTAAAGACAGGATGGAATGATTTGTGTTTGAAAATGAAACGAATTCTCTTGCTAGTCTTGACCTTGATTTTACACGGTAAACTATCCAAGTAATAAGAATAAGTAATACTGCTATGGGGGAAAATAATTTCATCAACTTCGAAAGGATAGGAATGTAAATCATCTTTTCTCAAAATAAACTTTTGAAGTATTTGAAAAGGGAGGCTATCATATGGTTCGAAATGATTATCTTTTATTTCCTTTCCGTCATCATCGAACAATTGAATACTTTTGATTGTGTATGTGTTGTTACTTGGGTTAACAAGCTTAAAAGAATATTTGTAAGGTGCTTCATTTGACACTTCCATCGCATAGGCATCTGTTATCAATAATCGAGCTCTATTTATAAAAATTGAGTAAAACAGACCTGTGACACCCGTTATAGCACCAATCCATGCAGCAGAAATATTCAAAATATCAATCAAACTAAACATCAGAATTACCTCGTTTTTGATTTCATTATACCACAAACAGAAAGGAGTAGAGATGAGACCAATAGGACATCGGCTTAATGTTGAAGTTTCTGGTATTGAAGAATTCAAGGAAGCCTGTAAAGAAGTATCAAAAAAAGCCGAAGAATTGCAAGAAGCAATCGATCGACTTAGTCTTATTGAAGTTGAATTAAAAGCCAAGCTTGTCAATGATTAGACTTTCTGTCTAAGGCAAAACAAAAAAGCACCTAACGAAGTCAGGCGCTCATCAAAAATTACTAATTGAATTATAACACGAAAGGAGTAAAAATGGAAGCAGTTGAAATTGTAAGAATTAAAGATGTGATTATTGAAAAAGTCTCTGCTAATGATGAAGAATTAGAACACATCTTTGGATGCTCAAAGCGACAAGCGGGAGACATGAGACGCGAGATGAAAAAGCTACCTAGCCAACAGAAACATCTTAGGAATGATGGCCAACTTGTCACGATTAAAGGTTTTGATGCTTATCTGCAATACAGAGGAACTCGAACTTGGAAGAAAGAAATGGCGAAAAGCAAGAAAATGAGGTCAGTTGGATGAACCTACTAGCAAGAATTAAAAACTACTTTTCGGAAGATGTCGAAGAAACTAATATTGACTGGAAAGAGGTCGCTTTGGATCTCAATCAATCACTGATTGAAACACAAGAAAAACTTCAAGAATCAAATCAAGAAATCGCAGACTTGAAGAAAATCGTAGCAATCTACAAAGAAAAGGAAAACGCAAAATGATGGAATACATTTACCTGGTAACAATCGTAGGGATTGGACTATGGTCGCTAGTGAATACACTGGATGACCACGCTGAAATGAAGCGGCAAGAGCGTCAGCGAATAGCTAACAATGTCGCACGGATGAACCTGAGAAGTTCAGGTAAACAATTTACATATGATGTGGAACCGCCCGAAGGGTTGAAATAAGGAGAAGAAACATGACTCAAGCGGAACGAATCAGGGAATATTATAGAGAGCACCCTGCTGCCTCATGCGATGAAGTGGCTGAGGTTGTCGGTACAACAAATAGTAATGTGAGGGCGAATTTGGCCAAAGACATCAAGGCAGGCAGATGCGTTCGCTTGGAAGATAAGTCATACGACTACTCGCCTTACTATAACCATACACAGGCACTCACTGAATTGGTTGATTGGAAGAATGATACTAGACGTGAGTGGGTGGAAATGCTGACAAGAGCAGCAGAGAAAGAAACTGATAGCAACGTTATGCGTTTGCTAATCAAAGAAGCAAATAAATTGATGAAAGAGGTGACGAAGTAATGGCCAGTTTATACGAACTAACAGGTCAGTTCCTGACAATTTATCAAATGGATATTGATGACGAAACAAAAACGGACACTCTTGAGGCTATCGATTGGCAAGAACAATTCGAACAGAAAGCAGAAGGATATGCCCATGTTATCAAGAATTTAGAAGCCGACGTGGCCATGTACAAGGCTGAGGAAGAGAGCTTCAAAGCGAAGAAACAGGCAGCACAGAAAAAACTGGATTATGTCAAGGATAACATTATGACAGCTATGAATGTCACAGGTCAAACCGAAGTTAAGAGTGGTGCCCTGATTATAAAAATTGCTAAGAATCCAGAATCAGTCAAGGTCAACGAAGATGACCTTCCGAAAAAATATTTTACAAAAAAAGTGACGCTTGCGCCGGACAAAAAAACACTCAAAGAGTTGCTTAAATCTGGTAAGAAAATTAAAGGTGCGGAGCTTGTCCGGACAGAAAAGTTGGTGATTAAGTAATGGAATTGATGAATAAAACACGAGTAACAGATTCACTAGCTGTTGTGATTGGACCAGAATCGATTGAAGTACTTGTTACTGAAGGTTTTCTATTTGATGTTGCAATTCGCTTTGTAAAAGTAGATGAAACAAATCTTGATCAAGGAAATGAAAAGCCGGTATTTACTCCAGAGTACAAGCTGGTAACAGTCGCTAAATATAAGGAAAAACCTATCTTTGAATCGGAAGAAGATATTCGAAAATTCGAAAAACAAGCAAAAGAAGTTAAATTGCTATTTGCCTTTGCAAAGGTGAATAAACAAAATTGGTTTAACACTGCCCTTTATCCAGGAGTGCTGACTGAGAAAGTTGGTGTTTGATGAAAATTTTAGCTATTGATCCAAGCAGTAATAAAATTGAAACCAGCACAACAGGAGTTGTCTTGTTGGATAATGCAAAGCTTGTTGACTATTGGGTAGTACCTTATGGCGCTCAAAACTTTAAAAACTGGTTCAAAGAGATTGGGCGCGGTCTTGAGTTCGACATAGTGGTCGTTGAAAAATTTGAGGTTAGGGACAATGATTATTCCAGGGACAACTCAGTTGTAGAAACTATTGCAGCCATTGAACTATGCTATCCGGACTTGGTTCTGCAGCGTAACGCAGGTTATCAGACAGATATACCAAATGACTTGCTGAAAGCTCTTGGGTTATGGTCCTTTGAAAAAAGCCACCACAACGATGTGAGGGCAGCTGCAAGGCTTGGGCTCTTCTATGCCCAGAGGAAAGATATTGAGGAGGTGATTGTGGACATTGGCAATCGAATTACGCAAATGGCAAGCTGAAGCAGTTAAACGAAGCGACCGTAATTGCCCTGGGATTTTCCTTGAGGCGTATGGGGGGCGTGGTAAGACCATCTGTGCTTTTGAAATAGCAAAGCACAAGAAAGCCAAAAAGGTCCTAGTAATCAATAATCGGTTGGCCATCCTGGATGGTTGGAGCAGCACTTATCAAAATCTAGGCTACAATACTGATTTTGAATTAGAAACCATGACGGACCGTAGATTACAGAACAGACTTGCAAGCGATGAGTCTATTGAGTGTGATGTGTTCATTATTGATGAGTGGCAGAATATGTCTAGTGATGCCAATGTGAAGGCTTATCAAAAGGTCAAACGTGGCTATACTGTAGGATTGTCAGCAACGCCCATCAGGAAGAAGGGACAAAACTTCTACCCGCTTGAAAAAACATTTTTTGGAATGGCTGATCCTAATCAAAAGGAAAACTGGCAACTAGCCCACGGCAAGATGAAGTATTCCAAGTTCAGCTATTCTAAGCAAGAGTGGGATGACTTCCGAGATTATGAAAGCTATGTAAGTAATCTGCCAAATTTTTTCCGCTGGGAAGAAGTAGAAGCTATTGAGGAAGCGGAGGAAAACAACGGATTTGAGGTTGTCTTTGAACCCATCTGGTGTCTAACAGCTAATCCGGAGGAATTAGAACAATTTAGGAAATTGAACATCGTTGGGAAAAATGGTAAATATGCCATGGCCAAACAAACATTTGGTCGAAAGACTTTTGAACGATATCTTACTCAGACAGGTTTTGAGATTGACTTTCCAAAGTTGAAAGCAGTTAATGCAGATACTCCAATGCTACTTCAATTGGATCTTCTGCTGACCAGTAAGACAGATATGTTGATAGTTAGCAAATCCAAGCAGATTGTAGAGGTCATTCGAGAACGTCATCCAGAAATTGGTATTTGGACTGGAGATAAGAAGGACTCCCTCGAACAGACAAATGTGGTTGCTACAAGCCAGGTGTTGGGTGTAGGGGTTGATGGCCTTCAGCATAAATTTAAAACTATTGTGGTCCTGGACCCTGTTAATCCATCGGATGGAGATTATGACGATTATCGCCAACTTTTATGGCGAGTAATAGGCAGCCGTCAACAACATGACGTGCGTGTCATTGAATTTTATTTCTAAGGAGAATCAAAATGAAACTTTCAAGTGATTATATTGTAATGCGTAACAAAGAAAACGGACAGTTTTTAAATGAACTCAAGAACAATCGTTCTTCATTAGCTACAAAGGCCGTTTTTGTGGACAATATTCAGAGTGCTCTTACAATGCCATACAATTCTTATCTCGAACAGAAAACAGCGGTAAAAGCAGCGGCCAAAGTACACGGAATGGAGGTTGTTCGGGTTAAGGCTACATTTGATCTAACTTATCCAAATGGTGGCGATGTTCAAAAAATCGAGCGTCAAAATACTAAGCCTGATTTGTTTGATCTATTGAGAAGTTTATAAAGGGGGATTTATGGTAACAAAACAACAATCCTCAATCTTTGTTACTTTACAGAGCATCCAGCAGAGTTTGGTTGCTCCGAAAGGACAGTATAATAGCTTTGGGAAGTACAGCTATCGGAGCGCTGAGGACATCTTAGAAGCGCTGAAGCCAATCTTGCAGGAACATGATGCGGTGTTGATTTTGCAAGACGGAATTGTGCAGATTGGTGATAGGTACTATGTCGAAGCAACTGCGACTCTTTATGCAGTTGGTGAAACCATTGGGACTACAGCATATGCTAGAGAAGATGATAGCAAAAAAGGGATGGATGGTAGTCAAGTCACAGGTGCTGCATCCAGCTATGCACGTAAATACGCGCTAAACGGACTCTTTATGATTGATGACAATAAGGATCCTGATACGGATGAATATCATAATCAGAATAACCAAACAGGCCGTACATCGCAAAAACCAGCTCAAAAAACAAATAGCCAGCAAGAGCAACCGGGCAAAGCTCCAGCTAAAAGTAACGGATTCAAAACCATTACAGGAGCACAGGCTAAAACCATTCGGACAGAACTCAAAAATATGGCAGAAGCTACAGGGAGTCCTGCTGCAACAATTGGAAAATGGTTCATCGATAAGATGGGTGTTGACAAACCTGAAAGCATCCCAGCTGGCCGTTTGAAAGAAGCTGAGCAGATTATCGCAGATGCGAAGAAAGCGAAAGGTATTGAATAATGGAAAAGAAGTATGTCGAACTTAATAGCGAGGAATCTTTGACTGGTACACAGTTGCTTATCGGAAAACAGGTATTAACTGCCTTGTTTGATATTATTACAGATGATAATAAGCAAGGTGTCGTTTTACCAATCTCTATCAATGAACATAACTTTAGCCTTGCGATTGAAAGGACGGAATCAAATGATTAACAATGCTGTACTTGTAGGGCGCATGACCCGTGATGCTGAACTCCGCTATACACCGCAAAATGTAGCAGTTGCGACTTTTACTCTTGCAGTAAACCGTACATTTAAGAGTCAAAATGGTGAGCGTGAGGCTGACTTTATCAACTGCGTTATGTGGCGCCAACAAGCCGAAAATCTTGCAAACTGGGCTAAAAAAGGCTCACTTATCGGGGTGACAGGCCGTATTCAGACTCGTAGTTACGATAACCAGCAAGGACAACGTGTCTACGTAACAGAAGTCGTGGCTGAGAATTTCCAAATGTTGGAAAGCCGTAATCAACAAAGTTCGAATGATACATTTGGGAATGACAACCCGATGGATATTCAAGACGATGATTTGCCGTTCTAAGGAGTAACTAAAATGGGAATGAAAGAATATGCTCTCAAATATCAAAAAGCGGGGTTTTCCGTAATTCCCGTAGTGCCTAACGGAAAGCAACCAGCGATTAAATTTGCAGATAAGCCACCAATGACTGCCCAGGAAATTGAAAATTACTGGAATCAGTATCCGGATAGCAATATTGCTGTTCGGACTGACAAATTTTTCGTAATCGATATTGACTTACATGGCAAGCATAACGGCTATGAGAGTCTGGCCAATTGGGAGCATCTGAACTTGATAACTCCAACACTTCAGGCGAAGACAGCCAGTGGCGGTAAACATATTTTTTATTTTAAACATCCTGATGTGTCCATGACCCAGATGATTAAATTTCTGCCCGGTGTGGATATCAAAGCGCATCCAAACAATTACGTAGTGGTAGCTCCGTCTAAAACTCCCAAAGGTGTCTATACTTGGGACAAGAAAAAGTCTAAAGAGGGTGGCACTATGGTTACGGCTAGTCGTTCTCTTGTTATGGCCATTAAGAAGGAATACAACAAAAAGAACTCTGGTAGTGACCTGGATAATATCTACTATCAAATTAGTAAAGGTGCTGGTAAGCGAAACAGGACAACAGAACTCTTTGAAATGGTTGTCCTAGGGTTTGGTAATGAAGGTAGCAGGAATGATACGCTCGCAAAGTTTGTCGGCGGACTCTTGAGTCGGTCAGTTGATCCAAACTATATCTTAACACTTGCAGAAACAGCCAATAATAATTCGGTAGAACCTCTTAGTCATAAAGAATTAAGTAGAACTGTCGAATCCATGATCAAGAAACACATGAGGGGGGGTGGCCAGAATAGGTGATGTCGTGAATATTTCAATTAAGCAGTTTTCACGTAGGAAGAAAAAAATATTGAACGAGGAAGGCGAAGAGATTGAAATTGAATCTATCGTGGCCGACAGTCCCAGAAATGTTCTGCTTGCAATGAAGAGCGATAACAAGCTCAACGACTTTCTCAGGCACAATGAATTTACTGGAGAACATGAAATTGTAGAGGATGTCAAACTAGATGCTATTCAGTTAAGAAAGGGGCAGTTACCGTCTGCCTTTGAATCCTATTTGAGTGTATACTTGGAAAATCACTTCAAGACAGTTTTCAAGGCTGGAGCATTAAGAGACGGTATCGAAGCATTTTTTGCAGAAAAAACCTACAATCCGGTTAAGGAATATATGGAAAATGCTTATGAGTCATGGGATCATAAAGAACGACTTGCCCAGGTATTTCAAACTTGGTTGGGTGCAGAGGATAGCATCTTTGTTCAGAAAATAGCTATTATGTTCTTTGTTGGTGCGGTATCTAAGGTTTTTAATCCCTGGGTCAAATTTGACTACACGCTCGATTTGGTCGGTGGTCAAGGTGCCGGTAAGACCACATTCTTGCAAAAGATAGCTGTTGACTGGTACACGGATTCGGCTAAAGACTTTATGGATAAAGATAACTATGAGATCATGCTAAAATCCCTGATTGTCAACGATGATGAGATGGTCGCGTCCAGAAAGACTACTTTTGATGAGTTAAAAGCGTTCGTGACTAAAACAGAACTTTCTTTCCGTAGATCCTACGGTCGCAGAGCCGAAAAATTTCCTAAAAACTTTGTTATCGCAAGGACCAGCAATAAAATCGAGTACCTGGGAGACAAGACTGGTGAACGGCGCTTTCTGCCTGTGCTGGTAGATGCAGGCCAACAGTTTGTCAAGCCGTTTGATATGACAGATCATGATGTGCTCCAGCTTTGGGGTGAAGCAGTCGCTATTTACAAAAAAGGATTTATGCTTACCTTTGATGATGAGTTCGAAAATGAGCTTGCGGTCTATAAGGAGAGCTTCACTTATAAAGATGAGGCAGAATCACAGGTATACGACTATCTTGAAATGCTGGTTCCAGAAGAGTGGGAAGACTTCTCAGTCACTCAACAGCATCAATATACCTGGTTCTATTTCAATGATGGCAGCTATCGCAATGAGTCCGGCCTGATATATGAAGGTGTGAAGCTTCAATCGAGTGTGTCTGCCAAACAGATATTAAAGAATGTTTTTGACATTGATAGTGCGAGAGGTGAAAAGATTGCTAGGAAAATCAAGTTGATTATGGACAACAATCAGGATTGGGAATACAAAATAAAGAAGGTTAAAGGTAAGACACTACGTGCATATTTTAGAAAAAATATACAAACAGAAGTGATGTAACCTTAGCGAAAATGATGTAACCTTTTAGGCAAAAAACGGTCAAAAATCGTGTTTCGGTTACATCAGGTTACATCATTGATGTAACCGCAGGAAAAACCAGTTATATCAAGGGTTTGAGTGCTGTTTTTGATAAAATTTTTAAAAAAGTGATGTAACCCTCCTAAACCCTTGATACTACTGCTGTTTTAGGGTGTCTATTAGTAAGGTTACATCATTTATATAAAATATTTAATAAGTAAAAATAGCAAGTGCTATAAACGTTGATATAACAGCATTCTTGTTTTTTATAAAATATGTTTTGCGAAAAGTGATGTAACCTGTAACCTTAGAAAAAATATTCACAAAATAAGCCTATTATTTAATAAATAAAGGAGAGAAAATGTCATACACAGTAACACTATATTTTGACAACATGGTAGACGAAACTCACTTTTTTAAGAAAGAAGGAGATGCTGCTAAATGCAAGGCTCAACTCGAGAGCAAGTATCGAGGTGAGCGAATATATAAAGTAAAGATGGAGGAGATGGAGTGATGAGTTATGATTTGGAAATCTTAGCGAAAATAGAAAACGGAGATTATATTCGTATCGCTGAACCTAAATATAGTTCTCCGACCTACAATCTCGGGAAGATGTTTAGAATTGCTATGGATTGGGATTTTGACCAAGACACTACGTACAACATAGCTGATGTTTTAGATAACATTCAACGCGGTATCTCTGAATTAGAACAGTATCCTGAAAAATATGTAAAGTATGAACCTGTAAATAAATGGGGAACGGTCAATGATGCATTAGATGTTTTGAAATCGTTAAGGGATTGTATTTTAGAACAAGATATTGACACGAAATATTTATATATGAGGTGGTAACATGAAACGACCTGAACGATACCCGTACACACGAAGCCAATGGGTTGAAGAAACCGTTGATCACTATACGTATAAAAGTGATATTTGCTATACAAGTCACATTTTAGAAAATAGACTTACTGGAGAAACTAAGAGCAAGGAAGTTGAGTGATGGGAGATATACGAATACTAGACGCTTGTTGTGGCAGTCGTATGTTTTGGTTTGATAAAAATGAGAGTCATACAACTTTCATGGACATCAGACAAGAAAAATTTGAAATACATGGAAAAAAGGTAAACGTAAACCCTGACGTTGTCGGAGATTTTCGTGATATGCCATTCGATGATGAAACATTTAATCTAGTAGTATTTGATCCGCCACATTTAAAATGGGCAGGTCAAAACTCAATTATGCGATCACAATATGGCCAGCTGGATAAAATTACCTGGTCGGAAGATTTAGCCAAGGGTTTTGAAGAATGTATGAGAGTTCTAAAAGTTGGAGGTACTCTAGTTTTCAAATGGTCTGATTGTCAAATCAACGTTAAAGAAGTTCTTAAATCTGTACCTTTTAAACCATTGTTTGGGCAACAAAGAGGTACTACGCATTGGATGGCGTTTATGAAATTTGAGGAGGTCACAGATTGAAACGATTCATAGCAATCTGGATATTATTGTCTGCTGGACTAAACATCTGGCAGATGGATAGGATTCGAGATTTGGAAGAGAAGAAGCCGATGGTGATCTATAAAGCTGACAACCAAGGCGCTGAGGTATTTGGTAAAGTCGTCGAGAAAGGACGACATGGCAAGCTATACACGCTTACCATTCGTGATTACGGTGTGTTCGTGGTTACGAAGGAGCAGTGGGATAAAGTTAAGGTTGGGAATGAGGTAATGTTGTGAAATTATTTCTTCACGAAGATTGTATGGACGTCATGAAAAGATATCCTGACAACTATTTTGATTTATCTATTGTCGATCCGCCATATTTTTCCGGGCCAGAAAAAAGAAAATACTATGGTCGAAAAGTCAGCCCAATAGGTGTAAGCAGGCTGTATGGCGAAACATCAGAGTGGCAAATTCCAAATAGAGATTATTTTGATGAGTTATTTAGAGTTTCAAAAAATCAAATCATTTGGGGAGTGAACTACTTCGACTATTCTTTTGGTTCTGGCCGTATCGTTTGGGATAAAGTTAATGGACAGTCCAGTTTCTCGGATTGTGAGATAGCATACTGCAGTTTACATGACAGCACACGCTTATTTCGATATATGTGGAATGGTATGATGCAAGGTAAATCAATCTCTGAAGGTCATATACAACAAGGAAATAAGACCTTGAATGAGGTTAGAGTCCATCCGACACAAAAACCGATAAATCTTTATCTTTGGTTGCTTCAAACTTACGCAAAAAACGGAGACAAGATTCTTGATACTCATGTTGGTTCAGCAAGTAGTTTGATCGCTTGTCAAGAATTAGGTTTTGAGTATGTAGGTTGCGAGTTAGATAGAGACATCTTTAATCTTGCTAAACAGAGACTCAATGATTATGAAAAACAAATAAAATTATTTTAAAAAGGAATAGGAGGATTTGGTATGATACCGAAATTTAGAGCGTGGTTGAAGAAAGAGCAGAAAATGGATAATGAAATCGACCATATCAGTTGGCTCGAGGATGAGTTATATTGTATTGGGGATGGAATTACTTACATGGTTTCAGCGGAAGATTTAGAACTCATGCAATCAACAGGATTGGTTGATAGGGATGGCAGGATTATCTTTGAAGGCGACATAGTCAAAATGTCTAAGGATGTCTATTCTGAACCGACTTATTACGAGGTTGTAAGACATAGAGGTGGAGCATATCGTCTTGAATCCAAACAACACGGATGTGAATTGTGGTTACGACATACTGATTGTGAGGTTGTGGGCAACATCTACGAAAACAGA
>NZ_VMLD01000015.1:0-70553 GCF_013276485.1 Streptococcus sp. 4886 | reverse complement strand
GGTAAATCCAACATATCGCGAATAAATTGACAAGTGATTTCCGGATTGCTAAAGATTTTCTTAGCTACCAAATCATTGGTCGGGCTAATGCCCGGATGACGTACAGTCATATTTCTTCTCCTTTCATTATAGCACATTTTTAAATCTAGGTTTACTAGATTCTCTGGCTCTATCTATTTATTCGGAAAAAGTTTGAAAAATACTTGCTCTAGCTCTTTCCAATGGTATTTTTCCCTGCTTTCCTTTATAATGGGTGTATGGATAAGAAAAAATTATTATTGATTGATGGGTCTTCTGTTGCTTTTCGGGCGTTTTTTGCGCTCTATCAGCAGTTGGACCGTTTTAAGAATGCGGCTGGTTTGCATACCAATGCCATTTATGGCTTCCAGTTGATGTTGAGCCATTTGTTGGAGCGGGTTGAGCCGAGCCATATTTTGGTGGCTTTTGATGCGGGTAAGACGACCTTCCGTACAGAGATGTATGCGGACTATAAGGGTGGTCGGGCTAAGACTCCTGATGAGTTTCGTGAGCAATTTCCCTTTATTCGTGAGTTGCTGGATTATATGGGGATTCGTCATTATGAGTTGGCTCAGTATGAGGCGGATGACATCATTGGGACACTGGATAAACTAGCAGAGCAGGATGGTTTTGATATTACCATTGTCAGTGGGGACAAGGACTTGATTCAGCTGACGGATGAGCATACGGTGGTTGAAATTTCCAAGAAAGGTGTGGCTGAGTTTGAGGCCTTTACGCCAGACTATCTCATGGAAAAGATGGGCATCACACCGATGCAGTTTATCGATCTCAAGGCGCTCATGGGTGATAAGTCGGATAATATCCCTGGGGTTACTAAAATTGGTGAAAAGACGGGTATCAAGCTCTTGCTGGAGCATGGCTCACTCGAGGGGATTTATGAGAATATCAATGGGATGAAGGCTTCTAAGATGAAGGAAAATCTTATCAATGATAAGGAACAGGCCTTTTTGTCTAAAACACTGGCGACCATTGATACCAAGGCACCGATTGAGATTGGTTTGGAGGATTTGGTCTATAGCGGTCCAGATGTGGAAAATCTTGGGAAATTCTACGATGAGATGGGCTTCAAACAACTCAAGCAGGCTTTAAATGTGTCGTCAGCTGATGTGGCTGAGAGTTTGGACTTTACTATTGTTGACCAAATCAGTCAAGATATGCTGAGTGAGGAGTCTATCTTCCACTTTGAGCTTTTTGGTGAGAATTACCATACGGATAATTTGGTTGGATTTGCCTGGTCTTGTGGGAAAAAGCTCTATGCCACAGACAAGCTTGAGCTGTTGCAAGAGCCTATTTTCAAGGACTTCTTAGAAAAAACACCTTTGAGAGTTTATGACTTTAAGAAGGCTAAAGTTCTTTTGCATCGTTTTGGTGTGGATTTGCAGGCACCTGCTTTTGATAGCCGTTTGGCTAAATACCTCCTTTCGACTGTGGAGGACAATGAAATTGCGACCATCGCTAGTCTTTATGGTCAGACTTATTTGGTTGATGATGAGACTTTCTATGGTAAGGGTGTCAAGAAGGCCATTCCTAAACGCGAGAAATTCTTGGAACACTTAGCTCGTAAGCTTGCAGTTTTGGTTGAGACTGAGCCTGTTTTACTTGAAAAACTTAGCGAAAATGGGCAATTAGAGCTTCTTTATGATATGGAGCAACCTCTGGCTTTTGTCCTTGCTAAGATGGAAATTGCTGGGATTACGGTCAAGAAAGAGACCTTGCTTGAGATGCAGGCTGAAAATGAGCTTGTCATTGAAAAATTGACTCAGGAGATTTACGAACTGGCTGGTGAGGAGTTTAATATCAACTCGCCTAAGCAGTTGGGAGTGCTTCTCTTTGAAAAATTGGGTCTTCCTCTGGAATACACTAAGAAAACCAAGACAGGTTATTCGACAGCCGTGGATGTCTTGGAACGCTTGGCTCCTATTGCTCCGATTGTTAAGAAAATTCTCGATTACCGTCAGATTACCAAGATTCAATCCACTTATGTAATTGGCTTGCAGGACTGGATTTTAGCTGATGGCAAGATTCATACGCGCTATGTTCAGGATTTGACCCAGACTGGGCGTCTGTCTAGTGTGGATCCAAACTTGCAAAACATTCCTGTGCGTTTGGAGCA
Source organism: Streptococcus sp. 4886 (assembly GCF_013276485.1). NCBI lineage: Bacteria > Bacillati > Bacillota > Bacilli > Lactobacillales > Streptococcaceae > Streptococcus > Streptococcus sp. 4886. The sequence goes on along the minus strand of NZ_VMLD01000015.1, from coordinate 68,401 downwards.
GGGCCGTCTCATTCGTAAGGCTTTTGTGCCTGAGTGGGAGGATAGTGTGCTGCTTAGTTCGGACTACTCACAGATTGAATTGCGCGTTTTGGCGCATATTTCTAAGGATGAGCACTTGATTAGGGCCTTCCAAGAGGGTGCTGACATTCATACTTCGACAGCCATGCGGGTCTTTGGCATTGAACGTCCTGAGGATGTGACTGCAAACGACCGTCGAAATGCCAAGGCGGTCAACTTTGGAGTGGTTTACGGGATTTCAGACTTTGGTTTGTCTAATAATCTGGGCATCAGCCGTAAGGAGGCTAAAGCCTACATTGATACCTACTTTGAACGCTTCCCGGGTATTAAAAACTACATGGATGAAGTGGTGCGTGAGGCGCGTGATAAGGGCTATGTGGAGACACTCTTCAAGCGTCGTCGTGAGTTGCCAGATATCAATTCGCGCAACTTCAATATTCGTGGTTTTGCAGAGCGGACAGCTATCAACTCACCTATCCAGGGTTCGGCAGCAGATATTCTCAAGATTGCCATGATTCAGCTGGATAAAGCCTTGGTTGCAGGTGGTTATCAGACTAAGATGCTTCTGCAAGTGCACGATGAAATCGTCCTTGAAGTTCCTAAATCTGAATTGACAGAGATGAAAAAATTGGTCAAACAAACCATGGAAGAAGCCATTCAACTCAGTGTTCCCCTCATCGCAGATGAGAATGAAGGGGCAACCTGGTACGAGGCTAAATAAAAAGGGGACTAGTCCTCCTTTTTTGTAGTAGAATTATGCAAGCCTTTTCAAAATGTGCTATACTGATGAAAAAGGAGGATTTCTATGAGTCAAGAATTTATCAATCCAAGTGATGGCGTGATTCGTCAGTATCTCGCAACGAGTAAAACCCTAGCTGTGGTGGGCTTGTCAGACCGTGAAGAAACAACTAGCAATCGAGTGACCAAGGAAATGCAGGCTCGGGGTTATAAAATTATTCCAGTCAATCCCAAGGCGGCAGGTGGTGAAATCTTGGGTGAAAAGGCTTATGCTAGCCTAGCAGAGATTCCTTTTCCTGTAGATATTGTCAATGTTTACCGTCGCAGCGAGTTTTTGCCAGATGTGGCGCGTGATTTTCTCAAGGCTGATGCTAAGATTTTTTGGGCACAGCTAGGACTTGAAAGTCTAGAAGCGGAAGAGATTTTGCGTGCTGGTGGATGCGATGACATTGTGATGAATCGCTGCATCAAGAGAGAACATACTCGCTTAATTGAGGAAGCATAAGAAAAGGTAGCTGATGGGCTACCTTTTGTGTTATACTCAATGAAAATCAAAGAGCAAACTAGGAAACTAGTCGCAGGCTGCTCAAAACACTGTTTTGAGGTTGTAGATAAGACTGACGAAGTCAGTCACATATATACAGCAAGGCGACGTTGACGTGGTTTGAAGAGATTTTCGAAGAGTATTAGAAAATGCCGATAAGGGTCTGCATACCAAGACTGGTGAGGATGATGGCAATCCAGCAGACGGCTCCGAGAACAATGGATTTTCCACTGGATTTGACCATAGCGACCAGATTAGTTTTGAGACCGATAGCACTCATGGCCATGATAATGAGGAATTTGGAAAGTTGTTTGAGAGGGGTAAAGAAACTACTGGACACACCGAAATAGGTCAGGAGGGTGGTTAGGAGAGATGCAAGGATAAAGTAAAGGATAAAAAGTGGGAAGACTTTTTTCAGTTGCAGGCCTTGCTTATTTTTTTGTTCACGACTTTGCCAGTAGGAGAGAAAGAGAGTGATGGGGATGATAGCTAGGGTGCGCGTGAGTTTGACAATGGTTGCGGATTCGAGGGTATTGGTCTGGTAGAGACTGTCCCAGGCGCTGGCGGTAGCAGTTACAGAGGAAGTATCATTGACCGCAGTTCCTGCAAAGAGGGCGAAGCCTTCATTAGATAGATGAAGCCAGGTGCCGAGGGTTGGAAAGATGAGCGCAGCCAAGACATTGAAGAAAAAGATAACGGAGATAGCTTGGGCTACTTCCTTTTCCTTAGCATGGATAACAGGCGCTGTCGCCGCAATGGCAGAACCCCCACAGATAGAAGAACCCACTCCAATCAAGGTAGCCAGTTTTGTATCCAGTGCAAAGAAGTGCTGGAAGAGGTAGGCAACAATCAAGGCTATTGAAATGGTGGATAGGATGACAGGGAGTGAAGATTGCCCAACTGCGAAGACTTGCGAGATATTGAGACCAAAACCAAGTAAGATAACGGCATACTGGAGCAATTTTTTAGAACTAAAGGTCAATCCAGCATCCAGTTGTTTATAAGACGAGAGAAAGGGATGTAGGAGCATGCCTATGAAAATGGCAAAAACAGGCGCGCCAATCACAGGGAAGAATCCTCCTAAGTACCAAGATACGATAGAAATGAGAAGGCAGGCCAAGATACCTGCTCCATTTTTTGATAGAAATGACATAAAAACCTCCAAATAGAATCTGTTATCATTATAGACCTATAAACAGGAAAAGTAAAATAGAAAGTGGAAAGCTATTCTCTAATGTATTTTTGCGGTCGGGGGGCTTTTGTAGTATAATAGAGATACGTTTTTACAGTAGGAGGTATCTATGGACTTAACTAAGCGCTTTAATAAACAGTTAGATAAGATTCAAGTTTCGTTGATTCGTCAGTTTGACCAGGCTATTTCGGAGATTCCTGGGGTCTTGCGTTTGACCTTGGGGGAACCTGATTTTACAACGCCAGATCATGTCAAGGAGGCGGCCAAGCGAGCGATTGACCAGAACCAATCCTACTATACAGGGATGAGTGGTCTGCTGACTCTACGTCAGGCGGCCAGTGACTTTGTTAAGGAAAAGTACCAACTGGACTATGCTCCTGAAAATGAAATCTTGGTCACTATCGGAGCGACAGAGGCTTTATCTGCTACTTTGACGGCTATTTTGGAAGAGGGAGACAAGGTACTCTTGCCAGCTCCTGCTTATCCGGGTTATGAACCGATTGTCAATCTAGTTGGGGCAGAGATTGTCGAGATTGATACGACTGAAAATGGTTTTGTCTTGACTCCAGAGATGTTGGAGAAGGCCATTTTGGAGCAGGGTGATAAGCTCAAGGCGGTTATTCTTAACTATCCAGCCAATCCGACAGGAATTACCTATAGTCGGGAGCAGTTGGAAGCCTTGGCAGACGTTTTACGCAAGTACGAAATTTTCGTTGTCTGTGATGAGGTCTACTCAGAATTGACCTATACGGGCGAAGCCCATGTGTCTCTAGGAACCATGTTGAGAGGTCAGGCTATTATTATCAATGGTTTGTCTAAATCGCATGCCATGACCGGTTGGCGTTTGGGTCTGATTTTCGCTCCTGCGGCCTTTACAGCCCAGCTAATCAAGAGTCACCAATATTTGGTTACTGCCGCAAATACCATGGCCCAACATGCTGCAGTAGAAGCCTTGACGGCTGGTAAAAACGATGCGGAGTCTATGAAGAAGGAATACATCCAGCGTCGGGACTATATTATCGAAAAGATGACTGCTCTTGGTTTTGAGATTATTAAACCAGACGGTGCCTTCTATATCTTTGCTAAGATTCCAGACGGCTACAATCAAGATTCCTTTGCTTTTCTGAAGGATTTTGCTCAGAAGAAGGCCGTTGCCTTTATCCCTGGTGCAGCCTTTGGGCGTTACGGGGAAGGTTATGTTCGCCTATCTTATGCAGCCAGCATGGAGACGATCAAAGAAGCCATGAAACGACTTGAGGAGTACATGAGAGAAGCATGATTCAGTCTATCACGAGTCAAGGCTTGGTGCTCTACAATCGCAACTTTCGTGAAGATGACAAGCTCGTCAAGATTTTTACAGAGCAGGCTGGTAAGCGCATGTTTTTCGTTAAACATGCTGGCCAGTCTAAGCTGGCCCCTGTTATTCAGCCCTTGGTGCTGGCTCGATTTCTCTTGCGAATCAATGATGATGGGCTCAGTTACATTGAGGACTATCATGAGGTCATGACCTTTCCCAAGATCAATAGTGACCTCTTTGTCATGGCCTATGCGACCTATGTGGCAGCTCTTGCCGATGCTAGTTTGCAGGACAATCAGCAGGATGCTCCCTTGTTTGCTTTTTTGCAAAAGACTTTGGAGTTGATGGAAGCGGGCTTGGATTATCAAGTCTTGACCAATATTTTTGAAATCCAAATCTTGACTCGATTTGGAATCAGCCTCAATTTTAATGAGTGTGTCTTTTGTCATCGGGTCGGTCAGGCTTTTGATTTTTCTTTTAAATATGGAGCCTGCCTCTGCCCAGAGCATTATCATGAGGATGAGAGACGTTGCCATCTCAATCCCAATATCCCTTATCTGCTCAATCAATTTCAAGCCATTGATTTTGAGACTTTGGAGACCATTTCGCTCAAGCCTGAAATCAAGCAAGACTTACGCCAATTTATGGATCAACTCTACGAAGAGTACGTTGGGATTCACCTAAAATCAAAGAAATTTATTGATTCCCTAGCAGACTGGGGACAATTACTAAAAGGGGAAAAGAAATGAAAAAAATCGCAGTAGATGCCATGGGAGGCGATTATGCACCTCAGGCCATCGTTGAGGGTGTCAATCAAGCCCTAGCTGACTTTTCAGATATCGAGGTTCAACTCTACGGAGATGAAGCTAAAATCAAGCAATATCTGATAGCCACAGAGCGCGTCAGCATTATCCATACGGATGAGAAGATTGATTCAGACGATGAACCTACGAGAGCTATTCGGAAGAAGAAAAACGCCAGTATGGTATTGGCAGCCAAGGCTGTCAAAGAGGGTGAAGCAGATGCTGTTCTCTCAGCTGGGAATACAGGTGCTTTACTAGCAGCAGGATTTTTCATCGTGGGTCGTATCAAGAACATCGATCGTCCTGGGCTTATGTCAACCTTGCCGACTATTGATGGGAAAGGTTTTGACATGCTGGACCTCGGTGCTAATGCAGAAAATACAGCCCAGCACCTCCATCAATACGCGGTTCTAGGTTCTTTCTATGCTAAAAATGTCCGTGGCATTGCGCAACCACGTGTTGGCTTACTTAACAATGGAACAGAGAGTAGCAAGGGTGACCCGCTTCGTAAGGAAACTTACGAATTACTAGCAGCTGATGAAAGTTTAAACTTTATCGGAAACGTGGAAGCGCGTGATTTGATGAATGGCGTTGCGGATGTTGTCGTGGCAGATGGTTTCACGGGAAACGCTGTGCTTAAATCCATTGAAGGGACAGCCATGGGAATTATGGGCTTGCTCAAGACAGCTATTACAGGTGGTGGTCTTCGAGCGAAACTAGGTGCTCTCCTTCTTAAGGATAGCCTCAGAGGTTTGAAAAAACAGCTCAACTACTCAGATGTTGGTGGAGCAGTCTTATTTGGTGTCAAAGCACCTGTTGTCAAGACTCATGGTTCAAGCGATGCCAAGGCTGTTTATAGTACAATCCGCCAGATTCGTACCATGCTAGAGACAGACGTAGTTGCCCAGACTGCGCGTGAATTTTCAGGAGAATAAAAGAGATGACAGAAAAAGAAATTTTTGACCGTATTATGACCATTATCCAAGAGCGACAGGGAGAGGACTTTGTCGTGACAGAATCCTTGAGTCTAAAAGATGACTTGGATGCGGACTCCGTTGACTTGATGGAGTTTATCTTGACACTGGAAGATGAATTTAATATCGAAATCAGCGATGAGGAAATTGACCAACTCCAAAGTGTAGGAGATGTGGTTAAAATCATTCAAGGAAAATAGAAATCGGAGTTCCAAGGCATTTGCTTTGGACTTTTTTATTTGGCTTAATACTCTTCGAAAATCTCTTCAAGCCACGTCAGCTCTATCTGCCACCTCAAAACAGTGTTTTGAGCAACCTGCGGCTAGCTTCCTAGTTTGCTTTTTGATTTTCATTGAGTATAAGTGACCGTTTAGGAACAGATTTAGTCTTTCTAGGGACAGTAGAAATCTGAGGAGAAATAGGGGATATAATGGAGTTAGAAAAAATCAATCTCCAAAAAGGAGAAAAAAGAAAGGATTTTTATAGAGTTATAGCAATATGGTATAGCTCAAAATACAATTTGTAGGTATTGATAACATTGTCTAATCTTTCACAATATTATTGACTTTGACAATGAAAAGTATTAGAATATAGCTAAATAAAGAGGGGAAGCCCTCTTATAGCTATTCAATAAAGGAGGAAATGGCTATGAAAAAATCTAAACTACTCACACTTGGTTTGCTTGCAGGTGCTGGTCTACTTTTATCTATCAACCAAGCACAGGCTGCAGATACTTGGGTTAAAAATGGCACTGACTGGAATCTTTCTCAAGATGGTAGTCTCGCTAAAAATAAATGGGTACAAAACGCAGGTTCTTGGTATCACTTCGACAGCACTGGTAAAATGCAGACAGGCTGGCTCAAAGACGGTGATACGTGGTATTCCCTAGCAGATAGTGGCGCTATGCGTACTGGCTGGTACAAGGAAGGTAGCACATGGTACTCACTAGCAGATAGTGGCGCCATGCGTACAGATTGGTACAAAGAAGGGTCTACATGGTATTACCTCAAAGACAGTGGCGCTATGGCAACAGGATGGGCAACTGCAAATGGTCAATGGTCTTACTTTGAAAAATCAGGTGCTATGGTCGCAGATAGAGCTGTCCCAGCCAGTGATGGGGAAAGTTATGTTATTGGTAAGGATGGTTATATGTTGACCAAACTCCCTAGTCAGGTTGAACAATCTCAAGCGGATGATACAATTATCACAAATATTGTTACTTTGTCTGATGGGTATGATTATCATCTTATTTATAGAAAAAATGGGGTCGTTGTTGAAAAGAATGCCTGGTATATAAAACCTGAGTTTAAGAAGTTTTCTAATAAATATGGGGATGTGGTTTCAAATACAACCTTAGCTCTAGTGGATAATAAAGAAGAAGGACAAGAAATTGATCCTAAAGCTGTTATTCATAATTTCCAAAATCTACCAGGTCGATATTACTTTGGAGCAGATGGTCGTAGAGTATTACCACTTCCAGAGATGACAACTAGATCAGAAATCAAAAAAGTTGGTAATGATCTTTATCTAGAAGACCCAGGTGCACGACTTCGTCTTGGAGCTACCCACTTTACAATCAATAACAATAAATTATACTATCTAGAAAATGAGCAAGGTAAGCTTAAAACAGGTTACTTTGTATTGATTGATGATGGAGCAACCACTACTCACTATCACATCCTTGCCTATGCGGATCAATCTGGTGAGATTCTGAAGATGAAACGCTTGCCATCAGGAGTTTCAGATTATCTTGATAAAGAAATTGATGGTTTCTATGGTCAAAAAATTAAGATTGAATCTCCACACTCAAACGAATATTATAAAGTGGTTGTGGTTAAATAAAAATAACATCTTCACAACTAATCGTTAACACTCTAACCAATATACCATTTTCAGGAGGCTTTAGATTTCTTGTATTTTAAAAGGAAACTAAAGCCTTTTGTAGATGAAGCAGGGGATAGAGTTATCTATAAAATAATGAAAAGGAGTCTGTCATGGAAATGAAAAATACATTTGTAGAATTGGAACAATTTGAAGAGTTAACCTCAGAGGTATTGGAGGAAGTGAATGGTGGAGGGATTTTTGAAGATACTGTAAAATGGTGCAATAAATTATTTGGTACGGGTAGACACGTTGCTTAAATTCACAGTATTAGTTAGAGATTAGATTTATTTATGCTTATTTTAGAATTCTTATTTTCTGTGATATATCTACTGTTGGTAGTCGTTTCAACCATAGTGCCTACTATTTATTTGGGCGCTCAAATTTCCCCAGAATTTTATAAAAAACGTTATTGGATACTTATATTTTTAATTAGTTTATCTGCTCGTCAAACATTTGGAGAATTATTTCATATAGGAGTTCTTATCTACTTTTACTGTATTTTTTTATTAGTATTGCACAAGGGAAAAGGGGAATCTCTTTTTCTTTCTCTGTATCTTTTTCTGTATCTTTTTCTCTTCTTTCAAAGTATTCGTTATTTATTTTTGACAATTTGGATTCGTGTATTATCTGGTGAGCATTGTTGTTTCGTAGATTCGTTTTCTACTTTATATATATCTATATTTGATTTATTATCAATCTTTCTATGTTGTAAAATTATGAAGCGTTGGTCTTTGGATTTGGATTTATTCTTTTCAGATGCTTTCAAAACCCACTATCGTAAGAGCTTTTTCATTATCCTACCTCTGACTGGATTTAGGATATTCTCTTCGTTCATGACCAATAGAAATAGTTCTTTTTACGTTCGCTTTGACACGACCATTTCTCTCCTGATTTTCATTCTCTTTTTCTCCTGGCTCTTTTATATCAGACACTTAGAGCAGGTTTATCGTGATGAGCAGACCATTCAGAGACAGGAAGAAGAAAATCGTTCCTTGCAAGGGATGGTGGATAAGTTGGGTCATCTCTATGATGAGGTTCGAGGTTTCCGTCATGATTTTGCAGGGATTGTCGCTAGCATGGAGCCTGCCATAGCGAATCAAGATATGGCTGAGGTGTCTACCATTTATCAAGATGTCTTTCTGAAGACCAATGAAAAGCTGAGAAAGGCGGACTACACGGCCTTTAATCTTCACAATATCCATGACATAGCCATTCGTAATACCTTGGCAAAAGCCATGATTGTGGCAGATAATCAGGGAATTCATTTTAGTTTGGAGACGGTGGGGGTTGTCGAAGAGCTGGCTTTGCCTATGTTGGAGGCTATCCGTATCCTCTCTATCCTCACGACAAATGCCTTAGAGGCAGCCAGTGAGGCGGAAAATCCGCAGATTAGGGTTGCTTTATTGGCAAGTGATAGGAGTGTCCGTTTTATCATTGAAAACACTCGTAAGAAAGAAGAACTGAATCCCAGCATTCTCAGTCAAAAGGGGTATTCTACAAAGGGTAACCACAGTGGACTGGGCTTAGCGACCTTGGAAGATATGGTTTTTCATTATGATTTAAACTTAGATACCCAGCTAGGAGAGACGACTTTTAGACAAGATTTAGAATTGCCGTTTAAGGATGAGAGACGAGGGGGAGAGGAATGAGAATTTTAGTTTTGGAAGACGATAGAGTCCAGCAAGGACGGATAGAGCAGACTTTACTAGATATTGGTCGCACTCGCAATTTGAGATTGGAAATTGATATTGCTAAAAACTATGGAGATGTTGAAAAGTATTCTCAGTATTTTGACCATTACCAGCTCTATTTATTGGATTTAGAGATTGATGGAGAGCGTGAACGGGGCTTTCGGGTTGCTCAACAGGTTCGGGAGCGGGATCCTTTTACAAGCATTGTCTTTGTGTCCACGCACTCGGAGTCCTTGCCTCTAGCTTTTCGCTACCACTTGTCTGCCTTGGATTTTATTTCTAAGGATCAGCCAGAGGAAGATTACCGTCATCAGCTGGAGCGCTGTCTGGACTATGTACTGGCAGTAGATAAGAGGGAAAATATGCGTCTCTTTACCTATAGTTTTGAGGGAAGACGGGGCTTCACTCTGCCCTACCATGAAATTTTAGCCTTTGAAACTTCAGTGGAATCCCATCGTATCAAGGTCTATTATGCCAATCATTCTATCAAGACCATTTATGGCAGTCTCAAGGATATCGCTGCCAAGGCTGAAAAAGATTACTTTGTCTATGCCAATCGCAATACGTTAGTCAGTTTACAGGCTATTGAAGAGATGACTGCGACAGAAGTGACTCTGTTAGAAGGTCTGCACTTCCCCGTATCACGAACAGCCAGAAGAACCCTTAAAAAACATCTCAATGTCTAATATCTGTTAGACTTGTATGAATTTATCAATAAGAATGTCGGAAAATTTTCTGATATTCTTATTTTTTTGGATTCTTTCTCGAATAGATAAGTAAGAGGAAACAGAAAGGAGCCTAGTTCATGTTTATATCAATGTTCTACCCATGGTTCACTGAGTTATTTTTTAAATAAATTGAATTTAGTTGTACATTTTCGAAATTTTTTTCGAATAGATAAGTAAGAGGAAACAGAAAGGAGTCTGGTTTATGTATCTACCGATTTTCTATTCATGGTATATTAAATTATTTTTGAAATAAAATTTGATTTAGTTGTTTATTTTCGAATTCTTTTTCGAATAGATAAGTAAGAGGAAAAAGGAAGGAGTTTGGTTTATGTATCTACCAATCTTGTATCCGTGGTTTACTAAATTATTTTTCAAATAAATTTAATTTAGTTGTACATTTTCGAAATTTTTTTCGAATAGATAAGTAAGTAAGAGGAAACAGAAAGGAGTCTAATTCATGTATCTACCAATTTTCTATCCATGGTTTACTAAATTATTTTTCAAATAAATTTAATTTAGTTGTACATTTTTGAATTGTTTTTCGAATAGATAAGTAAGAGGAAAAGGAGTTTGCTTCATGTATCTACCAATTTTTTATCCGTGGTTTGCTAAATTATTTTTCAAGTAAATTTAATTTAGTTGTACATTTTCGAAATTTTTTTCGAATAGATAAGTAAGAGGAAACAGAAAGGAGTCTGGTTTATGTATCTACCGATTTTCTATTCATGGTACATTAAATTATTTTTGAAATAAAATTTAATTTAGTTGTTTATTTTCGAAATTTTTTTCGAATAAATAAGTAAGAGGAAAAGGAAAGGAGCCTGGTTCATGTATCTACCAATTTTTTATCCGTGGTTTGCTAAATTATTTTTCAAATAAATTTAATTTAGTTGTACATTTTCGAAATTTTTTTCGAATAGATAAGTAAGAGGAAAAAGAAAGGAATAAAATAATGAAAGAACATTATTACGGATTTGTTGAGCTAACTTCGGAAGAATTGACCGATATTCAAGGTGGAGAAAATTGGACGAAGACCCTTGTAGATTGGTACATTGGATTTCGTAGAGGTTTTGGTTTTTAGGAGGATAAGAGATGAATGAAATGAATGATAAGTATACTATTGAAGTATTAAAGGAAAGCGACTTAGCCTTGCTGGTGGGTGGTAGCAAGGAAAGCTATCAACGGGGTTTAAATACAGGTCTATGGTTCCGTCGTGCATTATTTGGATTCTAAGATAATATTTAGAGAGTAAAGGTTATCTATAACAACGAATAGAATATATGAAAAAGGAAAGACAAAAAACTACCTTTTTCAATTGTTAAGAATCAAAAAAGGAGAATAAGATGGAAAAATTTAAAAATATGGAAGATAGTTTTCATGTAATGAGTCATGAGGAAATGGCCGATGTAGAAGGAGGCTTGCTAATTGGTCTGGTAGTAGTTGGAGGAGTCGCAATTGCAGGAACATTTTTATTGGGTGCGGTAGATGGTGCTTCAGGAGCACATGCTAAGCGTCGTGGACGTTAACAGGGAAGGAAGAGCGCTGATGGAACGCATGATAGAAAGTTGGATTACTAGGGTAGAGACCTTTTACAGTTTGCAGTCAATTCCTGTAAAAGTATTGATTTTCATAGTTGGAGTAGTTGGGGTTTATGCTTTAGGGACATTACTTTTAGGACCGGTTTATTGGGCGGGACAGAAGTTTGGCGAAATGGTTTACAATTATTTATTTTAATAAAAAATTATAGATAAAGAGGAACAAATACAATGAATATGATAAAAATTGAAGAAAGATTTACAAGTCTCACAGAAAAAGATTTAGCAACAGTAGAGGGCGGTCGAGTGTCATGGAGAGGTAATATTAACATCGATGTCCATAAAGTGATTGATAGTACGGGAAGATTTTTCGGTGGTATCTATAATGCTGGTAGAGCATTTGGTCGAAATGTTTACAATGCATTTTATTAATATAGTTTATTAAAATTGATATATATTATATTTTTGAATTTATCTTCGAATTTATCTTCGAATAGATAAATAAGAGGAATACAGGGAATGATTATTTCAGTAATTCAAGATTTGGATGAAACAATTTAATAAACACCGCTATACCAAACTTGTCAAGTTTGTAACAAGACAAATATTAAAAATAAAAAAGGAGGTATTCGTTATGAATACAAAAACGATGTCACAATTTGAAATTATGGATACTGAGATGCTTGCTTGCCTTGAAGGTGGCGGATGCAATTGGGGAGATTTTGCCAAAGCAGGTGTTGGAGGAGGAGCAGCACGAGGTCTTCAGCTAGGAATTAAAACAGGAACCTGGCAAGGTGCAGCAACTGGTACTGCGGGAGGAGCTATACTTGGAGGTGTGGCCTATGCAGCGACATGTTGGTGGTAATTATGGATTTTAAAAGTTTTATTATTGGTTTAGTAGTTGGTATATTTGGTCCCTATATGGATGATTTAATTAGAAAAAAATTTTTAAAGTCTTCGGAGAAGAAAACAGAAAAATTTGTCAAAAAATAATCAAAACGATAAATGATGAATCTGATTCAAAATTATCTTGCACATGTAAAGAGGACCATCTTTCCTCTTATCAGGTAAATAGGAATCTTGCAGTAGCGAATCAAAAAAGGAGTAACTATGAATCGTAATTTAGAACGGTGTTATCTATTCTGACTAGGAATAGATCATACCAGAGGTGGCTTAGAAATAGCAGGGACATTAGAAATTGAAGTAACTTTAAATAGGATGTCGTAAATGTTGCTATCAATGATTTATTTGTCCCAAGCTTGCCTAGGGTGTCAGTAAAACATCAATTTCCTTTCATATCATATTTTTAGTAGGCAGAACGTTTGTTCTGCCTATTTTTGCTAAAAAGTGCAGTTGAAGTGTCTATTTGCATCATTTGGAGTTTTACATGTATTTTTGAAAAAAAATAGGTATAGAAATTAGGAAAGTTGAAGAAAAGGAATGAAGAAGGTCTTAGTTTGTGATTTTTTACATACTTTTAAGTCTTGATGAAGTAGCTTGAACTAATATATAATTGCTAGAAATTGAATACACTACTCCTTGAGGGCATTTTGCCCTCTTTTATATTTTACAATAAGTGTAAAAAGGATAGTTTTTATGCGTTACGGTTATGTTCGAGTATCTACAAAAGAACAAAATATTGATAGGCAATTTTCAGCCTTAGTAGAAAACAAATTATCAAAAGAGAATATTTTTATTGATTACGTTTCAGGAAAAGATTTTGACAGAATGGAATATCAAAAATTATTAACTACCTTGAAAGAAAATGATGAATTGGTTATTAAATCAATTGATAGGTTGGGAAGAAACTATGATGAAATTTTAGAACAATGGCAAGCAATTACTAAGAAAAAGAAAGTAAATATAACTGTTTTAGATTTCCCTTTATTAAATACAAAGAATAGCAATGATAATATCACAGGAAAACTAATCTCCGATATCGTTTTACAAGTCCTATCTTATGTGGCACAGTTTGAAAGAGAACAAATCAAACAAAGACAAATGGAAGGAATACGGGAAGCACAGAAAAAAGGGAAGAAATTCGGTAGACCAAAATTGGTTGTCCCGAATAATCTCCCTGATGTGATAGCTCAATATAAGAAAAAAGAAATAACCTTACGAGAAGGTGCAGACATCTTAGGAGTATCAAAAAGCACCTTTCATAATTGGATAAAAAATTCATAGTTCTTGTCAAAAAACCTAGGATTTTTTGGACAGAAAATACAGTCTATTTTAGAAGCGTTTTCGTTAGAAAAAAGGTTCTAAAATCCAGCATTTTGACCAATTATTATTACACTTTCATTTTATCAAGTTTGTCCAAAAAAGTCTAGATTTTAGGACAAACTGATTATTTTACAATAAATAAAAATAGGGGGACACGAAATGGACACCAAAGCTAAAAAGTTCACACTTGCAACGATTTCAGCTCTATCACTTCTTGGGGTAGGAATTGTTACATCACAATCAGTAGCTGCTAATGATAGGCTGGTTTCCACTCAAGCAATCAATGGTCAATCCTACAATATCTTAAACTCTGAGGTCACTAGTACTTCTTCTGGTACTACTCTAGTTGGGATTGAAGGGACTTTCTTAACGCCAGATAAACAGGCTATCTTAGATCGTATCAATGCCATTCGAAAAGAGGCAGCAGATGAAGGTCTAGTTACTAGCTATGTTCCTATCAAATGGTCAACTGCACTAGAAAAAACAGCCTTCGTTCGGGCAGCAGAAGCCTCTGTAACTAGGCATCATAAACGTTTATCTAATAAAGATATTTGGAGTGCCTGGCCTTCAGGGAATTTTTCACTAGCCGAAAACTTAGCTTGGAACTATGATGGATTTATGACAGCTATTAATCAATGGTATGACGAAAAAGCAGATTACGTCAAATCTCGTAGTGGGGCAAGTGTATCTGGTCAAACTGGACACTACGAATCCTTAATCAATTCAGAATTGACCTATATGGGTTTGGCAGCCTTTGAAAACCCTGTCACTCAAAATGGATGGATTACCGTTGCACAAAGTTTCGGAACATCATCTGGTGGCTCTGAAGAATTAGCTGGTGGTTATGGAAAGGCCATTCAATATACAGAAGCAAATTCTTCTCAGATTCAAACATTTGCGACTAAGGCGAGTCTTTTTGACAAAGACTTGAAGGCAATCGGAACTCATACTAGTAAGAAAACAAAACAAGGTAAGTCTAACGGGACTAATAAACCAGGTTTCTTTTTTCAAATGCAAGATATTGGTAGGGGTATGGGTTTTTGGCGACAATCTGGCTCTCGTTGGTGGTTTATGCAACTTGATGGGTCTTACCCTTACAATCAGTGGGCAAAATTAGATAATATATGGTATCACTTCGATAGTTCAGGTTGGATGCAAACTGGCTGGATAAAAGACAACGGCACGTGGTACTACCTCGACGGTTCAGGTGCTATGAAGACTGGCTGGCTCAAAGATAACGGTAGTTGGTATTATCTTGATAGCTCAGGTGCTATGAAAACAGGCTGGATGAAGGTATCTGGTAAATGGTACTATGCCTATAGCTCTGGTGCACTCGCAATCAATACGACGACCCCTGATGGTTACCGTGTCAATTACAACGGTGAGTGGGTCTAGGATAAGATTATAAAAAATAGATAAAAAGAAAAGGAATACAAAAATTATGAAAAAAATCGTTTTAACGACTACAGCAGTTTTATCACTCCTAGCAACAGGAGCTACAATTTCAAGTGTCAATGCAGCAAGTGGCGTCCCGATGGTCAAGTTCTGGTCTCCTGCAGCTAATGCTTATGTTGAAGAACCTGCTCCTGGTTATCGTGATACAGATTTAGTCGCAACAGATGTGACGCTTGTAGAAAAAAGAAAAGCACAACTTGGAGCATTTTCTGATGGTGAATTTACAACGGTTGATTGGGTAGATAATGCTTATAGACAAGAATTCTCTAAGCAATTTGCAAGTTTTGAATCCAACGGCATTGCTACATTTAACGGTAAAACAATTGTCTTTAAAGCAACAGATTATGGTATCTATACCATGAAGTTTGAATTAGATGGAGTTCGTTACAAACTAACAGCCGATGTTAGAGAAAACGTAGGGAAAGGGGCACCTTTTTACACTTATGTGACCAAACTAGAAGTCTTATCGACTAATCAAGCAAATACTATCTCGAATACGAGTACTGAAAAACAAATAGAAGCAACAATTACAAAGGTTGAAATTCATCATTTTGGATTTAATTTTGAAGGTGTACTCTCAGAGCCACTACAACACGGAGGAGATAATGCAGCTAGAGGAAATGTTACTCTAATTGATAAGGCTACCGGAAAGATTGTGTACCAACATAATAATGATGTCATCTTTAGTGGTCTAACTAATGACGTCAACGACCAATTTCTTTTGCCTTTAATTTATAGTAATAAATTTAAAGGGGATGTTTTCGATATCAGACAGTTTCCTGCCGGAACATACATCTTGGAGATGTCTGGAGAAGCTGGCTCTCCGCACGATCACTCAGTTGATAATAGAAAACGTGTCTTTAAAGTTAGAAAAGAGGTGACTATCGGAAATCCTTCAACAAATTCAAATACTAACACCACAACTCAATCAGGTTCGAATTCATCTAGCTCGTCAACTTCTACAAGTTCGTCATCTGGAAACTATTCTAACACGGATACAACCATGACGACCCATCAGTCTAAATCTACTTGGATGTATTCGAATGGTCGCTGGTGGTATAAACACGAAGATGGCACTTATACAACTAATGACTGGGAAAAAATCAATGGTGTTTGGTATCGTTTTGATAACTCTGGTTGGATGCAAACTGGCTGGGTAAAAGACAACGGCACGTGGTACTATCTCGACGGCTCAGGTGCGATGAAGACAGGTTGGGTCAAAGATAACGGTAGCTGGTACTACCTTCAAGATTCAGGAGCTATGAAAACAGGCTGGATGAAAGTATCTGGCAAATGGTACTATGCCTATAGCTCTGGTGCACTCGCAATCAATACAACTACACCTGATGGCTATCGTGTCAATTACAATGGTGAATGGGTATAAAAACAATTTCAAATTGTAAAATTAAACATATGAAAAAATTATTTCTATTCAGTATTAGTATTTTAGCTGTTCCTATTTTAACTGCTTGCCAAGTTCAGAGTGAAAACACTTCCTCAGCAAGTTCTGAAGCAATTGCTTCAAGTACTAGTTCAACTTCTTCTACATCGGAAGAGAAGAAACCTGATTACACCCTATATAATCCTGTCCTTAAAGAATATGCCAAAGTATTAGATGATTCTCCTGCTTCACCTACAGAGGTCAATTCAAAAGCAAACTTAAAAAACACTTATCCTAACGAATATTCTGGATTACAGTATAGCTTGTATGATTTAGACCAAGACGGTACGGACGAACTTTTGATTGCCCTAAAAATGGATTCTAACTATTACGACTTATTAGATATTCGAACTCTTAAAAATGGTGAAGTTATTCGACTGACCAATGCAGAAAACAATCTGGACTTTATTGGAGAGCGAGTACATTTTAATCCTTTAGAAAAGGGTTATTTTCAATTATCTACCCGAGTATCTATTAATCAAATCCAACTTAAACTATACAAGTTGAATCAGGATGGAACACGGTTAGAACTAGTCATTGAATCAGATACAGAAGAGGGACTGGGGACAAAACCACCTTCCCTTGACATAAGATCTTTCTCTTGGAAATCTGTGACAAGTCTCATAAATGGAGAAACAACCCTTCCGTCAGAAAGTAAAGGGATGGATATTTCTGCAATTCAAAATGGAGATTTTTCTAGTGTCGCAGGCACTTGGAGGAATCGTACAGGTATTGAATTCACCTTTGACAAAAATGGTTTAGTAAGTGATCATTCCAAGATTTCAATTGAATATGCTAAAGAAATTGACCACTATCTTAAGGCAAATTCTATTTCGAAAGATGGAGGTGCTGGTGCAGCTATTGCTTTTTTACCAGCAGGAATCCCTATAACCATGTCTGTCACCTCTTCTGCAGATAATGGCTATACCGACTCATCTGATATTACACAAGACCGCTTATGGTTTGGACACCAACTTATCAATGGTAGTACCGAGGGATTTTTTTACAAGGTAGAATAGTTTTAATAGACTTACAAATTTATCAATAAGAATGTCGGAAAATTTTCTGATATTCTTATTTTTTTGACTTCCTTTTCGAATAGATAAGTAAGAGGAAAAAGGAAGGAGCCTAGTTCATGTTTATATCAATGTTCTACCCATGGTTCACTGAGTTATTTTTTAAATAAATTTAATTTAGTTGTACATTTTTGAATTGTTTTTCGAATAGATAAGTAAGAAGAAAAAGAAAGGAGTCTGGTTTATGTATCTACCGATTTTCTATTCATGGTACATTAAATTATTTTTTAAATAAAATTTAATTTAGTTGTACATTTTCGAATTATTTTTCGAATAGATAAGTAAGAGGAAAAAGAAAGGAGCCTAGTTCATGTATCTACCAATCTTGTATCCGTGGTTCATTAAATTATTTTTTAAATAAAATTTAATTTAGTTGTACGTTTTCGAAATTTTTTTCGAATAAATAAGTGAGAGGAAAAAGAAAGGAATAAAATAATGAAAGAACATTATTACGGATTTGTTGAGCTAACTTCGGAAGAATTGACCGATATTCAAGGTGGAGAAAATTGGACGAAGACCCTTGTAGATTGGTACATTGGATTTCGTAGAGGTTTTGGTTTTTAGGAGGATAAGCGATGAATGAAATGAATGATAAGTATACTATTGAAGTATTAAAGGAAAGCGACTTAGCCTTGCTGGTGGGTGGTAGCAAGGAAAGCTATCAACGGGGTCTAATTACAGGTCTATTGTTACGCGGTGTATTTATTGGAACCCCATTTTTTAGAAGATAAGATTTAGAAAAAATAGAACAAGAGGAGAAAAAAGATGACAAATTTTGACAAAATGGAACAGAACTTTGTAGCTCTTACAGAAGAAGAGTTGATGGATGTGGATGGGGGAGCATTGCCTCTTGTAATCGCCGGAGTGTCTATCTGGAAGATAGGTGCAGCAGTAGCAGGTGGAGCAGCAGCGCTTTTTGCTGGAGGAGCAGCTTTGGGGTATTATGCGAATAGACCATAATCTGATTGTAGTCAGAGAGGCATTTCTATGTTTTTAAAAAAAGAAGTGATATTATTAGGGGTATTGTTATCGCTACGTATTATTTTTACTATCGTTCAAATTTTAATTGACTATAAAATATTATCTGGACAGTATAGTGTAAATTTTATGGATATTTCAGAAGTATTTACTTATCCAATACTCATTTTAATCATTTACATAGCAATAAAATATAATACAAAGGAGTAATGACGAATATGAACTTAGAACAATTTTATCAATTATCTGACGATGAATTAGTGGGAACAAAAGGTGGTTTTGGTCTTGCGGAAGCAGTTGGGATTGCAGGAGTACTGAATGCTGCTGTACAAATTTTTAATGCTGGTTACAAATTTGGTTCAGATTTGGCTCGTCGTGGGCGTTAGATAATGAATAATCGCAACCTTAATCTCAATACATTGTTACCTAAACTAGCCACGATATTTCCTTTGTTGGGAATAATTCTTAATGTCGCGCTTCATGTGATTCGTACAGGTTCGTTAGTATCCTTTAATTGGCAATGGACTTTGGTTGGTTTGCTTTTCTCAGCATATTTTGGTATTTTTCGCAAAGATTTGTCAAAAAATAATCAAAACTATAAATGAAGAACATGAATCAAAAGGATTTTGTGTATATGAATGGTAGCGTTTTTCCGCCATTCTTGTCAGGTAAATAGGAGCTTTCTATGAAAACATTTTTATTAGGCTTTGCTGAGGGTTATTTTACCGTATCGCTCATAATCTACATCGCAACGTATTTGATTTTGAGAAATCCAATCAATACCCTATTTTATCCAGAAATTTACCCTGTTTTATTTGGGTTCTTTTATCTAGGATATAAGGTCAATAAAAAGCGAGTAGAGTAAACAGTTAAGAATGACTTGTTAGTCTGCGCTGAAAATAGCTAGGCTAGAATCTAAGAATGCATCACATTGGAGTTTAATATGAAATTTGTTAAATCAATACTGAAAGTTTGGCCTGAAATCATGGTATTACTTAGTTCGATGTCTTATATCATCATCAGATTAGTAGCTGATATGAATAAAGTATCTTTACCTACTTGGTTTGATAGTTTCAATATACCAACGATTGCATTATTTATGATGGTCTTCATTCTTTTATACAGAAGTAAAGAAAAAAAGAATGGATAAATTTGAGGTAGTAGACGTTCTATAGGGAATAGGTGTCTTATAGTAACGAATCAAAAAAAGGAGTAACTATGAATCGTAATTTAGAACTGTGTTATCTATTCTGACTATAAATAGATCATACCAGAGGTGGCTTAGAAATAGCAGAGACATTAAAAATTGAAGTAACTTTAAATAGGATGTCGTAAAGGTTACTATCAATGATTTATTTGTCCCAAGCTTGCCTAGGGTGTCAGAAAAAAATCATTTTCCTTTCAATAGCATATTTTTAGTAGGTAGGACGTTTGTTCTGCCTATTTTTTGCCAAAAAAAGTGTAGTTGAGGTGTTTATTTGGAGTTTTATACTCTTCGAAAATCAAATTCAAACCACGTCAGCGTCGCCTTACCGTACTCAAGTACAGCTTGCGGCTAGCTTCCTAGTTTGCTTTTTGATTTTCCTTGAGTATTACATGTATTTTTGATGAATATTTTCATCTTTAAGATACTAGCAACTCTGGGATTTCAGCTGACAATGAGTGAAAAGAGTTATATTGTACCACCGCTGTTTTCGATTATCGTGTTGTATATGATTGACAAAAGAATTAGGAAGAAAAAGAAATAAATATATATTTTAGGCATGACGTTTGTTCTGCCTATTTTTTTATCTAAAAAGTGCAGTTGGGAGGTAGATAGGCACATTTGGGAAGGAAGTCCAGTTTTTGTTTGGGGATTGGGGTAAGATAGTTATTATCAGATGAGTTTAGAAAAAGGAGATGAATATGAAATTTGGGAAACGTCACTATCGTCCGCAGGTGGATCAGATGGACTGCGGTGTAGCTTCATTAGCCATGGTTTTTGGCTACTATGGTAGTTATTATTCTTTGGCTCACTTGCGAGAATTGGCTAAGACGACCATGGATGGGACGACGGCTTTGGGTTTGGTCAAGGTGGCAGAGGAGCTTGGTTTTGAGACGCGGGCCATCAAGGCGAATATGACGCTTTTTGACTTGCCAGATCTGACTTTTCCTTTTGTTGCCCATGTGCTTAAGGAAGGAAAATTGCTCCACTACTATGTGGTGACTGGGCAGGATAAGGATAGCATTCATATTGCCGATCCAGATCCTGGGGTGAAATTGACCAAACTGCCACGTGAGCGTTTTGCGGAAGAATGGACAGGAGTTACTTTGTTTATGGCACCTAGTCCAGACTACAAGCCTCATAAGGATCAGAAGAATGGCCTGCTCTCTTTTATCCCTATATTAGTGAAACAGCGTGGTTTGATTGCCAATATCGTTTTGGCAACACTCTTGGTAACCTTGATTAATATTGTGGGTTCTTATTATCTGCAGTCTATCATTGATACCTATGTGCCAGATCAGATGCGTTCGACACTGGGGATTATTTCTATTGGGTTGGTTATCGTTTATATTCTCCAGCAGGTCTTGTCTTACGCTCAGGAGTATCTCTTACTTGTTTTGGGGCAACGCTTGTCGATTGATGTGATTTTGTCCTATATCAAGCATGTTTTTCACCTACCTATGTCCTTCTTTGCGACACGCAGGACAGGGGAAATTGTGTCTCGTTTCACGGATGCTAACAGTATCATTGATGCGCTGGCTTCGACCATTCTTTCGATTTTCCTAGATGTGTCAACGGTTGTCATTATTTCCCTTGTTTTATTTTCACAAAATACCAATCTCTTTTTCATGACTTTATTGGCACTTCCGATCTACACAGTGATTATCTTTGCCTTTATGAAGCCGTTTGAAAAGATGAATCGGGACACCATGGAAGCTAATGCGGTTCTGTCTTCTTCTATCATTGAGGACATCAACGGTATTGAGACTATCAAGTCCTTGACCAGTGAAAGTCAGCGTTACCAAAAAATTGACAAGGAATTTGTGGATTATCTGAAAAAATCCTTTACCTATAGTCGGGCAGAGAGTCAGCAAAAGGCTCTGAAAAAAGTTGCCCATCTCTTGCTCAATGTCGGTATTCTCTGGATGGGGGCTGTTTTGGTCATGGATGGCAAGATGAGTTTGGGGCAGTTGATTACCTATAATACCTTGCTTGTTTACTTTACCAATCCTTTGGAGAATATCATCAACCTGCAAACCAAGCTTCAAACAGCGCAGGTTGCCAATAACCGTTTAAATGAAGTGTATCTGGTAGCTTCGGAGTTTGAGGAGAAGAAAACAGTTGAGGATCTGAGCTTGATGAAGGGAGAGATGACCTTCAAGCAGGTTTCCTACAAGTATGGCTATGGTCGAGACGTCTTGTCAGATATCAATTTGACTATTCCGCAGGGTTCTAAGGTGGCTTTTGTGGGGATTTCGGGGTCAGGTAAGACGACCTTGGCCAAGATGATGGTTAATTTTTACGACCCAAGTCAAGGGGAGATTAGTCTGGGTGGTGTCAATCTCAATCAGATTGATAAAAAGGCTCTGCGCCAGTATATTAACTATCTGCCTCAACAGCCCTATGTCTTTAACGGAACGATTTTGGAGAATCTTCTCCTTGGAGCCAAGGAAGGGACGACTCAAGAGGATATCTTACGGGCGGTCGAATTGGCAGAGATTCGGGAGGACATTGAGCGCATGCCACTGAATTACCAGACAGAATTGACTTCGGATGGGGCAGGGATTTCAGGTGGTCAACGTCAGAGAATTGCTCTGGCGCGTGCTCTCTTGACAGATGCGCCGATCTTGATTTTGGATGAGGCGACCAGCAGTTTGGATATTTTGACAGAGAAGCGAATTGTCGATAATCTCATGGCTTTAGACAAGACCTTGATTTTCATCGCCCACCGCTTGACCATTGCTGAGCGGACAGAGAAGGTTGTTGTCTTGGATCAGGGCAAGATTGTCGAAGAAGGAAAGCATGTTGATTTGCTTGCACAGGGTGGCTTTTATGCCCATTTGGTAAATAGCTAGAAAGAGGAGAGGATGAAACCAGAATTTTTAGAAAGTGCGGAGTTTTATAATCGTCGTTACCATAATTTTTCCAGTCGGGTGATTGTCCCCATGTCCCTTCTGCTCGTGTTTTTACTTGGCTTTGCAACATTTGCAGAGAAGGAGATGAGTTTATCAACTAGAGCTACTGTCGAGCCTAGTCGTATCCTTTCAAATATCCAGTCAACTAGCAACAATCGTATTCTTGTCAATCATTTGGAAGAAAATAAGCTGGTTAAGAAGGGGGAGCTTCTGGTTCAATATCAGGAAGAGGCAGAGGGTGTCCAAGCGAAGTCTTATGACAGTCAGTTGGACATGCTTAAGGATCAAAAAAAGCAATTGGAGTATTTGCAAAAAAGTCTGCAAGAAGGGGAGAACCACTTTCCAGAGGAGGATAAGTTTGGCTACCAAGCCACCTTTCGCGACTACCTCAGCCAAGCGGCTAGTCTTAGGGCTAGTACATCGCAACAAAATGAGACCATCGCGTCCCAGAATGCAGCAGCTAGCCAAACCCAAGCTGAAATCGGGAACCTCATCAGTCAAACAGAGGCTAAAATTCGCGATTACCAGACAGCTAAGTCAGCTATTGAAACAGGTGCTTCCTTGGCTAGTCAGAATCTAGCCTACTCTCTCTACCAGTCCTACAAGTCTCAGGGCGAGGAAAATCCGCAAGCTAAGGCCCAGGCTGTTACGCAGGTTGAAGCGCAGCTTTCTCAGTTAGAATCTAGTCTTGCTACTTACCGTGTTCAGTATGCAGGTTCAGGTACCCAGCAAGCCTATGCGTCAGGCTTAAGCAGTCAATTAGAGTCCCTTAAATCTCAACACTTAGCAAAGGTTGGTCAGGAATTGACCCTTCTAGACCAGAAAATCTTGGAGGCAGAGTCAGGTAGGAAGGTTCAGGGAAATCTTCTAGACAAGGGGAAAATTACGGCTAGTGAGGATGGGGTGCTTCACCTTAATCCTGAGTCTAGTGATTCTACCATGGTAGCAGAAGGTACCCTACTAGCCCAACTCTATCCATCTTTGGAAAGAGAAGGAAAAGCCAAACTAACAGCTTATCTTAGTTCAAAGGATGTAGCAAGGATTAAGGTCGGTGATTCTGTTCGCTATACTACGACTCATGATGCCAAAAATCAACTTTTCCTAGATTCTACTATTACAAGTATTGATGCGACAGCTACCAAGACTGAAAAAGGGAATTTCTTTAAAATTGAGGCGGAGACTAATCTAACTTCTGAGCAGGCTGCAAAACTTCGGTACGGGGTGGAAGGTCGTCTGCAGATGATTACGGGCAGGAAAAGTTATCTACGTTATTATTTAGATCAATTTTTGAGCAAAGAGTAATGTTCGTGTTTTTAGAGTTAAATGATTTTAAAACTGTGAGAAATCTTTTTCTTGCAGTTTTTTCTTTATGATTTTTGAGGTTACCACGTTATTTATTCGGTTAAATTCTTGTAATTTTAGGTTTTTTATGGTAGAATGTGCTCAAGTAATACGAAAGGCGAACTTTAAAATGTCAAAACAATTGATCTATTCGGGAAAAGCTAAAGATATCTATACAACTGAGGATGAAAATCTTATTATTTCAACTTACAAGGACCAGGCGACTGCTTTCAATGGTGTTAAGAAGGAGCAGATTGCGGGCAAGGGAGTGTTGAATAATCAGATTTCATCTTTTATTTTTGAGAAATTAAATGCGGCTGGTGTGGCGACTCACTTTGTGGAGAAGCTTTCAGACACGGAACAACTCAATAAAAAGGTTAAGATTATTCCTTTGGAAGTCGTGCTCCGCAACTATACTGCTGGCTCCTTTTCAAAACGTTTTGGTGTGGATGAGGGAATTGCCTTGGAGACTCCGATTGTCGAATTTTACTACAAAAATGATGATTTGGATGATCCATTTATCAATGACGAGCATGTGAAATTCCTACAGATTGCGGATGACAAGCAAATCGTCTACTTGAAGGAAGAAACGCGTCGTATTAATGAACTTTTGAAGGTCTGGTTTGCTGAGATTGGGCTTAAGTTGATTGATTTTAAGCTAGAGTTCGGTTTTGACAAGGATGGCAAGATTATCTTGGCAGATGAATTTTCACCAGATAACTGCCGTTTGTGGGATGCAGATGGCAACCACATGGATAAGGATGTTTTCCGTAGGGGATTAGGAGAGCTAACAGACGTTTATGAGATTGTTTGGGAAAAGTTGAAGGAATTGAAATAATCTATTTGCAAGACTCTCAAGGTCATTTGGAAACATTGCAAGAGCTGAAATAAAGGAATAAGAATTGATGGATAAACGTATTTTTGTTGAAAAAAAGGCTGATTTTCAGGTCAAGTCAGAGAGTTTGGTTAGAGAACTCCAGCATAACTTGGGACTTTCAAGCTTGAAAAGTATTCGCATCGTGCAAGTGTATGATGTCTTTGACTTGGTTGAGGACTTGTTTGCACCTGCAGAGAAGCACATATTCTCTGAGCAGGTGACAGACCATGTTTTGGATGAAGTAGCTGTGCAGGCGGATCTTGCCAACTATGCTTTCTTTGCCATTGAAAGCCTACCAGGGCAGTTTGACCAGCGTGCAGCATCTTCGCAGGAAGCCTTGCTTTTACTAGGAAGTTCGACTGATGTAACGGTTAATACAGCCCAACTTTACTTGGTGAATAAAGATATTGATGCGGCTGAGTTGGAAGCGGTCAAGAACTATCTGCTCAACCCAGTTGATTCTCGTTTCAAGGACATCACGGTAGGGATTGCCAAGCAGGAATTTTCAGAGTCAGACAAGACCATTCCAAAATTGACTTTCTTTGAAAGCTATACGGCAGAAGACTTTGCTCGCTACAAGGCCGAGCAAGGGATGGCCATGGAAGTGGATGATTTACTCTTTATCCAAGACTATTTCAAGTCAATCGGGCGCGTGCCGACGGAAACAGAACTCAAGGTTTTGGACACTTACTGGTCTGACCACTGCCGTCACACGACTTTTGAGACAGAGTTGAAACACATCGACTTTTCAGCTTCTAAATTTCAAAAGCAATTGCAGTCAACCTATGACAAGTATATTGCCATGCGTGATGAGTTGGGGCGTTCTGAAAAACCGCAAACCTTGATGGATATGGCGACTATTTTCGGTCGTTATGAGCGTGCTAATGGACGTTTGGATGATATGGAAGTGTCAGACGAAATCAATGCTTGCTCAGTAGAAATCGAAGTGGATGTTGATGGTGTGAAAGAGCCATGGCTCCTAATGTTCAAGAATGAAACTCACAACCACCCAACGGAAATTGAGCCATTTGGTGGGGCTGCTACCTGTATTGGTGGAGCCATTCGTGACCCATTGTCAGGACGTTCATATGTTTACCAAGCCATGCGGATCTCAGGTGCTGGTGATATTACAGCACCGATTTCAGAAACTCGCGCTGGGAAACTGCCACAACAAGTCATTTCTAAAACAGCGGCTCATGGTTATTCTTCATACGGTAACCAGATTGGGCTTGCAACAACCTACGTTCGTGAATATTTCCACCCAGGTTTCGTTGCTAAGCGTATGGAACTTGGTGCCGTTGTTGGTGCGGCTCCCAAGGGCAATGTTGTCCGTGAAAAACCGGAAGCGGGCGATGTCATTATCCTCCTCGGTGGTAAGACTGGGCGTGACGGTGTCGGTGGTGCGACGGGTTCTTCTAAAGTTCAAACGGTTGAGTCTGTAGAGACTGCTGGTGCTGAGATTCAAAAAGGGAATGCTATCGAAGAACGCAAGATTCAACGCCTTTTTCGTAATGGCAATGTCACTCGTGTTATCAAGAAATCTAATGACTTTGGTGCTGGTGGTGTCTGTGTGGCTATCGGTGAATTAGCAGACGGTCTTGAAATTGATCTTAACAAGGTGCCTCTTAAATACCAGGGCTTGAATGGTACCGAAATTGC
Source organism: Streptococcus sp. 4886 (assembly GCF_013276485.1). Taxonomy (NCBI): domain Bacteria; kingdom Bacillati; phylum Bacillota; class Bacilli; order Lactobacillales; family Streptococcaceae; genus Streptococcus; species Streptococcus sp. 4886. The sequence continues at coordinate 41,828 of NZ_VMLD01000015.1, read as the reverse complement.
CATCTCTGAATCACAAGAACGGATGGCGGTTGTGGTGCGTCTTGAAGACGTAGATGCCTTTGTTGAAGAATGTAACAAAGAGAATATTGACGCTGTTGTGGTTGCGACAGTCACTGAAAAACCAAATCTGGTTATGCACTGGAATGGTGAGACAATTGTGGACTTGGAGCGTCGTTTCCTTGATACCAATGGTGTACGTGTCGTTGTCGATGCAAAGGTTGTGGACAAGGATGTCAAACTCCCAGAAGAGCGTACAACAAGCGCTGACACACTGGAAGCAGATACCCTTGCGGTTCTATCTGACCTCAACCATGCGAGTCAAAAAGGCTTGCAGACCATCTTTGACTGTTCGGTCGGTCGTTCAACGGTTAATCACCCACTTGGTGGTCGCTATCAACTCACACCAACTGAGGCATCTGTACAGAAATTGCCAGTCCAACACGGTGTGACTCATACTGCGTCTGTCATGGCTCAAGGGTTTAATCCTTATATTGCAGAATGGTCTCCATACCACGGTGCTGCTTATGCGGTTATTGAAGCAACTGCTCGTTTGGTGGCTGTTGGTGCCAACTGGTCTAAGGCTCGTTTCTCTTACCAAGAGTATTTCGAGCGTATGGATAAACAAGCTGAGCGTTTTGGTCAGCCAGTAGCAGCTCTCCTAGGCTCTATCGAGGCACAAATTCAGCTTGGCTTGCCATCTATCGGTGGTAAGGACTCTATGTCTGGTACCTTTGAAGAATTAACCGTACCACCAACCTTGGTTGCCTTTGGGGTGACGACAGCGGATAGCCGTAAGGTTCTCTCTCCTGAGTTCAAGACTGCCAGTGAAAACATCTACTACATTCCAGGTCAATCCCTCTCTGCAGAGATTGATTTCGACTTGATTCAGTCTAACTTTGCTCAATTTGAAGCCATCCAAGCTGAACACAAAGTAACATCTGCATCAGCTGTCAAATACGGTGGTGTAGTTGAAAGTTTGGCTCTTGCTACCTTTGGGAACCATATCGGTGCGGAGGTAATCTTGCCTGAACTTGAAAGTTCTTTGACAGCTCAATTGGGCGGATTTGTCTTCACATCGCCTGAAGAAATTGCTGGATTAGAGAAGATTGGACAAACGAAAGCAGCCTTTACACTGACTGTCAACGGTGTGAAGCTAGATGGACACAAACTTGACAGTGCCTTCCAAGGCAAATTGGAAGAAGTTTACCCAACAGAATTTGCTCAAGCCAAAGAACTGGCTGAAGTACCAGCTGTGGTATCAGATGTTGTGATTAAAGCAAAAGAAAAGGTTGAAAAACCGGTGGTCTATATCCCAGTATTCCCGGGAACCAACTCAGAATATGACTCAGCCAAGGCATTTGAAAAAGAAGGCGCAGAGGTTAACTTGGTGCCATTCGTGACACTCAATGAAGAAGCCATTGTCAAGTCAGTTGAAACCATGGTTGACAACATCGGTAAGGCTAACATTCTCTTCTTTGCAGGTGGTTTCTCAGCTGCGGACGAGCCAGATGGTTCAGCTAAGTTTATCGTCAACATCTTGCTTAATGAAAAAGTGCGTGCAGCTATTGATAGCTTTATCGCCCGTGGTGGCTTGATTATCGGTATCTGTAATGGATTCCAGGCTTTGGTCAAATCAGGTCTTCTTCCATACGGGAATTTCGAGGATGCTAATAGTACTAGTCCAACCCTCTTCTACAATGATGCCAATCAACACGTGGCCAAGATGGTGGAAACTCGGATTGCCAATACCAACTCACCATGGTTGACTGGGGTGCAAGTGGGTGACATCCACGCCATTCCTGTTTCACACGGTGAAGGGAAATTTGTCGTGACGGCTGAGGAATTTGCGGAGCTCCGTGACAATGGTCAAATCTTTAGCCAATACGTTGACTTTGATGGAAAACCAAGTATGGACTCTAAGTACAATCCGAATGGTTCTGTCCATGCCATCGAAGGAATTACCAGCAAGAACGGCCAAATCATCGGTAAGATGGGACACTCAGAACGTTATGAAGACGGTCTTTTCCAAAACATACCAGGAAATAAAGACCAGCACCTCTTCGCGTCAGCGGTTAAATACTTTACTGGAAAATAAGACTTGCAGATTTTCTAATAGATAGTATCAGTAATGTAAAAGTCAGGTAAATCTAGCTCTTGATGATACACAAATGAAAATTAGGTATATAAAATGACATACGAAGTAAAATCTCTTAATGAAGAATGTGGTGTTTTCGGTATTTGGGGACATCCAGATGCTGCTAAATTGACCTATTTTGGTCTCCATAGTCTTCAGCACCGTGGTCAGGAGGGGGCAGGAATCCTCTCCAACGATCAGGGACAATTGAAGCGCCATCGTGACATGGGACTTTTATCAGAAGTCTTCAGAAATCCTGCTAATTTGGATAAATTGACGGGAACTGGTGCGATTGGGCATGTGCGTTACGCGACTGCTGGCGAAGCTTCTGTAGATAATATCCAGCCTTTCCTCTTCCGTTTTCACGATATGCAGTTTGGTTTGGCTCATAATGGAAACTTGACCAATGCTGCCTCTCTCAAGAAAGAATTGGAAGATAGAGGAGCGATTTTCAGTGCGACTTCGGACTCTGAAATCTTGGCTCACCTCATTCGTCGCAGTCATAATCCTAGCCTGATGGGCAAAATCAAGGAAGCGCTCAGCCTTGTCAAAGGTGGTTTTGCCTATATCTTGCTGTTTGAGGACAAGTTGATTGCGGCTCTTGACCCCAATGGTTTCCGTCCACTTTCTATCGGGAAAATGGCCAACGGAGCGGTGGTGGTTTCCTCTGAAACCTGTGCTTTTGAGGTTATTGGTGCTGAATGGATTCGTGATTTGAAGCCAGGTGAGATTGTGATCATTGATGACAAGGGCATCCAGTATGATAGCTATACAGATGATACTCAGTTAGCAATCTGTTCTATGGAGTATATCTATTTTGCTCGCCCTGATTCTAACATTCATGGTGTCAATGTTCATACGGCACGTAAACGTATGGGTGCTCAATTGGCGCGTGAATTCAAGCATGAAGCAGATATTGTGGTCGGTGTGCCCAATTCTTCCCTTAGCGCGGCTATGGGATTTGCGGAAGAATCTGGTCTGCCAAATGAAATGGGACTTATCAAGAACCAATACACCCAACGTACCTTTATCCAACCGACTCAAGAATTGCGGGAGCAAGGGGTGCGGATGAAACTATCTGCTGTTTCTGGTGTTGTAAAAGGCAAGCGTGTGGTTATGATTGATGACTCTATTGTACGTGGAACAACCTCTCGTCGGATCGTTCAGCTCTTGAAAGAAGCGGGTGCAACTGAGGTTCACGTTGCTATTGGTAGTCCAGCGCTAGCTTATCCATGTTTCTACGGGATTGATATCCAGACCCGTCAGGAGCTAATTGCGGCCAATCATACGGTCGAAGAAACTCGCCAAATCATTGGTGCGGACAGTCTGACTTATCTTTCTGTTGAGGGGTTGATTGATTCAATTGGTATTGAAACAGATGCGCCAAATGGTGGTCTATGTGTCGCTTACTTTGATGGTGACTACCCAACGCCTCTCTACGACTATGAAGAAGACTATCGTAGAAGTTTGGAAGAAAAGACGAGTTTTTACAAATAGACAATAGATCCTCCATTAAAGAAAAGGAATATAAAAATGGCAAATAAAAATGCTTATGCTCCACGTCTCACTACTGACTAAAAGCTAAAGCATTTGTCAGTAGACGCTTTCTCCTATGGGAACAAAGCTAGAGACCTGACTAGTATTTTTAGATAAAATAATTGTTTATCTAAAAATACGTCGCAATCTTTCTCAAAGAAAAGGAACATAAAAATGACAAATAAAAATGCTTATGCCCAGTCTGGCGTGGATGTTGAAGCGGGTTATGAGGTTGTTGAACGGATCAAGAAGCACGTGGCTCGTACGGAGCGTGCAGGTGTTATGGGAGCTCTTGGTGGTTTTGGTGGTATGTTTGACCTTTCAAAGACTGGGGTTAAAGAACCCGTCTTGATTTCAGGAACTGACGGTGTCGGAACCAAACTCATGCTGGCTATCAAGTACGACAAGCACGATACTATCGGTCAGGACTGTGTGGCCATGTGTGTCAACGATATCATTGCTGCAGGTGCGGAGCCCCTCTATTTCCTTGACTACGTCGCAACTGGCAAGAATGAACCAGCTAAGCTAGAACAAGTGGTTGCTGGTGTGGCAGAAGGTTGTGTGCAGGCAGGTGCTGCCCTCATCGGTGGGGAAACGGCTGAAATGCCTGGCATGTACGGCGAAGATGACTATGACTTGGCTGGTTTTGCGGTCGGTGTTGCAGAAAAATCTCAAATCATTGACGGTTCAAAGGTGGCAGAGGGAGATGTTCTTCTCGGACTTGCTTCAAGTGGGATTCATTCCAATGGTTACTCTCTCGTCCGTCGTGTCTTTGCGGATTACACAGGTGAGGAAGTTCTTCCAGAATTGGAAGGCAAGCAACTCAAGGACGTTCTTCTTGAGCCAACTCGTATCTATGTCAAGGCTGTTTTGCCACTCATCAAGGAAGAGTTGGTCAACGGCATTGCCCACATCACAGGTGGTGGCTTTATCGAGAATGTCCCTCGTATGTTTGCAGATGACCTAGCAGCTGAGATTGAGGAAGACAAGGTTCCAGTGCTTCCTATTTTCAAAGCTCTTGAAAAATATGGTAAAATCAAACATGAAGAAATGTTTGAAATCTTCAATATGGGTGTGGGGCTTATGCTGGCAGTTAGCCCTGAAAATGTAAGTCGTATCAAGGAATTGTTGGATGAACCAGTCTATGAAATCGGTCGTATCGTCAAGAAAGAAAACGAAAGTGTCATCATCAAATGAAAAAAATAGCGGTTTTTGCCTCTGGTAATGGCTCAAATTTTCAGGTGATAGCGGAACAATTTCCAGTAGAGTTTGTCTTTTCAGACCATCGTGACGCCTATGTGCTTGAGCGTGCAGACAAGCTCGGCGTTCTGTCCTATGCCTTTGAACTTAAGGAGTTTGAGAGCAAGGCAGACTACGAAGCAGCCATTGTCGAACTCTTGGAAGAGCACCAGATTGACTTGGTTTGTCTAGCAGGATACATGAAAATCGTTGGGCCCACCTTGCTGGCAGCTTATGAAGGTCGAATCATCAATATTCATCCAGCCTACCTGCCAGAATTTCCAGGAGCTCATGGGATTGAGGATGCTTGGAATGCTGACGTGGATCAGTCTGGCGTGACCATTCACTGGGTGGATTCTGGAGTGGATACAGGAAAGGTCATCAAACAAGTACGTGTGCCGCGACTAGCTGATGATACCATAGAAAGCTTTGAAGCTAGGATTCATGAGGCAGAGTACAAGTTGTATCCGGAAGTAGTGAAGACTCTATTTACAGATTGACTTTTTGTTGATTCATATGATATCTTTGATTTTAAATTGGAGTCAGTATCTTGTTGAAGACGGCTTCAAACGGAGGTATTTGTAATGTTAGAATCTAAAAAAACAACTCGATATGTATTTTATGTCTATCTGATGTTATTAACTTGGGGAATCTTATTTAAGTTTGAAACTAATCCTGAATTTATAGCATTTTTCTTAGCTCCAAGGTACATCAATTGGATTCCATTTTCAGAACCACTAATAGTAGATGGAAAAATTGTTTTTGCTGAAATGTTATTTAATTTGATTTCCTTTATTCCATTAGGTGTTTGTTTCCCTCTGATAAAAACTAATTTATCTAGTTTAAGAATAGTCGGGACAGGTTTCTTGATTAGTTTATTGTTTGAGTGCTTACAGTATATTTTAGCAATAGGTATAACAGATATAACGGATTTGGCTTTAAATACGCTAGGTGTTTGTGTAGGCTTGCTGATTTACCAAATGTTTATAAGAGTGTTCAAATCACAGACTAGAAAATGGGTCAATATCTTAGGTATGCTTAGCCTTGGTTTTGCTTATCTTGTTTTACTGTTACTGCATTTAATTGGTGTTTAACTAATGATTAAAAAGGAGAATATAATGACTAAACGCGCCTTAATCAGCGTCTCAGACAAAGCGGGCATTGTTGAATTTGCCCAAGAACTAAAAAAACTTGGTTGGGACATCATCTCGACAGGTGGGACAAAGGTTGCCCTTGACAATGCTGGGGTAGATACCATTGCGATTGATGATGTGACCGGTTTTCCAGAAATGATGGACGGTCGTGTCAAGACGCTTCACCCAAATATTCACGGTGGATTACTCGCTCGTCGTGACCTTGATAGTCACTTGGAAGCAGCTAAGGATAATCAAATTGAGCTTATTGACCTAGTTGTGGTCAACCTTTACCCATTTAAGGAAACCATCCTCAAACCAGATGTGACTTACGCTGATGCAGTGGAAAACATTGACATTGGTGGGCCATCTATGCTTCGTTCAGCAGCGAAGAACCACGCCAGCGTAACAGTTGTCGTAGATCCAGAGGATTATGCTGTAGTTCTTGACGAATTGTCAGCCAACGGCGAAACCACTTACGAAACCCGTCAACGTTTGGCAGCCAAAGTTTTCCGTCACACAGCGGCTTATGACGCCTTGATTGCAGAGTATTTTACAGCTCAAGTCGGAGAAAGCAAACCTGAAAAACTCACTTTGACCTATGACCTTAAGCAGGCTATGCGTTACGGTGAAAATCCTCAACAGGATGCGGACTTCTACCAAAAAGCTTTGCCGACAGACTACTCAATTGCATCAGCCAAACAGCTCAACGGTAAAGAATTGTCATTCAACAATATCCGTGATGCGGATGCTGCTATCCGTATCATCCGTGACTTCAAAGACCGTCCAACCGTTGTGGCTCTCAAACACATGAATCCATGCGGTATTGGTCAGGCTGATGACATTGAGACTGCTTGGGACTACGCTTATGAGTCTGACCCAGTGTCTATCTTTGGTGGTATCGTTGTTCTTAACCGTGAGGTGGATGCTGCGACAGCTGAAAAGATGCATGGTGTTTTCCTTGAAATCATCATCGCACCAAGCTATACGGATGAAGCGCTAGCTATTTTGACTAATAAAAAGAAAAACTTGCGTATCCTTGCCTTGCCATTTGATGCTCAAGAGGCTAGCGAAGTGGAAGCAGAATACACAGGTGTTGTCGGTGGACTTCTGGTACAAAACCAAGACGTGGTCAAAGAAAGCCCAGCTGACTGGCAAGTGGTGACCAAACGCCAGCCAACTGAGACAGAAGCGACTGCTCTTGAGTTCGCTTGGAAAGCTATCAAGTACGTCAAATCAAATGGTATCATCATCACCAATGACCATATGACACTGGGTGTTGGCCCAGGTCAAACCAACCGTGTGGCCTCCGTTCGTATTACCATCGACCAAGCCAAGGATCGTCTGGATGGCGCTGTCCTTGCTTCGGATGCCTTCTTCCCATTTGCGGATAATGTGGAAGAAATCGCCAAAGCAGGGATCAGGGCCATCATCCAGCCGGGTGGATCCGTCCGTGACCAAGAGTCTATCGAAGCCGCTGACAAGTATGGCTTGACCATGGTCTTCACAGGCGTGAGACATTTTAGACATTAAGAACGTTAAAGGGAAGAGAACAGTTTCTTTCCTTTTTTGCGTAAAAATGCGGAGTGAAACAAGATTAAAGCGAACGTTTGTGGTATAATGTTATTAAATAATTCGCAAAAGAGGTAACAAGATGAAGCTGTTAGTTGTCGGTTCGGGTGGTCGTGAACATGCGATTGCTAAGAAGTTGCTTGAGTCAAAAGACGTTGAAAAAGTATTTGTAGCTCCTGGGAATGATGGGATGACTCTGGATAGTCTGGAATTGGTAAATATCTCTATTTCCGAACATTTTAAATTGATTGACTTCGCAAAGGCCAACGATATTGCTTGGTCCTTTATCGGGCCAGATGACGCCCTTGCGGCTGGTATCGTGGATGATTTCCATGCAGCTGGTCTCAAAGCCTTTGGTCCGACAAGATTGGCAGCTGAGCTGGAGTGGTCCAAGGATTTTGCTAAGGAAATCATGGTCAAATATGGCGTTTCGACAGCAGCCTATGGCACATTCTCGGACTTTGAGGAAGCCAAGGCCTATATCGAAAAGCAGGGAGCTCCTATCGTGGTCAAGGCGGATGGCTTGGCGCTTGGGAAGGGTGTCGTCGTTGCTAAGACGGTTGAGCAAGCGGTCGAAGCCGCTCATGAGATGCTTTTGGACAATAAATTTGGTGACTCCGGTGCACGTGTAGTTATTGAGGAATTCCTTGAAGGAGAGGAATTTTCACTCTTTGTCTTTGTCAATGGCGACAAGTTCTATATCATGCCGACAGCGCAAGACCACAAACGTGTCTATGATGGCGACAAAGGGCCTAACACGGGTGGTATGGGTGCCTATGCGCCAGTTCCACACTTGCCACAGAGTGTAGTTGACACAGCGGTTGAGACTATTGTCAAGCCAGTTCTTGAAGGGATGATCAAAGAAGGCCGTCCGTATCTTGGCATCCTCTACGCAGGGCTTATCCTGACAGCAGAAGGTCCTAAAGTCATCGAGTTCAATGCTCGCTTTGGAGATCCTGAAACACAGATTATCTTGCCTCGTTTGACATCTGACTTTGCGCAAAATATTACTAATATTTTGGAAGGTAAAGAACCAGCCATCACTTGGACGGACAAGGGTGTGACTCTGGGTGTGGTTGTCGCATCAAACGGTTACCCACTGGCTTATGAGAAGGGTATCAAGCTTCCAGCCAAAACCGATGGCGACATCATCACCTACTATGCAGGTGCTAAGTTTGCGGAAAATAGCAGAGCACTGCTATCCAACGGCGGACGAGTCTATATGCTCGTTACCACAGCAGATACCGTCAAAGAAGCCCAAGAAACCATCTACCAAGAACTCTCCCAACAAAAAACAGAAGGCCTCTTTTACCGAACAGATATCGGAAGTAAGGCGATAAAATAAACCAGAAAAGAGATTTTTCATGAATTTTTCGACAGAAAATATAGCAATTATCACTAGTTTTTTAACTGCTTTCATTGCAATTTATCAAGCAATGTTTTCAATAAGATCATTCTATAAAAATAGGTTAGATAAAATTGTAATACTTAGATATGAGAAACTTTATGATTTTTATCAATCTTATCTTGAAGAATTTTCTAAATTAGATATACGTAATCTATCCAAAACTGCTACATATTCAAGACAGCAATATGATGCTATAAAATTTTTACTGGATGAAGAATTTAGAATAGATGATTCATATAATGAGTTAACTGAATTGATAATTGAGTATATTAAAAATAAAGACTTGATAATTGAAGATTCTGATGAATATGAAGAGTTCAGACAAGAATTAAATAAAAAGTGTATAAAATTTGATGATTTATTTAAGAAAAGTTTACAAAAACAACTTTCAAAATTATATAACAAATTGAATTAGTTGGAGAAAAAATTATGACTAAACCAGTAATTTCCATCATCATGGGCTCAAAATCTGACTGGGCAACCATGCAAAAAACAGCAGAAGTCTTAGACCGCTTCGGTGTAGCCTACGAAAAGAAAGTTGTCTCTGCCCACCGTACACCAGACCTCATGTTCCAACATGCCGAAGAAGCTCGTAGTCGTGGCATCAAGGTTATCATCGCAGGTGCTGGAGGTGCAGCCCATTTGCCAGGTATGGTCGCTGCTAAAACAACCCTTCCAGTCATTGGTGTGCCAGTCAAATCTCGTGCTCTTAGTGGAGTGGATTCACTCTATTCTATCGTTCAGATGCCGGGTGGGGTGCCTGTTGCGACAATGGCTATCGGTGAAGCTGGTGCGACAAATGCGGCTCTCTTCGCCCTCCGTCTTCTTTCAGTAGAGGATCAAGCTATCGCGACAGCTTTGGCAGATTTTGCAGAAGAACAAGGAAAAATCGCAGAGGAGTCTACCAATGAGCTCATCTAAAACAATCGGAATTATCGGTGGCGGTCAGCTGGGTCAGATGATGGCGATCTCAACTATCTATATGGGGCACAAGGTCATTGCGCTGGATCCTGCTGCGGATTGCCCAGCCTCTCGTGTGGCGGAAATCATTGTGGCGCCTTATAACGATGTGGATGCCCTTCGTCAGCTAGCTGAGCGTTGCGATGTCCTGACTTATGAATTTGAGAATGTAGATGCTGACGGTCTTGATGCTGTTATCAAGGATGGGCAACTCCCTCAAGGGACCGACCTGCTTCGCATCTCCCAAAACCGGATCTTTGAGAAAGACTTCCTCTCAAACAAGGCTCAAGTCACTGTAGCACCTTACAAGGTTGTGACTTCTAGCCAAGACTTGGCAGATATCGACCTGTCGAAAAACTATGTCCTCAAGACGGCAACAGGTGGTTATGATGGCCATGGACAAAAGGTCATTCGCTCGGCAGAAGACTTGGAAGAAGCCAATGCACTAGCCGATTCAGCAGACTGTGTTTTGGAAGAATTTGTCAATTTTGACCTTGAAATTTCTGTCATTGTATCAGGAAATGGCAAGGACGTGACGGTTTTCCCAGTTCAGGAAAATATCCACCGAAACAATATCCTTTCAAAAACTATTGTGCCTGCTCGCATTTCTGAAAGTTTAGCCGAGAAAGCCAAAGCTATGGCAGTGAGAATCGCTGAGCAACTCAACTTGTCTGGAACCCTTTGCGTGGAAATGTTTGCGACAGCTGATGATATCATTGTCAACGAGATTGCCCCACGACCACACAACTCTGGGCACTACTCTATTGAAGCTTGCGACTTCTCCCAGTTTGATGCCCATATTCTGGGTGTTCTGGGGGCACCATTGCCAGCTATCAAACTGCATGCTCCAGTCGTCATGCTCAATGTCCTCGGCCAGCATGTCGAAGCTGCTGAAAAATATGTCACAGAAAATCCAAGCGCCCACCTCCACATGTATGGTAAAATAGAAGCGAAGCACAACCGCAAGATGGGACATGTGACTTTATTTAGTGATGAACCAGATAGTGTGGGAGAGTTTTAGGGGAGAGGGGTCTAAAGAAAAAATGTTTGAAAAAATTAAAGGAATTAATATAAAATCAGGTATTTTTGAAGATGAAACAAAATTAGAACTCTTTGAAGGAAATTTTGAGGGAACAAATCCAGTACAAAACGATAGGGCAAGTTTATTGTTTGGAAGGAATGGTTCAGGGAAAAGTACCATTGCTCGAGGAATAAATCAATTAAAAAATGGTGAGTTTGGAACAGATAGAGTATCATTTATTGATAAAAATAATAATAATATTGTACTTAGTGATACTGAACGAAAATCGATATTTGTTTTCAATGAACACTATGTTGATCAGAAAGTCAAAATTGCTCAAGAAGGGTTAGATACAATTGTAATTTTAGGTGAACAGGTTGATATCGATGAGGAACTGGATAGATTAAGAACGCAGTTATCAGAATCACAAATTGAATCTCAAGATTATTATGCTGAATATGAAGAATATTTAGATGAAAAAAATGAAAAATCTCCAGACTTTTGGAAAAAGGAAATGACAGATTCTTTGAAAGGAGTAGGCAACTGGGCCGAAAGAGATAGGGAGATAAAAGGAAATCGAGCTGCATCTCCCGTTCATAATAATACCTTTCAAAATTTTGTTGATTTACAACCAATCTTAGATAAAAATGAGTTAGAGGTTGAATTCAACAATAAAAAAGCTAGATATTTTTCAATAAGAGATTCCGCAGTTACTATAAATAATGAACTATCTTTACCTGATATTAATTTTGATAGCAATGAATTATCAACTTTATTGTCTGAAAAAATCGAAGAACCTGAGTTGAATTCTAGGGATAAGTATTTACTGACATTATTATCTGATTCCACAAAAGGTGAACGTCATTTGAGAGAAGTTAAAGATTTCTTTGAAGATGAACATCAAAAAAAATGTCCTTTCTGTACTCAATCAGTATCAGAAGATGTTAAAGTTGAACTCACGAATGGCATAACTAAACTACTATCAAGAGCAGTCGAAGAACACCAATCCGCATTGAGAGGTAAAAAAATTGATGAGATTAATCAAGATTTTTCTGGTTATGAACAGATAGATCCAATATTAATTCAGTCTTATCAAAATAGTATTAATGCTTTGAATGCTAAATTTAACGAAATTAACTCAATAATCGATAAGAAGATTGATAATCCATATAATATAGTTGAGTTACCTAATATAAGCTTTTCTCAAGAATTAAGTCAAGCAGAGCATGATATTGAAAAAATTAACCAAGCAATTATCAAACATAATTCAGAAATCTCGGATATTCAAAAGTTAAAAGTAGATCTCCTTCAAATAAATAATGAATTAGCTTTTTATGAAATTCAAGATGCATACAAAAAGTTTCAAGAGAAAACAAATAAAAAAGCAATTTGTGAAAATAATTATAATAGCAGTAGTAAACGAGTAAAGGATTATGAAAAGCAGATTTCTGATTTAGAAGACAAGAAACTTAATATAGATATTGCAGTTGATGAAATTAATAAAAGTTTAAATTACATATTTTTTTCAAAAAATCGGTTAGCTATACAGAATCAAAACGGAAAATACTATCTGTTATCAAGAGGTAAGTCTGTGGTCCCCAGTAGGGTTTCCGTAGGGGAACGAAATGCGCTGGCATTATGTTATTTCTTTACTGAGATAATTCAACAGAGAGAGTTAGCAGATGCTTATAGTCATGAATATTTTATTGTTATTGACGATCCAATTTCTAGTTTTGATATGGAAAATAAAGTTGGAATAACCTCGTATTTAAAATACTGTTTAACTAGATTTTTTAAGGGGAATAGTAATACTAGAGTTTTACTAATGACCCATGATAAACAAACAATATATGACTTTGATATCTTTTTGAAAGAGATAATGGAATCCTGTAAAGAAGAGGAAGGTGGACAAAAATCTAAATACAAGAAGTTAGAATTGGTTTCTGGTAAATTACAAGAATTCAAAACTAGTACTCACGATTATACAGAACTACTTGAAATAGTCTTCGGTTATGCATTGGGAAATAGTACACCTACTTCGGAAAGTTTTGTTGGGAATGCAATGAGAAAAATTTTAGAAGCCTATGGTAGTTTTAATTATAAGAAGGGAATTGCCGAGCTAACAACAGATCCTTTAATTGTTGAAAAAATTGATAAAGAATACAGAACTTATTTTGAGAATCTTATGTATAGACTGGTTTTAAACGGTGAAAGTCATTTTAAGGATCCGGTTAAAACTTTGAGTATTGATTTCTTTGATACCATTTCTGATGAAGAACGAAAAAAAACAGCTAGAGATTTACTAGTTTTGCTTTATCTTTTAGATGATTTACATGTTTTAAAACATTTAGAGGGTGTATCAAATGCGGAAAATAGACTTGAACAATGGAAGTGTGAGATTTTAGAATAAGAGAATCATACCATTTGACTTATTGCAATGGTTGAAGTTTGCATGATAGCTGATTAGAGTAATCAAAGGATTATTACTTCCTAATTTTATTTTCTACAAACCCTAATTTAGCATCTAATAATGCAAAGTTTCCTGAGCCTCATAGATAAAAAAGATTTTTAAGGAGAAACAACAATGATCGACCGTTACTCTCGCCCTGAGATGGCGAATATTTGGAGTGAAGAAAATAAATACCGTGCTTGGCTTGAGGTGGAAATCTTGGCTGACGAGGCATGGGCTGAGTTGGGGGAAATCCCTAAGGAAGATGTGGCTTTGATCCGCGAGAAAGCGGACTTTGACATCGACCGTATTTTGGAAATTGAGCAGGAGACTCGTCATGACGTGGTGGCTTTCACGCGTGCGGTTTCTGAGACGCTTGGTGAAGAGCGCAAGTGGGTCCACTATGGCTTGACTTCTACTGACGTGGTGGACACGGCCTACGGTTACCTTTACAAGCAGGCCAACGACATCATCCGTCGTGACCTTGAAAATTTCACCAACATCATCGCTGATAAGGCTAAGGAGCACAAGTTTACCATCATGATGGGTCGTACCCACGGTGTGCACGCTGAGCCGACAACCTTTGGTCTTAAATTGGCGACTTGGTATAGTGAAATGAAGCGCAATATCGAGCGTTTTGAGCATGCGGCTGCTGGTGTGGAAGCTGGTAAGATTTCTGGTGCGGTTGGAAACTTCGCCAACATCCCACCATTCGTTGAGCAATACGTCTGCGACAAATTGGGTATCCGTGCCCAAGAAATTTCTACACAAGTCCTTCCTCGTGACCTTCACGCTGAGTACTTTGCAGTTCTTGCTAGCATCGCGACTTCAATCGAGCGTATGGCGACTGAGATTCGTGGTTTGCAAAAATCAGAACAACGAGAAGTAGAAGAATTTTTTGCTAAAGGGCAAAAAGGATCTTCAGCAATGCCTCACAAACGCAACCCAATCGGTTCTGAAAATATGACTGGTCTGGCGCGTGTTATCCGTGGTCACATGATTACAGCCTATGAAAACGTTGCTCTCTGGCACGAACGCGATATTTCCCACTCATCAGCTGAGCGCATCATCACACCAGATACAACTATCTTGATTGACTACATGCTCAACCGCTTTGGAAATATTGTCAAGAACTTGACGGTCTTCCCAGAAAACATGATTCGCAACATGAACTCTACATTTGGTTTGATCTTTAGCCAACGGGCTATGTTGACTTTGATTGAAAAAGGGATGACCCGTGAGCAAGCCTATGACTTGGTACAACCAAAAACAGCCTACTCTTGGGATAATCAAGTAGACTTTAAACCACTGTTGGAAGCAGATCCAGAAGTAACATCACGCCTCACACAAGAGGAAATCGACGAGATTTTCAACCCTCTTTACTACACTAAACGAGTGGATGATATCTTTGAACGTCTTGGTTTAGGATAATTAAAATAAAATCGAAGTTCTATTACTCTATTTACTGGAGTAGCAGAACTTCGATGTTTCTTTTTTATTAAAGTGCTTTTGAAAAAAATAACCAATATTTTATAATATGTTGAATATAGAATAGTATACTGTGACTTCTAAAATATTACTAGAAATTGATTTGAATTTCCTAATCGATTTGTCCATATTCTATTTCAATCTACTATGTCATATAATAAGCATAGAAAAAAGCCCAAGCGATTAGGCTCAGGCTTTCTTCTTAGTGATCACGGTCACATGAGATGAATTTAATCTTGTAGTAATCCGCTCGTTTATAAGTTTCGCTGTATGCGAGAACTTGGCCAGTGGATTCTAACTTAGTAGTCTTGGTTTGTAAAACGGTTGGGAATTGCTCATCGACTCCGAGGACCGAAGCCGCATGTTCTGGAGTTGGAAATGTTATTTCATTGATTTCTTCAAAATGTTCATCATTCATATGAATGTGGTAATCCAATTTGAAACGGTTATAGATAGAGCTATAATATTCAAGATTTGGATAATTTGCGTTGATGTATTGTTCTGGAATGTAAGATGTGTGGTAGATGTATACGACACCATTCGTTGCGCGTATACGTTCAATCTTGTAGTAGAACTGGTCACCGCGTAGCCCAAGTTTTTCTAAGTAGTTTAATTTGTTTCCGCGCTCAATAGAAAGGACGGTAACTTTATCATCTTTAGTTTCAAAAACTTCTACATCCGAAAACTCTACAAGCTTGTGTTTGCGTGCACGTGAAACGAAGGTTCCTTTTCCTTGTTGGCGGACAATATATCCATCTTTAGCAAGGTCGTTTAAGGCGCGGACAACTGTGATAGAACTGACATCGTACATTGAAATGAGTTCTGCTTCAGTGTAAAATTTATCTCCACTGCTAAACTGCCCAGAGATGATTTTATTTTTTAATTCGTCTTTTATGTATTGATATTTGGGAATTGCCATATTTTTACCTCTATTTTCCTTCTCCATAGAAAATTTTACCATAAAAGCGAAAAAAATAGTAGTCTTTTGAATAAAAAATTAGAATAATAGTTTGAAAAATTAAGCTATATAGGGATTGCTCGTATTTTATAAATGTATTTTATACAAAATTATTTTAGGTTCTATATTCTGAATGTAAAGAGCGTTTGAAATGGGTCTGAAAATGTTTGAAACTAATTGAACGTGTGTATAATAGTAAAATTCTAGCAAATATTCCGACAATTTCTATTGACAATTCAAACAGATTGGTTTATAATTGCTATAACAACAAATGAAAGCGTAAACTTTCGCGGTCAGAAGGTAGTTTTATGACACGATTTGAGATACGAGATGATTTCTATCTCGATGGAAAATCATTTAAGATTTTATCTGGCGCCATTCATTATTTTAGGGTTCCTCCAGAAGATTGGTATCATTCGCTCTATAACTTGAAGGCTCTTGGCTTTAATACGGTAGAGACTTATGTTGCTTGGAATTTACACGAGCCTCGTGAGGGCGAGTTTAACTTTGAAGGGGCTCTGGATTTGGAGAGGTTTCTTCAGACAGCACAAGATTTGGGTCTCTACGCTATCGTTCGTCCGTCACCCTTCATCTGTGCGGAGTGGGAATTCGGTGGTTTGCCGGCTTGGCTCTTAACCAAAGACATGAGGATTCGTTCTTCAGATCCTGCCTATATTGAGGCTGTCGGTCGCTATTATGATCAGCTCTTACCACGATTGGTTCCACATCTGTTGGACAATGGTGGCAATATCCTCATGATGCAGGTTGAAAATGAGTATGGTTCTTACGGAGAAGATAAGGCTTACCTGAGAGCCATTCGACAGCTGATGGAAGAGCGTGGCGTAACCTGTCCTCTCTTTACATCAGATGGTCCTTGGAGAGCTACTCTAAAAGCGGGAACCTTAATTGAAGATGATCTCTTTGTAACAGGCAACTTTGGTTCTAAGGCACCTTACAACTTTTCACAGATGCAGGAATTCTTTGATGAACATGGCAAGAAATGGCCGCTCATGTGTATGGAGTTCTGGGATGGCTGGTTCAATCGTTGGAAAGAACCGATTATCACACGGGATCCTAAGGAATTGGCAGATGCAGTTCGAGAGGTTTTGGAGCAAGGTTCCATCAATCTTTACATGTTCCACGGTGGTACAAACTTTGGCTTCATGAATGGTTGCTCAGCTCGAGGAACCTTGGACCTGCCACAAGTTACATCTTATGATTACGATGCCCTTCTGGATGAAGAAGGAAATCCAACTGCCAAATATCTGGCAGTCAAGAAGATGATGGCAACACATTTTCCAGAGTATCCGCAGTTGGAACCCCTCTACAAAGAGAGTATGGAGTTGGATGCTATTCCACTGGTTGAAAAAGTTTCCTTGTTTGAAACCTTGGATAGCTTGTCAAGTCCAGTAGAAAGTCTCTATCCTAAAAAGATGGAGGAGTTGGGACAAAGCTATGGCTACCTACTCTATCGAACAGAAACAAACTGGGATGCAGAAGAAGAAAGACTTCGTATCATTGATGGTCGAGATAGGGCTCAGCTGTATGTCGATGATCAATGGGTCAAAACCCAATATCAGACAGAGATTGGGGAAGATATTTTTTATCAAGGCGAAAAGAAAGCGTTATCTAGGATTGATGTCTTGATAGAAAATATGGGGCGTGTCAACTATGGTCATAAGTTCTTAGCGGATACGCAACGTAAGGGAATTCGGACAGGGGTTTGTAAGGATTTGCACTTCTTACTAAACTGGAAACACTATCCACTCCCACTAGATAATCCTGAGAAAATTGATTTTTCAAAAGGATGGACTCAAGGACAACCAGCCTTTTACGCTTATGACTTTACAGTCCAAGAGCCAAAAGATACTTACCTAGACTTGTCTGAGTTTGGTAAGGGAGTTGCCTTTGTCAATGGGCAGAATCTAGGACGTTTTTGGAACGTCGGCCCGACCCTCTCGCTTTATATCCCTCATAGCTATCTCAAGGAAGGTGATAACCGCATCATCATCTTTGAAACAGAAGGTCAATATAAAGAAGAGATTCATTTAACTCGTAAACCTACACTAAAACATATAAAGGGGGAAAACTTATGACAATTGTAGGATGCCGTATCGATGGACGTTTGATCCACGGACAAGTAGCCAATCTTTGGGCTGGGAAACTAAATGTTTCACGTATTATGGTTGTAGATAACGAAGTTGTCAACAATGACGTTGAAAAGAGTGGTTTGAAACTTGCGACACCACCAGGTGTAAAATTGAGTATTTTGCCAGTTGAGAAAGCCGCAGCCAATATTCTTGCTGGTAAATACGATAGCCAACGTCTCTTTATCGTGGCTCGTAAGCCAGACCGCTTCCTTGGTTTGGTAGAAGCAGGTGTACCACTTGAAACCCTAAATGTTGGGAATATGTCTCAAACACCAGAAACTCGTTCTATTACACGTTCTATCAACGTAGTGGACAAGGATGTGGAAGATTTCCACAAACTGGCAGAAAAAGGTGTTAAACTTACTGCTCAAATGGTTCCAAATGATCCAATTTCAGACTTTTTGAGCTTATTAAAATAGGAAAAAAATTTTTAGGAGGTCATTGTTATGATACAATGGTGGCAAATTTTACTTCTCACTTTGTACTCAGCTTATCAAATCTGTGATGAGTTGACGATCGTTTCATCTGCAGGTTCCCCTGTATTTGCTGGTTTCATTACTGGTTTAATCATGGGAGATGTGACTACCGGTTTGCTTATCGGTGGTAACTTGCAACTGTTCGTTCTTGGGGTTGGTACCTTCGGTGGTGCTTCTCGTATCGACGCAACTTCTGGTGCGGTTCTTGCGACAGCCTTCTCTGTTTCACAAGGAATTGATGCACCGCTTGCAATTACTACAATCGCTGTACCAGTAGCAGCTCTCTTGACTTACTTCGACGTTCTTGGTCGTATGACTACTACCTTCTTCGCTCACCGTGTGGATGCTGCAATCGAACGCTATGACTATAAAGGTATTGAACGCAACTACCTGCTTGGTGCGATTCCTTGGGCTCTATCTCGTGCCCTTCCAGTCTTCTTTGCGCTTGCTTTTGGTGGTGCCTTTGTACAACATGTAGTAGACTTAGTGACAGAATACCAATGGATTGCAGATGGTTTGACACTCGCAGGACGTATGCTTCCAGGTCTTGGATTTGCAATCTTGCTTCGTTACCTTCCAGTTAAACGTAACCTTCACTACCTTGCTATGGGATTTGGTTTGACAGCTATGTTGACTGTTCTTTACTCATATGTAACAGGTCTTGGTGGCGCTGTTGCTGGTATCGTAGGTACTCTTCCTGCTGAAGTTGCTGAAAAAATTGGTTTCGTGAACAACTTCAAAGGTTTGTCTATGATTGGTATTTCTATCGTAGGTATCTTCCTTGCAGTGCTTCACTTCAAAAATAGCCAAAAAGTAGCTGTAGCAGCACCTTCTACACCATCAGAAAGTGGGGAAATCGAAGATGACGAATTCTAATTACAAACTAACAAAAGAAGATTTTAATCAAATCAACAAACGTAGCTTGTTTACTTTCCAATTAGGTTGGAACTACGAACGTATGCAAGCTTCTGGTTACCTTTATATGATCTTGCCTCAATTGCGTAAAATGTATGGGGATGGAACTCCTGAATTGAAAGAAATGATGAAAGTTCATACTCAATTCTTCAATACTTCACCATTCTTCCATACCATTATCGCTGGTTTTGACCTTGCCATGGAAGAAAAAGATGGTGTGGGTTCAAAAGACGCCGTTAACGGTATCAAGACAGGTTTGATGGGACCATTTGCTCCTCTTGGAGATACAATCTTTGGTTCACTTGTACCTGCTATCATGGGGTCAGTCGCAGCAACTATGGCTATCGCTGGCCAACCTTGGGGTATCTTCTTTTGGATTGCAGTTGCAGTAGCGTATGACATCTTCCGTTGGAAACAGTTGGAATTTGCCTACAAAGAAGGGGTTAACCTTATCAACAACATGCAAAGTACCTTGACAGCTTTGATTGACGCTGCATCTGTACTTGGTGTCTTCATGATGGGTGCTCTTGTAGCAACAATGATCAACTTTGAAATTTCTTACAAGTTGCCAATCGGTGAAAAGATGATTGATTTCCAAGACATCTTGAACCAAATCTTCCCACGTTTGCTTCCAGCAATCTTTACTGCCTTTATCTTCTGGTTGCTTGGTAAGAAAGGTATGACTTCTACTAAAGCTATCGGTATCATTATCGCTCTTGCAGTAGGTCTTTCTGCCCTTGGTCACTTTGCATTTGGAATGTAATTCCTTATGACCAAATCATTAATTTTGGTGAGCCATGGTCGCTTCTGTGAGGAGCTTAAAGGTAGCACAGAAATGATTATGGGCCCACAAGACAACATTTACACAGTAGCTCTTCTTCCAGAAGATGGGCCAGAAGAATTTACTGCAAAATTTGAAGCTGCTATTGAAGGATTGGATGATTTTCTAGTCTTTGCGGATCTTCTCGGTGGAACACCATGTAACGTGGTAAGCCGTTTGATTATGGAAGGTCGTGACATCGAACTTTACGCAGGGATGAATCTTCCAATGGTGATTGAATTTATCAATGCGAGCCTTACAGGCGCAGATGCGGACTATAAGAACCGTGCTGCAGAAAGCATTGTGAAAGTCAATGACCTGTTAGCGGGCTTCGATGATGACGAAGATGAATAATACTCTTCGAAAATCTCTTCAAACCATACTAGTGTCTCCTTGCCGTAGGTATGGTTACTGACTTCGTTAGTTCTATCCACAACCTCAAAACAGTGTTTTGAGCAGCCTGCGGCTAGTTTCCTAGTTTGCTCTTTGATTTTCATTGAGTATACGATGTGACAGCGTGAAAATCACAGGGAAAATAGGCGATAGGAGGATGGAGCGATGCTCCGACGATAATCGGTCTTTTTCCCAAAGATTTTAGTTGGAACTCGATTCAATTCATGTGACAACGTGAACATCGTCAGAATAACTGATATAGAATATACATGGGAATGGGGCTTACTCCCATTCCCATCTTTAATAGAAAAAGAGGAACTCAATGCTACATTATACAAAAGAAGACTTACTCGAATTGGGTGCAGAAATCACTACACGTGAAATTTACCAACAGCCTGATGTATGGAAAGAAGCTTTTGAATCTTATCAAGCACAAGGTGAAGAAATTGCAGCCTTTCTACAAGGGATTGCGGATAAACATGACTATATCAAGGTTATCTTGACAGGTGCGGGGACTTCTGCTTATGTGGGAGATACCTTGGTACCTTACTTTAAGGAAGTCTATGACGAACGCAAATGGAATTTCAATGCTATTGCGACAACAGATATCGTTGCCAATCCAGAAACCTATTTGAAAAAAGATGTGGCAACTGTCCTTGTTTCCTTTGCCCGTAGTGGAAATTCGCCTGAAAGTGTGGCGACTGTTGATTTGGCAAAAGCCTTGGTGGATGAGCTTTACCAAGTGACGATTACTTGTGCAGCAGATGGTAAATTGGCTCTTCAAGCTCATGGAGATGAGCGCAATCTCTTGCTTTTGCAACCAGCTGCCTCTAATGATGCTGGCTTTGCCATGACTTCTAGCTTTACCTCTATGATGTTGACAGCTCTTTTGGTCTTTGATCCTACAGAATTTGCTGTGAAAGCTGAACGTTTTGAAGTTGTATCTAGTCTTGCCCGTAAAGTTTTAGACAATGCAGAAGATGTCAAAGAACTTGTTGACCTAGACTTTAACCGTGTCATCTATCTAGGCGCTGGTCCTTTCTTTGGGCTTGCTCATGAAGCTCAGCTCAAGATTTTGGAATTAACAGCTGGCCAAGTGGCGACCATGTATGAAAGTCCAGTCGGCTTCCGTCACGGTCCAAAATCTCTTATCAACGAAAATACAGTTGTTTTGCTCTTTGGTACAACAACAGACTACACTCGCAAGTACGACTTGGACTTGGTTCGTGAAGTTGCTGGTGATCAGATTGCTCGCCGTGTTGTGCTTTTGAGTGATCAAGCCTTTGGTCTTGAAAATGTCAAAGAAGTTGCCCTTGGTTGTGGCGGTGTCTTGAATGATATTTACCGTGTCTTCCCTTACATCGTTTATGCCCAACTCTTTGCCCTATTGACTTCACTCAAGGTAGAAAATAAACCAGACACACCATCACCTACTGGTACAGTAAACCGTGTGGTACAAGGTGTTATCATCCACGAATATCAAAAGTAATACTGCGTTTATAGATTCTTGATAAAGGGGTTTGTAAATCATACAAGTAAACCATAGATTGTCAAGGTGCTTTCTATGGTTTGTTTGCTTGGGAGAAATAGTAAAAGGAGAACAGAATGAAAGCATATACAGAGCGTGTATTTGGAAATGTTGAGGGCAAGGATGTCTTGGCCTATCGTTTTGAGACGAACGGTGGCTACCAACTTGAGGTCATGACTTATGGTGCGACCATCCTGCGCTATGTCACACCTGACAAGGCTGGAAATTTTGCCAATGTTATTTTGGGTTTTGATGATTTTGATAGCTATGTAGGCAATAGTCCCAAGCATGGAGCTAGCGTAGGTCCTGTGGCGGGCCGTATTGCAGGTGCGACCTTTGAGCTGAATAGCAAGACCTATCATCTGGAAGTCAACAATGCTAGCAACTGTAACCACAGTGGTTCAACTGGTTGGGATTCCAGCTTGTTTGAACGAGTTGAAGTGAGCGACCATGGCTTGACCCTCTACACAGAGCGTACAGATGGGACAGGAGGATTTCCCGGCAATCTCAAAATCTGGATCAGCTATCACTTGGAAGAAACTGGTGCCTATGAAATCAGCTACAAGGTAACAACAGATCAGGATACGCTGGTCAATCCAACCAACCACAGCTATTTCAACTTGTCTGGTGATTTCACGCAGACCATTGACCGCCATGTCTTCCAACTAAACACAGAGGGCATTTATCCAATCGCTCCCGACGGTGTTCCAGCCAAAACTCCAGATGCCAATCGTGATGTGGTCAAACACATCTACAATGGTGCCTTGTTGAAGGATATCTTTGCAGAAGAAGATGAGCAAATCCAGCTGGTATCTGGTTTGGATCATCCATTTGCCCTTCCTGCAGGTCATGATAATGCTGGTTTCCTTTATGACCAAAACTCAGGTCGCTTCCTGCTCTTCAAGACAGAGGCTCCTTGCTTTGTAGTCTACACAGCAAACTTTGTGGATGAGAGTGTCATCATAAGAGGTCAGCCAATGGTACAGCACAATGGGATTGCCCTTGAAGCGCAAGCTTTACCAGATGCCATTCACAGTAACCTCAAAGACCAAGTCATTCTCAAAGCCGGTCAAATCTTTACAAGTAAGACACGTTATGAGCTTGTTGTGAAATAAAAGAATCATTGCGCCTACTTTTGGGATTTAGGAATAGGTAAGCAAAGACAAATAGTAGGAAAATATGATATAATTAGGTGTTAAAAAGTATTTATCAAGATACGATTCAAAAGATATAAGGAGTAAACAATGAAGAAAATTGTATTTGCTAGTGCCTTGGCTTTGACCTTGGCAGGAGCAGTTTTGACAAATGATGTTTTTGCGAATGACAGATTGGTGGCAACGCAATCTGCTGATGGTAATGTATTGACCTCAGAGGTGCTAAAACCTTCTAGTGGCAATGTTTTGGTTGGAATCAAGGGAGAATTTTTGCCTCCTCATCAACAATCTATTTTAGATGCTATCAATAAAATTCGTAAAGAAGCAGCCGACGAAGGTTTGGTAGATAAGTATGTTCCTGTCAAATGGTCAGTTGACCATGAAAAAACGGCTTTTGTACGCGCTGCTGAGGTATCTGTTGCGCTGAAGGCTGAACGTCTTTCCAGCAAAAACAACTGGACTGCCTTTCCATCTGGTAATAGCCTAAGTGGAGAAGCTTTAGATTTGAATCCTGATGGATTTCTAAAAGCAATTGAAAACTGGCATGCTGAAAAGGCGCAATATGTGGCGAAAAAGAAAGATAAAACATCAAAAGAATTTTCATCTTATTATGAGAACTTGATTAACCCTAAATTTACCCATGTGGGTCTTGCTGCTTTTAAAAATGCAGCTAGTCCTCAGAAGGCAGCAACGGTTGCTCTGGCTTTAGGAACTACGACTTCTTCAGAGGAATTAGCTGGTGGATATGGTTCTGCTGTTCAGTACACAGAAGTGACTGCCTCAAACCTTTCAACAGTTAAAAGTAAAGCAATGGTTGTAGAAACACCGCTGAAAGATTTCAGAAAATCTACGTCTGATCAGTCTGGCTGGGTGCAGTCTAATGGCAAGTGGTATTTTTATGAGTCTGGTGATGTGAAGACAGGCTGGTTGAAAACAGGTGGTCAATGGTACTACTTGAATGACCTAGGTGTCATGCAGACTGGATTTGTAGAAGTTGATGGATCGGTGTATTATCTAAGTAACTCAGGCGCTATGTTTACAGGCTGGGGAACAGATGGTAGCAGATGGTTCTACTTTGATAGCTCAGGAGCTATGAAAACAGGCTGGTACAAGGAAAATGGTACCTGGTATTACCTTGATGAAGAAGGGATCATGAAGACGGGTTGGTTTAAAGTAGGTCAACACTGGTACTATGCAAATGGTTCAGGCGCTTTGGCTGTTAGCACAACAACACCAGATGGTTACCGTGTAAATGGTAATGGTGAATGGGTAAACTAGAATGAAGATAGTAAGTCATAGGTAAAGTATTCATCTTACTTAGTAAAAAGAATGAACGATAAGAAAGAGGTTGATGGCAAACATTGGCCTCTTTTTTTGGAGTGTTTAGAGTCAGTTGCTATTCACTGAAAATAAGGACGAGTCATCGCTGGAGTATTCCTAATTCAAAAATCAAGCTTGAACATTTGCTTTTGGTATCTGTTTATTTCTGGAATGTGAGCTTTATACTCTTCGAAAATCTCTTCAAACCACGTCAGCTTCGCCTTGGTGTAGGTATATGTTACTGACTTCGCCAGTTCTATCTGCAACCTCAAAACAGTGTTTTGAGCAACCTACGATTCGCTTCCTAGTTTGCTTTTTGATTTTCATTGAGTCTCATCTGCAATAGAAAAGCAGTGTGAGAAGCAAATACACACCAGAATAAAAGAGAAACTCTAGGAAAGAAAATGTAAAGAAATATCAAAGTTTTCAAAACGATTTTCATAAAAACTTTGATAAAACAAATAAAATCCCGAACAAAAATGTAACAAAAATTTAATATAAAACACTTGACAAAGATTTGTGGGGGGGGGGTATACTTAATATAGGCATAGTCTGAAAATGATTATCAGAAAAGAGGTAAATGATGAATAAGAAAAAAATGATTTTAACAAGTCTAGCCAGCGTCGCTATCTTAGGGGCTGGTTTTGTTGCGTCTCAGCCTACTGTTGTAAGAGCAGAAGACGCTCCACAAGCTGTCGAACAATCTTTATCAGAGAAGCAACGAGAATTCTTATCTAATTTTGATAAAGCTGCAGAAGCTATAGTTAAAGAATTAGAAGAATATTTAGAGAATGCAAAAGGAGATCCAGAATTAGAAAAACAAATTCAAGGGTTTATTGATGAATTTAAAAAACGAACTGAAGCTCAGAAGGCTGACTATGAAAAACGCTTCAAAGAAGGTCTAACTGTAGAAAAGGCTGAAGAAGAAGTAGAAGAAAAAGCTAAAGAAGAGGAAGTTGCAGAAGAAAAAGAAGCTAAGGAAGAAGCAGCTGCTCAAAAAGAATTCTTATCTAATTTTGATAAAGCTGCAGAAGCTATAGTTAAAGAATTAAAAGAAGATTTAGACAATGCAAAAGAAAATCCAGAATTACAAAACCAAATTCAAGGGTTTATTGATGAATTTGAAAAACGAACTAAGGCCCAGAAGGCTGACTATGAAAAACGCTTCAAAGAAGGTCTAACTGCAGAAGACGCTGAAGAAGCAATAGATGAAGCTAATAAAAAAGCTGCAGAAGAAGCTGCAGAAAAAGCTAAGGAAGAAGCAGCTGCTCAAAAAGAATTCTTATCTAATTTTGATAAAGCTGCAGAAGCTACAGTTAAAGAATTAAAAGAATATTTAGACAATGCAAAAGAAGATCCAGAATTACAAAACCAAATTCAAGGGTTTATTGATGAATTTAAAAAACGAACTAAAGCTCAGAAAGCTGACTATGAAGAACGCTTCAAAAAAGGTCTAACTGCAGAAGATGCTGAAGAAGAAATAGAAGCAAAAGCTAAAGAAGAGGAAGTAGCAGAGGAACAAGAAGCTAAGGAAGAAGCAGCTGCTCAAAAAGAATTTTTAGCTAATTTTGACAAGGCATTAAAGGATACGATTGCAAAATTAGAAGAAGATGCAAAAAATAATCCTGAAATAGAAGAACAAATTCAAGATACGATTGCAAAATTAAAAGCAGAAGCAGATAAAACAAAAGCTAAAATCGTAGAAGGTTTCAAACAAGGCTTAACTGCAGAAGACGCTGAAAAAGCAATCGATGATGCAAATAAAAAGTCAGCAGAAAAAGAGAAAGCGGCTCAGGAAGAATTTTTAGCAAACTATGATGCAGCATTGAAAGCAGCAATCGCAGAATTAGAAAAAGCTGAAACTAATAGTCCAGAAGAAGCAAAAGCAAAAGCTGATACAATTGCAGCATTAAAAGCAGCATCAGATGAAACAAGAAAACAAATTGTAGAAGGCTTCAAAAAAGGCTTAACTGCAAAACAAGCTGAAAAATTTATCGATGAATTAAATAAGAAAGCTGCAGAAGAAGATAAAGCTAAAGAAAAACCAGCGGAAAAACCGGCGGAGAAACCAGCAGAAAAACCGGCGGAGAAACCAGCAGAAAAACCAGTGGAAAAACCGGCAGAGAAACCAGCGGAAAAACCAGCGGAGAAACCAGCAGAAAAACCGGCGGAGAAACCAGCAGAAAAACCAGCAGAAAAACCAGCGGAAAAACCGGCAGAAAAACCGGCGGAGAAACCAGCAGAAAAACCAGCGGAAAAACCGGCGGAAAAACCAGCTGAAAAACCGGCGGAAAAACCAGCTGAAACTCCAGCACAACCTTCTGTTCCTGCAAGACCATCTAATCCGACATATGTCCCTTCATACTCATCATATGTTCCATCATACAGCTCATATTCTGTAGTAGAACCAGCTAAACCAGCCGCTCCAAAAACAGGTTGGAAACAAGAAAATGGTATGTGGTACTTCTACAATACTGATGGTTCAATGGCGACAGGATGGCTACAAGACAACGGTTCATGGTACTACCTAAATGCTAACGGTTCAATGGCAACAGGTTGGGTGAAAGATGGAGATACCTGGTACTATCTTGAAGCATCAGGTGCTATGAAAGCAAGCCAATGGTTCAAAGTATCAGACAAATGGTACTATGTCAATGGCTCAGGTGCCCTTGCAGTCAACACAACTGTAGAGGGCTATAGAGTCAATGCTAATGGTGAATGGGTAAACTAAACCTAATATAACTAGTTAATATTGACTTCCTGTAAGAACTCTTTAAAGTATTCCCTACAAATACCATATCCTTCCAGTAGACAATATACTCTTGTAGGAAGTTTAGATTAAAAAATAACTCTGTAATCTCTAGCCGGATTTATGGCGCTAGAGACTACGGAGTTTTTTTGATTGGTAAAGAATGGCGGCACTCAAGAGATTCTTAGTTTGCTATTTGATTTGAAAATTACAAATTCTTTCTCTTCTTGGCATTCTTGGTCAGGGAAACCTGGTAAGTATCTTGTTCTTTAGTGAGGTAATTGATGATTTGGAAATCATTAGTTTGAGCCTTGAAATCCACTTCGTAGACAGTGGTGACTTGTTCTCCATCATTGCTGGTATCAATGGAGATGAGGTCTAACTCAGTACAGAATTGTGATAGCCCAGATTGGATAGTTTGGAGTTGATTTTCTTGGTTGGCGATTGTGATAGTTAATAGTCTGCGACGTTGGTGGTTGCTCTTGCTTTGTTGTTTTTCTAAAAGAAGCCATACTGCTAAGATAAAGACGGTGAAGAGAACAGCTAAGGCTAGGTAGCCTGTCCCTGCCGCCAGCCCGATAATCATGGCAAGAAAGATAGCAATTAGTTCCCGTGAGCCACTGGTGGCTGAACGGAAACGAATGAGGCTAAAGGTTCCTGCAACAGCGATAGAGGTTCCTAAGCTGCCATTTACCAGAAAGATGACCAAGGTCATCAAGCAGGGGAGTAGGGTCAAACTAACCGCAAATTCCCGTGTATAGAGGGTACGGTGTTTGTAGGCCCAGGTCAGAGCCAAACCTAAAATCAGGCTGACCAAGAGAGCTAGAAAGAGCTGGATGGGATTGGCAGTAGCAGTTGTGTCGTTGAAAATAGAGTTGAAAAGATTAGACATAAGTAGTACCTACACTTTCTGTGCTTGGTCGTGGGTTATAGTCCAGCCCTTGAGACTTGTGGTAGGCGCAGCTATATTTTGAAAATTTCTGTTCTACCAGTCCATATTGGTCGAGAATATCTTGTAGCCATTGGGGTTTTCTGCCCGGTGCTTTGATTTCCATGATAACAATGTCCTCGCTTAGTAGAGGGAAACCGTCCTTTCCTGAAAATAAACTGATATTATTATTACGATAGGTTAGATTTTGGTCAATGGTGACACGAATTTTATTGTAGGGGAATCCGCTAATTTCTTTCTTTTCCTTGAGAGAAAAACGGTCGTAGTAGATATACATACGAGGGATGATGGCTTTCTGATATTCCTCTTGGAGTTGTTGAATTTTTTCAATCATCATTCGATCCTTGATACTGCTATCCAGCTGTCCCTTGGTCATAAACTGGGTGATAGACTGGGGAGTCGATAAGAGACGATATTTTAGCCCGACACCAGCTCTGTCCTTAGATTTGATTTCTAAAAACACCTGACTATTAGGCTGGACTTGACTGAGATAGGTTCGCATCCGAATCTTTTCTTTGCGCTTAGTATATTGGCTATCATTCTGAATCATATCAAATTGCTCTGTATCAAAGTAGATGTTGGAAATGGTCGAAGTTGGATAATCATCCTCGACGAGATATATTTTTAAGTCCTCTATTAAATTAGCCAAGTCAGCTTTGGTAACGACATATTTGGTTTCAATTCGTTTAAAGCTTGTTTCAATTGGCTTCATAAATCTTGTCTCCTTTATCAAACTATTTCAGTACACTATCTTATTAGCAGATAGGTGTGTCTGGGCAAGTTGAACTTGCTTGTAATTAGTCTATGGAATTTTCCTAAAACTTTTGTTAAAGATAACTTAACTGAAACTGAACTTAAGAAAACTTTCAGAAAAAGTTTAGATTTTTTTCAGACTTACCCTGTAAACTAAGGTCAAGCTAAATGAAGGCGAGGAAAAAAGTATGAAATCAAAAAAATGGACTCTAATCTTAACCAGTTTAACAGCTTTGACCTTGATGACAGCTTGTGGGCAGTCAACGACCAAGTCAAGTACAACTGCAGCGGCAGATACCACTGCTATCACAACTTCAGCTAAAAACAGTCAATCTTCTTATTTTACAGAAAAGGACTACGACACTTCTTATGATGAAAGCACTGCTTCTAAGATTGAATTGTCTGGTTCATCTGCAAACGTCTCTGGAGATGGTGTGACAGTTTCTGGCTCAACGGTGACCATCTCAAAAGCAGGTACTTATGTCATTTCTGGTCAGTCTGACGGAGTGCAAATTAAAATCGCAGCTGATAAGTCTGATGATGTGAAACTTGTCCTAAAAGGCGCGACCATGACCAATACAGATGCGGCTATTTCGGCTACAAGCGCAGGTCATGTCTACCTCACTCTAGCAGAGGGAACCACCAACAGTCTCTCTGACTCAAGCTCTAACAGTGATGAAAAGGCAAATACCGCTCTCTTTTCTAAGGTTGATTTGACCATCAATGGTTCAGGGACTCTTACTGTAGATGGCAAGAAAAGCAATGCTATCAAGGCAAATGATACGCTTCACATCACTGGTGGAACCTTTAACATCACATCAGTAGGAGATGCCTTTAATGTCAATGATGAACTCAACATCACTGGTACGACCATGACGATCGATGCCAAGGAAGATGGTGTTAAAGTTGATAATGATGACGATATGACTGTCGGAAATATGTATTTGGCGAACAATACCATAACAGTCACAGCAGGCGATGACGGCATTCACGCTTCTGGCAACCTAGTGATTGATAGTGGTACTTACACCGTCAAGAATTCCACAGAAGGAATTGAAGGGAAAGCCATTACGATCAATGGTGGAGATATCAATGTCTACTCGACAGATGATGGGGTCAATGCAGCCAATAAAAATGCCCAGCAAAGCGACATTTACTTTACCATGACAGGTGGAAATCTAACTGTAGAAGTTGGTCAAGGGGACACAGATCCAATTGACTCAAACGGGAATATCACGGTCACAGGCGGAACC
This sequence comes from Streptococcus sp. 4886, assembly GCF_013276485.1. Taxonomy (NCBI): domain Bacteria; kingdom Bacillati; phylum Bacillota; class Bacilli; order Lactobacillales; family Streptococcaceae; genus Streptococcus; species Streptococcus sp. 4886. The sequence goes on along the minus strand of NZ_VMLD01000015.1, from coordinate 11,470 downwards.
ATTAAATTGATAGGACAATCAGGCTTTGACTTTGATGGAACAGCAACCTACACAGGTGGGGATATCTACATCAACGGCGAAAAACAAACAGATATTGTCAATTCTATGCCTGGAGGCGGAGGTCCGAATGGAGGTCCTGGCGGTCCAGCCCCTGGCGGACGAGGATAAACACAAACGATGCTGGGCAAGAAGTCTTTGAAATCAGAAAAACGCATAGTATCAGGTCAGAGAAACCTTGGTACTATGCGTTTTATTGTGGGGAGATTTACTTCATTTTCTCCTGAAGTCGACTTTTTGCCCAACCTCGTTTGGTCCTGCTATTTGAGTTGTTCTACTTGACTCCAAGTAAAAAAGGAGTATAATGTTGTAATGAATAAAGTTACAATAAAAAGAGCAAAGGAGAAATAGGTGACCTACGCATACAATAGTAAGATTTATTTGGCAGAGGCAGTTTTAAATGTAAAGGATGTGGTGAGTCAGACTGCCTTCTATCATCAGATTCTAGGCTTGGAGATCCTTTCTCAGACAGAATCTGAAAGTATTTTAGGAGCTGGTGGAAAGGCTTTGGTTCATTTACTGAAAACAGACAGGCTAGAGGAGGTGCAAGATCACTATGGTCTCTATCATCTAGCTATCCTTTTACCAAGTCGTGAGGATTTGGCAAATCTGTTTAAGCATATAGCAGAGCTGCAAATTCAGCTAGTCGGTGGGGCGGATCATGGCTACAGTGAAGCAATCTATCTGGAAGATTTAGAAGGGAACGGGATTGAAATTTATCGTGATAAGCCTATAGAGGACTGGGATATTCGTGAGGATGGGCGCATTGTCGGAGTAACCGAAGCCTTATCTGCTCAAGAAATATATGAGATGGGACGTAAAGTAGAACCTTTTGAGATAGTCTCTACTACGCGCATGGGGCATATCCATCTTTCTGTCAAGGATAGTCAAGTAGCAAGCCGGTTTTATCAAAAGGTTTTAGGACTAGAGGATAAATTTAGTCTACCTAGCGCTAGTTGGATTGCGTCTGGGGATTATCATCATCATTTAGCGGTCAACGAGTGGGGAAGAAAAAGGCTAGCCAGACGTGAACAAGGTTTACCCGGCTTGGCCTACTATGTCATTGAAGTCGCAAGCAAAGAAGAATTTCTAGCAATTGCCGAAAGAGGACAGGAAGTTGAAGCGTCTATCAAGTGGCTGACATCAACTCAGTTGGAAGTGACAGACCCAGACGGAATCGTGACGCGTATCCGCTTAGCTAGATAGGATGTGATAAAGACCAGAGCATAGATTGTATAAAATGCTCCTTATCCTAGTCAGATATGTAGAAAATTTGATATGATAGTAGGGAATAAGGAGAAGAACACAATGACTAGTGAATACCAGAAAATGATTGCAGGAGAGGTTTACCGTCCATCGGACCCAGAATTGCGGGCCTTGGCTCAGGCTTCTCGCCAAAAGCAGGCTGCTTTTAATAAGGAAGAAGATCCCTTGAAGGGAGCTGAAATCATTAAGGCTTGGTTTGGCTCAACTGGGCAAAATCTTTATATCAATACTCGCTTGATGGTGGACTACGGTGTCAATATCCATCTAGGGGAAAATTTTTATTCTAACTGGAACTTGACCATGCTGGATGTCTGCCCTATTCGTATCGGGGACAATGCCATGATTGGTCCCAACTGTCAGTTCCTGACTCCACTTCATCCGCTGGATCCACATGAGCGTAATTCAGGTATTGAGTACGGTAAGCCTATCACAATCGGAGACAATTTCTGGGCTGGTGGTGGCGTCATTGTCCTGCCTGGAGTCACACTTGGAAATAATGTCGTCGCAGGAGCAGGGGCAGTGATTACCAAGTCCTTTGGGGACAATGTTGTATTAGCTGGCAACCCTGCGCGCGTGATTAAGGAGATATCTGTGGAATAGAAGTAAAAAGGAACAGCGGGTGTTGTTTTTTTCTATCATTCTCTTGTTCTTCAATAATGGAGAAAAAGGGAGTGGAGATAAAAACTTCTTCTACATTTTTACCCGGTTCACATTCACCTACTCTATATCTTAGCAAGTCTGCTTCATTAAGCAATTGCAAAGCATCTTGTAATTGGGATGCTTTTTGATACAAGAAGTATTAGTGTAGGAGAGAGTTTTTGTGGATGACTAGATGATATCAATGATTTTTCTATTTATTTTCAGTCAAAGATGATACAATAGTAAGGTCGCAAACACTAGACTGCGCAGGCAGGAGGTGATCTTATGTGCGTTTTCATCGAACTTGTCTTGCTACCTATTCTTGCTGGTACACTAGCGAATGTCTTATCGGAGTGGCTTATCCGATTTGTAGCAAGCAAATGCGACAAGAAAAAGAAATAGCCTGAGCGCCTTGAGCAAGCGCAAAAAAACACCACTGGCGGCAACCGGTGGTGTTTTCTTATATGCTTATTTCATCGAACTTTTAAGCAAGTCCATTGTACCATTAAAAAGAGTCTCTGTCAAAAATATTGTTATTGTATTGTTTTTATTCTCAGCCTCCTCCTTGACATTCGGTCAGCTTTTGATACAATAGTACAAAATTAGAGGAGGTAGACTATGATTCAGAAGCATGCGATTCCTATTTTAGAGTTTGATGACAATCCTCAGGCGGTTATCATGCCCAATCACGAGAGATTGGATTTGCAGTTGCCCAAGAAGTGTGTTTATGCTTTTTTAGGTGAGGAGATTGACCGCTATGCGAGGGAAGTAGGGGCGGACAGTGTTGGTGAGTTCGTTTCTGCCACCAAGACCTATCCAGTCTACGTCATCAACTACAAAGGCGAGGAGATTTGTCTGGCTCAGGCTCCTGTCGGTTCAGCTCCAGCAGCCCAGTTTATGGATTGGTTGATTGGCTATGGTGTGGAGCAGATTATTTCCACAGGTACCTGTGGTGTGCTAGCCGATATAGAGGAAAATGCCTTTCTAGTCCCTGTTCGCGCTCTGCGAGATGAAGGAGCCAGTTACCACTATGTGGCACCTTCTCGTTATATGGAAATGCAGCCAGAGGCTATTGCTGCCATTGAGCGAGTTTTGGAAGTCAGAGGGATTCCCTATGAAGAAGTTATGACCTGGACGACAGATGGTTTTTACCGAGAAACGGCTGAAAAGGTGGCTTATCGTAAGGAAGAAAGCTGTGCTGTTGTGGAGATGGAGTGTGCTGCGCTTGCGGCAGTAGCTCAATTGCGTGGGGTTCTCTGGGGTGAATTGTTGTTCACAGCAGATTCCCTAGCTGACTTGGACCAGTACGATAGTCGTGACTGGGGCTCGGAAGCTTTTGATAAGGCCTTGGAACTCTGCCTTGAGATATCCTTTCAGATATAGCTACTCTCCTACTTTTTATGGTACAATGGATGTATGTTATTTAAATTATCTAAGGAAAAAATAAAGCTAGGCTTATCTCGTTTGTCGCCTGCTCGTCGTATTTTTTTGAGTTTCGCCTTGGTTATTTTACTAGGCTCTCTTCTTTTGAGCTTGCCTTTTGTGCAAGTGCCTAGCTCTCGAGCGACTTATTTTGACCATCTCTTTACAACTGTATCCATGGTCTGTGTGACAGGTCTTTTTACCCAGCCTGTCGCTGATACCTACAATATTTGGGGTCAGCTCATTTGTATGTTCTTGATTCAGATTGGTGGTCTGGGGCTCATGACCTTTATTGGGGTTTTCTATATCCAGAGCAAGCAAAAGCTTAGTCTTCGTAGCCGTACAACTATTCAGGATAGTTTTAGTTATGGAGAGACTCGATCTTTGAGAAAGTTTGTCTATTCTATTTTTCTCACGACTTTTTTGGTTGAGGGTTTGGGAGCTCTATTCCTCAGTTTTCGTTTTGTTCCTCAACTTGGCTGGGGGCGCGGTCTCTTTAGTGCTATTTTTCTAGCTATATCCGCCTTCTGTAATGCCGGTTTTGATAATTTTGGAAGTACGAGCTTGATTGCTTTTCAGACTGATCCCTTGGTCAATCTGGTCATCGCAGGCTTGATTATCACAGGTGGTCTTGGATTTATGGTCTGGTTTGACCTTGCTACGCATATAGGGAAAAAGAAAAAAGGGCGCCTGCATTTTCACACCAAACTGGTTTTATTACTGACGGTGGGGCTACTAGCTTTTGGGACGGTGAGCAGTCTCGTTCTTGAATGGAACAATGCAGGGACGATTGGCAATCTCCCTGTTGCAGATAAGGTCTTGGTCAGCTTTTTCCAAACTGTCAGCATGAGAACGGCTGGTTTTGGGACAATTGATTACAGCATGGCTCGTCCTGTTACCTTATTGATTTATATCTTGCAGATGTTTCTAGGTGGGGCTCCAGGAGGAACAGCTGGGGGGCTCAAGATTACCACATTTTTTGTCCTCTTGGTCTTTGCACGAAGTGAGCTTCTAGGCTTACCTCATGCCAATATCGCTCGACGGACGATTGCGCCGCGAACGGTTCAAAAATCCTTTAGTGTCTTTATTATCTTTTTGATGACCTTCTTGCTGGGCTTGATTTTACTAGGGATGACAGCCAAGGGAAATCCTCCCTTTATCCACCTCATATTTGAAACCATTTCTGCTCTTGGGACAGTCGGAGTGACGGCAAATTTAACTCCAGATTTAGGGAAATTAGCTCTAAGTGTGATTATGGTTCTCATGTTTATCGGACGAATTGGTCCCTTGACTCTGCTGGTCAGCCTAGCAGATTACCATCCAGAAAAGAAAGATATGATTCACTATATGAAAGCAGATATTAGTATTGGTTAAGAAAGGAAAGAGCATGTCAGATCGTACGATTGGAATTTTAGGCTTGGGAATTTTTGGAAGTAGTGTCCTAGCTGCCCTAGCCAAGCAGGATATGAATATTATCGCTATTGATGACCACGCAGAGCGCATCAATCAGTTTGAGCCAGTTTTGGCGCGTGGAGTGATTGGTGACATCACAGATGAAGAATTATTGAGATCAGCAGGGATTGATACCTGCGATACCGTTGTAGTCGCGACAGGTGAAAATCTGGAGTCGAGTGTGCTTGCGGTTATGCACTGTAAGAGTTTGGGGGTACCGACTGTTATTGCTAAGGTCAAAAGTCAGACTGCTAAGAAAGTGCTGGAAAAGATTGGAGCTGACTCGGTTATCTCGCCAGAGTATGAAATGGGGCAGTCCCTAGCACAGACCATTCTTTTCCATAATAGTGTTGATGTCTTTCAGTTGGATAAAAATGTCTCTATTGTGGAGATGAAAATTCCTCAGTCTTGGGCAGGTCAAAGTCTGAGTAAATTAGACCTTCGTGGCAAATACAATCTGAATATTTTGGGCTTCCGAGAGCAGGAAAATTCCCCATTGGATGTTGAATTTGGACCAGATGACCTTTTGAAGGCAGATACCTATATTTTGGCGGTCATCAACAACCAGTATTTGGATACCCTAGCAGCATTGAATTCGTAAAAGAGGAAGCTCTCCTCTTTTTTGATGCCCAAGATAGCAAAGAGAGACAGAAGCCTTGTATTCTAGTAAAAGTTCTTCAAAGGCTGAACTTTATGGTAAAATAGAAAGAAGTGACAAGAGAGAGTAATACTCAATGAAAATCAAAGATCAAACTAGGAAACTAGCCGCAGGTTGCTCAAAACAGTGTTTTGAGGTTGCAGATAGGGTTGACGCGGTTTGAAGAGATTTTCGAAGAGTATAAGAAAAAATCAGTCCCCTAAAGGAGCAGATTATGAAGTTATTGTCTATCGCCATTCCTAGCTATAATGCAGCAGTCTATCTTCATTACTGTGTGGAGTCGTTAGTGATTGGTGGTGAGCAAGTTGAGATTTTGATTATCAATGACGGGTCTCAGGACCAGACTCAGGAAATCGCTGAGCGTTTAGCTAGCAAGTATCCTAACCTCGTTAGAGCCATCTATCAGGAAAATAAAGGCCATGGAGGTGCTGTCAATCGCGGCTTGGCGGAGGCTTCTGGGCGCTATTTTAAAGTAGTTGATAGTGATGACTGGGTGGATCCTCGTGCTTATTTGAAAATTCTTGAAACCTTGCAGGAACTTGAGAGCAAGGGTCAAGAGGTTGACGCCTTTGTGACTAATTTTGTCTATGAAAAGGAAGGTCAGTCTCGTAAGAAGAGTATGAGTTACGAGTCAGTCTTGCCTGTCCAGCAGATTTTTGGCTGGGATCAGGTCGGAAATTTCTCAAAAGGCCAGTATATCATGATGCACTCGCTGATTTACCGGACAGATTTGTTGCGAGCGAGCCAGTTCCAATTGCCTGAGCATACTTTTTATGTCGATAATCTTTTTGTCTTTACACCCCTTCAGCAGGTCAAAACCATGTACTATCTACCTGTCGATTTCTATCGTTATTTGATTGGGCGTGAGGACCAGTCTGTCAATGAGCAAGTGATGATTAAGCGCATTGATCAGCAACTGAAAGTCAATCGACTCTTGGTAGACCAGCTTGATTTATCCCAAGTGAGTCACCCCAAAATGCGAGAATATTTGCTGAATCATATTGAGATTACGACGGTGATTTCCAGTGCCCTGCTCAACCGAGCAGGCACAGCAGAGCATCTTGCCAAAAAACGGGAGCTGTGGACCTATATTCAGCAGGAAAATCCAGAGGTTTTTCAGGCTATCCGCAAGACCATGCTCAGCCGTTTGACCAAACATTCTGTCTTGCCAGCTCGCAAACTGTCCAATGTTGTCTATCAAATCACCAAATCTGTTTATGGATTTAATTGATATAAGTATTTTATAAGAGGGATTTAAGAAAAATTTTAACTTTTTCTTAGTCCTTTTTAATTTTAGGAGATTATACTAGAGTCATCAAATAAAGAAAAACTCTAAGGAGAATCCTATGAAATTCAATCCAAATCAAAGATATACTCGTTGGTCTATTCGCCGTCTTAGTGTCGGTGTTGCCTCAGTTGTTGTAGCCAGTGGCTTTTTTGTCCTAGTTGGTCAGCCAAGTTCTGTACGTGCCGATGGGCTCAATCCAACCCCTGCTCAAGTCTTACCTGAAGGGGAATCGGTAACGAAAGAGGGTGACTTAGCAGAAACTCAGGGAGACACCGTTCTTGCTGAAGCGAAACCTGAGGCCGTTGCTGGAAATACGAATTCACTTCCGACAACTACAGAAGGAACTGAAGTGAGCGAGGAAACAAGCCCTTCTCGTCTGGATACACTTTTTGAAAAAGGTGAAGAAGCTCAAGAAAATCCAGAGCTAACAGATGTCTTAAAAGACGCTGTAGATACAGATGATGTGGCAGGGACACAAGCAACTCCAGAAGATATTGAAAAAGCTGTCGATAAGGATGTTAAAGACAGTATTGATGTCCCAGCGGGCTACCTAGAACAAGCCAAAGTTCCCGGTCCTTTCTTGGCTGGTGTAAACAAACCACTTAAATATGAACTTTTCGCAGGCGATGGTATGTTGACTCGTCTCTTGCTCAAAGCATCTGACAAGGCTCCATGGTCAGATAACGGTGTCGCTCAAAACGAGAAAATTCCACCAGTGAAAAATTTACCTGATGACAAGTATTACTATCAAGTATCTTTGAATGGTAACACCACAGGTAAGCAGGGTCAGGATTTATTAGATACACTTCGTACTAATGGTACAAATACCTATGTAGCTACCCTAACTGTCTATGAAGCAGCCGGAGATAAACCTGATTTGACTAAGGTTGTCAAGGAACGTAAAGTAAATATTACCTTGAACGGTCTTGTAACAAGAAGCGATGTTAACTCTGCAGTTGAAAACAACGTTAAAGACAGTATTGATGTTCCTGCTGCTTATCTTGAAAAAGCTGAAGGAAAAGGTCCTTTCACAGCCGGTGTAAACCAAGTAATTCCTTATGAACTATTCGCTGGTGATGGTATGTTGACTCGTCTCTTGCTCAAAGCTTCTGATAAGGCTCCTTGGTCTGATAATGGTGTAGCTAAAAATCCTGCTTTATCTCCATTAGGAGAAAACGTGAAAACCAAAGGTCAATACTTCTATGAAGTAGACTTAAATGGCAATACTGTTGGTAAACAAGGTCAAGCTTTAATTGATCAGCTTCGTGCTAATGGTACTCAAACTTATAAAGCTACTGTTAAAGTTTACGGAAATAAAGACGGTAAAGCTGACTTGACTAATCTAGTTGCTACTAAAAATGTAGACATCAACATCAATGGATTAGTTGCTAAAGAAACTGTCGAAAAAGCTGTTAAAGATAACATTAAAGACAGTATCGATGTTCCTGCTGCTTATCTTGAAAAAGCTGAAGGAAAAGGTCCATTCACAGCCGGTGTAAACCAAGTAATTCCTTATGAACTATTCGCTGGTGATGGTATGTTGACTCGTCTATTACTAAAAGCTTCTGACAAGGCTCCATGGTCTGATAATGGTGTAGCTAAAAATCCTGCTTTATCTCCATTAGGAGAAAATGTGAAAACAAAAGGTCAATATTTCTATGAAGTAGACTTAAATGGCAATACTGTTGGTAAACAAGGTCAAGCTTTAATCGATCAGCTTCGTGCTAATGGTACTCAGACTTACAATGCTACTGTTAAAGTTTACGGTAACAAAGATGGTAAAGCTGACTTGACAAATGTCGTAGCAACTAAACAAGTTACTATTAAGATAAATGTTAAAGAAACATCAGACACAGCGAATGGTTCTTTCTCACCTTCTAACTCTGGCTCTGGCGTGACTCCGATGAATCACAGTCATGCTACAGGTGCGACTCATCAAACAGCTACTGACCATAAGGACATGATGGCACCAGCCAAAGAGACTGATAAAGCAATGCCAGCAAATGACCAAATGGAAAAATCAGGTATGAAGACTGAGACTCCAGCTCCAGGTACTACAGATAGCATGCCTGCTGACACTATGACAAGCTCTACCAATACGATGGCAGGTGAAAACATGGCTGCTTCTGCTAACAAGATGTCTGATACGATGATGTCAGACAAGATGATGTCAGATGATAAAGCTATGCTACCAAATACTGGTGAAGCTCAAACATCAATGGCAAGTATTGGTTTCCTTGGGCTTGCACTTGCAGGTTTACTCGGTGGTCTAGGTTTGAAAAACAAAAAAGAAGAAAACTAATCAGCTAAGGAAATAAATGATGGATAGTGGGCTGACTAAGGCTAGTTTACCAACTCAATCAGCAATCAGGACTTTCTTTCAATAGCAGATTAAAATCATCGTAAAACAATAGAAATAGTGTTATACTTAAAGCAGTATAGCACTGTTTTTATCAAAGGAGAGACAGATGGGAAAGACAATTTTACTCGTTGACGACGAGGTAGAAATCACCGATATTCATCAGAGATACTTAATTCAGGCAGGTTATCAGGTCTTGGTAGCCCATGATGGACTGGAAGCGCTAGAGCTGTTCAAGAAAAAACCGATTGATTTGATTATCACAGATGTCATGATGCCTCGGATGGATGGTTATGATTTAATCAGTGAAGTTCAATACTTATCACCAGAGCAGCCTTTCCTATTTATTACTGCTAAGACCAGTGAACAGGACAAGATTTACGGTCTGAGCTTGGGAGCAGATGATTTTATTGCTAAGCCCTTTAGCCCTCGTGAGCTGGTTTTGCGGGTCCATAATATTTTGCGCCGCCTTCATCGTGGGGGCGAAACAGAGCTGATTTCCCTTGGTAATCTGAAAATGAATCATAGTAGTCATGAAGTTCAAATAGAAGAAGAAATGCTGGATTTGACTGTTAAATCATTTGAATTGCTGTGGATTTTAGCTAGCAATCCAGAGCGAGTTTTCTCCAAGACAGACCTCTATGAAAAGGTCTGGCAAGAAGACTATGTGGATGATACCAATACCTTGAATGTGCATATCCATGCTCTTCGACAGGAGTTGGCAAAATATAGTAGTGACCAAACGCCCACTATTAAGACCGTTTGGGGGTTGGGATATAAGATAGAGAAACCGAGAGGACAAACATGAAACTAAAAAGTTATATTTTGGTTGGATATATTATTTCAACCCTCTTAACCATTTTGGTTGTTTTTTGGGCTGTTCAAAAAATGCTGATTGAGAAAAGCGAGATTTACTTTTTGCTTGGGATGACCATCGTTGCCAGCCTTGTCGGTGCTGGGATTAGTCTCTTTCTCCTATCACCGGTCTTTACGTCGTTGGGCAAACTCAAGGAACATGCCAAGCGGGTAGCGGACAAGGATTTTCCTTCAAATCTGGAGGTTCAAGGCCCTTTAGAATTTCAACAATTAGGGCAAGCTTTTAATGAAATGTCCCATGATTTGCAGGCAAGCTTTGATTCCTTGGAAGAAAGCGAACGAGAAAAGGGCTTGATGATTGCTCAACTTTCGCATGATATTAAGGCTCCCATCACTTCAATCCAAGCGACGGTAGAAGGGATTTTGGATGGGGTTATCAAGGAAGGAGAACAGGACCATTATCTAGCAACTATTGGGCGCCAGACGGAAAGACTCAATAAACTGGTTGAAGAGTTGAATTTTTTGACTCTAAATACAGCTAGAAATCAGGTAGAAACTACCAGCAAGGACAGTATTTTTCTGGACCAGCTCTTGATTGAGTGCATGAGTGAATTTCAGTTCTTGATTGAGCAAGAAAGAAGAGATGTCCACTTGCAGGTAATCCCAGAGTCTGCCCGGATTGAGGGAGATTATGCTAAGCTTTCTCGTATCTTGGTGAATCTGGTCAATAACGCTTTTAAATACTCTGCTCCAGGAACCAAGCTGGAAGTGGTGGCTAAGCTGGAGAAGAACCAGCTTTCAATCAGTGTGACGGATGAGGGACAGGGCATTGCCCCAGAGGATTTGGAGAATATTTTCAAACGCCTTTATCGTGTAGAGACTTCGCGTAATATGAAAACAGGTGGTCATGGCTTAGGTCTTGCGATTGCGCGTGAATTGGCCCATCAATTGGGTGGAGAAATCACAGTTACTAGCCAGTACGGCCTCGGAAGCACCTTTACCCTCCTTCTTAACCTCTCTGGGGTAAATTCCCAAACTAAGTTCCACCGCTAGTAGAAGTGGAAGTTAATCTGATAAAAATTGTAAAAACCAGTGGAAATCCATGTCAGGGTAAGTTCCACTGGTTTTACTAATGCTTGATTTTATTGCTTTTGTAGCCAAAATGAATCGAAAAAAAGAGCGCACAAAATCCTCTTATCTGAAAGCGTTTCAGATTAAGTTCCGCTATGGTGGAAGTTAGTGTGAGACGTTTGAATAGGGTTTTAGGTTAGTTTTTAGAACTTATGTTGGAGTAATTTAGAAGACTGACAGACGTCTTCTGCAGGTATTTTAGAAATGCCGAGAAGCTTAGGAATTTCTTCTCCATAAGTAAAGGCAAAGAGTTCATAAGCTGACTTTCCATTCAAAGCAGCACGTTTGACGCTGTTGACATGAGAGCAGACGAGATTGATGTCCTCTTGAGTTAAATTGTCAAAAGAAGTTCCTTTAGGTAGAATGTCGCGAATCAGCGTGT
>NZ_VMLD01000014.1:0-223223 GCF_013276485.1 Streptococcus sp. 4886 | reverse complement strand
GAACAACAGCTGTAGCAGAGGGAACACAAAATGAGCCAGCAGCACCAGTACATCCGACAGAAGATACTGCAGGTAATTCGAATACTAGTCAACCAGCAGAAGACTCAAAAGAAGAAACTGGAGCACCAGTAACTCCTACTGAAGAAAGTTCAGAAACTACTGGAACAACAGCTGTAGCAGAGGGAACACAAAATGAACCAGCAGCACCAGTACATCCGACAGAAGATACTGCAGGTAATTCGAATACTTCAAATGAACCAAAAGATAATCTTGAACAAGGCTTAAAGGAAAATAGAGAAGAGATAGAAATACGTAAAAAAAATAAATTCGAAGAAATTGACTCAAGCAGTCTATCACCAAGTAAAAAAGAAGAAGCTAGATTAAAAGTAGAAGAATATACAAACAAAGCTAAAGAAGAAATGAAACAAGCAAAAACTACGGATAATCAAGCGGCTGTAGTGGATAAATATGACGAAAACTTAGCTACTATTGCAACTCCAGGAGTTGAGTATAAGAAACCAGATTACACAAATTCAGGATTATCTGGAAACGGACCAGAAGGAACACATATCGGAGATAACAATGTTATTGGGCATGGAAATAGTACACCAGAGAATACAGCTTTTAGAAATGCACCAGTTTACCAACCTCGAGTAACTCGTCGTCCTAGAAGTGTAAGTGAACCTCAAAATAAAGTTTCTATTTATTATAATTTTGATGGTATGAAGGATATTCCGGGATTCTTTGATGATTTAGGTGGTGAAAATGAAGTTGACATACCAAAAGATGTCTCTGGTGAAGCTTTGAAATCTATTTTAAAAGCAAGAATAGATAAGAAAAAAGCAGAGCTTGAAAAAAAGGGGTACAAAATTTCTGATGAGTACTTTGTAGGTATTGATCAAGCAGATGCAACTCATTATGACTACGTAGTAACTTTCACTAAGGAAACTACAGGAACTACAGGCTTCAGAATTGCACCAAAAGTTCAAGTAAGAGCTAAAAAAGTTGTAAAAAGAGATTTGTCTAATAAAACTAAATACATAAATGTCTACTATAATTTAACATCTCTTAAAGATATAGCTGGAGCATTAGGAGAATTAGGTGGCGAAAATGTGCTTACTTTCTCTGGAGAGACATCTAAAGAGGAATTAAAACGAGCTGTTGAAGAAAAAACAAAAGCCCAAATCGAGAAACTTAAAAAACAAGGCTTTACAGTTACGTCAAAAACAGACTTAGATCAAATCATTGAAGGTGGAGATAGCTATGACTATGTTGTAGAATTCACAAAAGAATCCAAAACACAGCCAGTAGGAACTACAGGCTTTAGAAAAGCTCCACTAGTTCAAAGAAGGGCTAAAAGATCAACAGAAGTAAAAGAAACTGTGAATGTTAACATTTACTTCAACCTAAAAACTCTACCAGGTATAGCTGGTGCATTGGATGTAGATGGTGATACTACTATCAAACTTCCAAAAAATGCTAGTAAAGAAGAAGTAAAACAAGCAATCAAAGCTAAAATTGCTAAGGTCGAAAATCGTGGATATAGAGTAAATGATTTCTACTTTGGGGCGAAAACAGAAAAAGGCTACGATTATGTTGTAGAGTTTACAAAATAAGCTAAGATACAACCAGTAAGGACTACAGCCTTTTAAAAAAGTCCCACTAGTTTAAAAACCAAATAACCTTCATTCCATAGGGAGTGAAATGCAAGCAGAGAGAGCGATAGGCTCTCTTTGTTTTATCTAGTGGTCAGTTGCTTACAGACAAAAGGCCAGCAAGAGACTATAATAGAAAATAGAGTAGGTAGTTATTCTAAGAAAAATAAAAAATAGAGAGCAGTTAAAGTATGAAAATTTTAATTGTAGAAGATGAAGAGATGATCCGTGAGGGGATCAGTGATTACTTGACGGATTGTGGCTATGAAACCATTGAGGCGGCAGATGGGCAAGAAGCCTTAGAAAAATTTTCCAGCTATGAGGTGGCTTTGGTTTTACTGGATATCCAGATGCCCAAGCTCAATGGCTTAGAAGTCCTAGCTGAGATTCGTAAAACCAGTCAGGTTCCTGTCTTGATGCTGACTGCCTTTCAGGATGAGGAATACAAGATGAGTGCCTTTGCCTCTCTGGCAGATGGCTATCTGGAAAAACCCTTCTCCCTCTCCCTCTTAAAAGTGAGGGTAGACGCGATTTTCAAGCGCTATTACGATATGGGACGAATCTTCTCCTACAAGGATACCAAGGTGGATTTTGAAAGTTACAGTGCCAGCCTAGCAGGTGAGGAAGTAGCTATCAATGCCAAAGAGTTGGAAATTCTTGATTATTTGGTTAAAAATGAAGGACGAGCCTTGACTCGTTCTCAGATTATCGATGCCGTCTGGAAGGCGACAGATGAGGTTCCCTTTGACCGAGTCATTGATGTTTATATCAAGGAACTGCGGAAAAAGCTAGACCTGGACTGCATCCTCACTGTGCGCAATGTTGGTTATAAATTGGAGCGAAAATGAAACGAACAGGTTTATTTACAAAGATATTTATCTATACCTTCTCGATTTTTAGTGTTCTAGTCGTCTGTCTCCATTTAGCTATTTATTTTCTTTTTCCCTCGACTTATCTGAGTCATCGTCAGGAAACCATTGGTCAGAAGGCAACAGCCATTGCCCAGTCCCTAGAGGGAAAGGATAGGCAGAGCATCGAGCAAGTGTTAGACTTGTATTCCCAGACTAGTGATATCAAGGGGGCCGTTAAGGGCGAGATGACCGAGGACAAGTTAGAAGTCAAGGACAACCTTCCTCTGGATACGGACCGTCAGACTACCTCCCTCTTTATTGAGGAGCGGGAGGTGACAACGCAGGACGGTGGTACTATGACTCTCCAGTTTCTAGCTTCCATGGATTTGCAAAAGGAAGCAGAGCAAATCAGTCTCCAGTTTCTTCCCTATACCCTGCTGGCCTCCTTTCTGATTTCCCTCTTGGTGGCCTACATCTACGCTCGGACCATTGTGGCCCCGATTTTGGAAATCAAGCGGGTGACCCGACGGATGATGGAACTGGATACTCAAGTGCGATTGCGCGTAGATTCCAAGGATGAGATTGGTGATCTCAAAGAACAAATCAATAGCCTTTACCAGCACCTTTTAACTGTTATTGCGGACTTGCATGAAAAGAATGAAGCCATTCTCCAGCTTGAGAAGATGAAGGTTGAATTCCTACGAGGGGCTTCCCATGAACTGAAAACACCACTGGCCAGTTTGAAAATCCTGATTGAAAATATGAAAGAGAATATCGGTCGTTATAAGGATAGAGACCACTATCTAGGAGTTGCCTTGGGGATTGTGGATGAACTCAATCACCATGTTCTGCAGATACTTTCCCTCTCGTCTGTGCAAGAATTGCGAGATGATAGGGAAACAATTGACCTACACCAGATGACGCAAAGTCTGGTTAAGGATTATGCTTTACTAGCCAAGGATAGAGAGCTCCATATAGACAATAGTTTGACTCATCAGCAGGCTTATCTAAACCCATCAGTCATGAAGTTGATCCTGTCTAATCTCATCAGCAATGCCATCAAGCACTCTGTTCCAGGTGGCTTAGTTCGCATTGGAGAAAGAGAAGGGGAACTTTTTATAGAAAATAGCTGTAGTTCAGAAGAACAAGAAAAACTAGCTCAATCTTTTTCTGATAATGCTAGTCGCAAGGCCAAGGGTTCTGGGATGGGGCTCTTTGTGGTCAAGAGTCTATTAGAACATGAAAAATTAGCTTATCGTTTCGAGATGAAGGAGAATCGTCTAACCTTCTTCATAGTTTTTCCAAAAGTCGCCCAAGACTAGGGAGAGAAAGGGTTTACATAGATGAAGCTAGAAGAAATTCAATCGAAACTGCGGGAAAAACTAGATTTTTTTGTCAAAAAGTGATAAAATGAACAATGTAAATGGGATGACCCATAAAAATATACAGGAGGCCTGATAAAATGGCAATCGTTTCAGCAGAAAAATTTGTCCAAGCAGCTCGTGACAACGGTTATGCAGTTGGTGGATTTAACACAAACAACCTTGAGTGGACTCAAGCTATCTTGCGCGCAGCAGAAGCTAAAAAAGCTCCAGTTTTGATCCAAACTTCAATGGGTGCTGCTAAATACATGGGTGGTTACAAAGTTGCTCGCAACTTGATCGCTAACCTTGTTGAATCAATGGGTATCACTGTACCAGTAGCTATCCACCTTGACCACGGTCACTACGAAGATGCACTTGAGTGTATCGAAGTTGGTTACACTTCAATCATGTTTGACGGTTCACACCTTCCAGTTGAAGAAAACCTTAAATTGGCTAAAGATGTTGTTGAAAAAGCACACGCTAAAGGTATCTCAGTAGAAGCTGAAGTTGGTACTATCGGTGGTGAAGAAGACGGTATCATCGGTAAAGGTGAATTGGCTCCAATCGAAGACGCTAAAGCAATGGTTGAAACTGGTATCGACTTCTTGGCAGCTGGTATCGGTAACATCCACGGTCCTTACCCAGCAAACTGGGAAGGTCTTGACCTTGACCACTTGCAAAAATTGACAGAAGCTCTTCCAGGATTCCCAATCGTATTGCACGGTGGTTCAGGTATTCCTGATGAGCAAATCCAAGCAGCTATCAAACTGGGTGTTGCGAAAGTTAACGTTAACACTGAATGCCAAATCGCATTCGCGAACGCAACTCGTAAATTTGCTCGTGACTACGAAGCAAACGAAGCAGAATACGACAAGAAAAAACTCTTCGACCCACGTAAATTCTTGGCTGACGGTGTAAAAGCTATCCAAGCATCAGTTGAAGAACGTATCGACGTATTCGGTTCAGAAGGTAAAGCTTAATCTAGCTGAATAATACAGAGAAGACCTGCCCATTGGGTGGGTTTTTTGATTTCAAGCTACTCGTTTTAGTATAGTAAACTGGATCTAGACTAGCACAATGCTGCTTCTATAGCGTTTTGAAACTGGAATAGGACGCCATGACTGCTAAAAGATTTCTATAAATTCATTTGATTTTCCTAATCAATTTGTTCGTATCTTATTTCATTCCACTATAAAACATTCTTATCAATTGATTTGAATGCCAAAATTCCATCGCTCCGGTCTTGTTTCATTTGGCTATAAAAAACTCTCCTAGAATTCTCAGGAGAGTATGAGTGGTTATTTAAACTTGAATCCTTCGTAAATAAGCTCTGCTTTTGGATTTTGTTTCTTAATCTGTTTGGAGAGTGACTTCATCATAGAAAGAGGACCACACATATAGACGGTTGCCTGTTCGGGTACTTCTTCTTGATCAAAATTAAGATAGCCGTCTTTCCTACTGTCTACTAGATGGAGTTCAAAATTAGGATTTTTCTGAGCATAGTCACGGAGCAAATCTAGGTAGACTGCATTTTCATCTCCACGGAAGCTATAGTAGAAGTGAACCTGTTTATCTAAAATAGGATGTTCACGGATGTAAGAGATGAAGGGGGTTATTCCAATGCCTCCAGCAATCCAAACCTGATTTTCTCGTCCTTCTTCTATAATCATGTGTCCGTAAGCTCTGTCTACGCTTACTTTGCTGCCGACTTGAAGATTATCATAGATATTCTTGGTATGGTCGCCTGAATTTTTGACAGTAAAGTAAAGAGTTTGGCCATGACCTCCTGAGATAGAAAAGGGATGCGGAGCACTTTCAAAGCCTTCTTGGAAAATCTTTAGAAAGGCAAATTGTCCTGATTGATAGTTGAAAGGTCTGCTAAGATGGATTTGAATTTCTCTAGTATCGTGATTTAAGCGTTTGAGATTGGTGATTTTCCCTAGATAGGGGAAGGAAATCTTTTGATAAAGGAAGATGATGTAAAAACCAGCCAGTAAGCCTAAAAGGGCATAGCTACCAACAAGAAAACTTAGAAGATTAAATGTGAGGAGGCGATTGCCCATTATCATGTAGACATGAAAGAGTCCAAAAATATAAGCTAGGTAAACCATGCGGTGGATCCATCGCCAAGCTTCGTATTGGATGTATTTGCCTAAATAGGCGACAAGGATGATGCTGGCAAAGATATAGATAGCAAGATTGCCAAACTGAGCAGCTAAGCGAGTGCCCCACAAGCCGCCCATACTAAAGTTATGAAAGATGAGTAGGATGATGGAGAGAAAGGCTGTGAATTTGTGGACAGTATAGACCTTCTCCAAACCGTGAAACCAGCTTTCTAGTAGGGGGAGACGAGTGGCTAGGATAAAAGTCAGAGATAGGCTTGTTAAAGCTAGTCCTGGAATCATGAATTGGGGAGAAGTGTTCATCCAAGTCAACATAGTCAAGATAAAACTAGCTATGATAAAGAGTAGTCCTTTGAGTGCTTTCATAGAAAATTCCATTTCATTTAGATTTGATTTGTTGTAAATAAATTTGTTACATTTTATCATAGAAAAAGTATGGTGTCAAATTGAGGTCTATAAATATCTACTCTCATCAAAAAAACTCTCCAATTGAACTGGAGAGTGGCTGTTTATACTCAATGAAAATCAAAGAGCAAACTAGGAAGCTAGCCGCAGGTTGCTCAAAACACTGTTTTGAGGTTGTGGATAGAACTGACGAAGTCAGTAACATATATACGGCAAGGTGAAGCTGACGTGGTTTGAAGAGATTTTCGAAGAGTATTATTCTGCAGCTTGTTGCCAGCGTTTTGCTAGCATATGAGACAGACTAGAGATTGCTAGGTTAAAGCTGAAGTAGATGAGGGCAATCAGGATATACAGACTGAAGACTTGCTCTGGTTCGAAATAACGGCCCATGAGAATTTGGCTAGCTCCAAAGAGCTCTTGCAGGGCGATGACAGAGTAGAGGAGACTGGTATCCTTAATCACGGTTACAAACTGAGAAATGATGGCTGGCAACATTTTGCGAATAGCTTGTGGGAGAATGATGTGGTAGAGGATTTGTGCAGAAGTAAATCCTTGTGACATTCCTGCTTCGTACTGCCCCTTGTCCACGGCATTGAGACCGCCTCGGATAATCTCAGCCAGGGCCGCTGATGTAAAGAGAGTAAAGGCTGTAATACCTGCTGGAGTGGATTTCATCTTGAAAACTAAAAAGATAGTGAAAATCCAGAGGAGGTTGGGAACGTTACGCACAAACTCGATATAAATGCTGGAGATAATGCGTAAGACAGGATTTTTCCCATTCCTCATGACGGCTAGCACCGTTCCGATAAGGGTAGAGAGGACGATGGCAATCAGAGAAATGTAGAGGGTCAAGCCAAATCCTTTAAAGATAAAGACTAGGTTATCTGGGGTTAAAACTTCTAAAATGGATTCCATAGTAACCTCCTAAAGTGAATAGGCTTTTTTGTTGGCTTGCTCCATCTTGCGACCAAACTGGGCAACAGGGAAGCATAGAGAAAAGTAGAGAAGGGCAGCACCTAGAAAGGCTGGGATGTAATTTCCGTTGAGGGCTGACCAAGACTTGGTCACAAACATCAAGTCCACTCCAGAGATGATAGCAACTGTCGAGGTATTCTTGATGAGGTTGACGATTTGATTGGTCAAAGGAGGGAGAATGATACGGAAGGCCTGAGGCAAGATAATCAAGCGCATGGCGCTGATATAGGTAAAACCTTGCGACAAGGCGGCCTCCATCTGACCGCTAGGAATAGACTGAATACCTGAGCGAATCACCTCAGCGATATAGGCGCCGTGATAGAGACCCACGCAGAGAACGGCTGTCCAATAAATTGGAATCATGATGATATGGTCACTGATAAGAGGTAGGCCATAAAAAACGATAACAAACTGCACCAAGAGGGGAGTATTTTGGTAAAATTCGACAAAGATGCGAGCTAAAATTCTCAATATTGGACGCTTGCTGGTTGACATGGCTCCAAAGAAGATGCCCAAAACCATGGCTAGGATAAAAGATCCGATAGCTAGTGCAAGAGTGAAGAGGAAACCATTGAAAAATTGTCCAAAATCCTGAAAATAGGCTGTCCAAGATGATAAATCTGTCATGGGGTATCCTCCTTAATCTGCAGTATGGCTAGATGGTTTGAGCTTGTAACGGTCATAAAGTTTCTGCAAACTACCATCCTTGCTCCATTTAGTAACCAAGTTATCAAGATACTTGGTTAGCTCGGTATTTGATTTCTTGGTAACGATACCGTAGTCAGATGGCTTGAAACTATCATCTAGTAGTACTGTGCGCTTGCTGATGTAGCCAGACAGAATCGAGCGGTCAACGGAAAAGGCATCGATACGATGAGCGTGCAGGGAAGTAATCAATTCTGGGTAGGAACCAAGTTCGACGAATTTAAACTTCAGACCTTTCTTTTTACCCAGTTCAGTAATCAGGCGTTGGGTGATGGAACCTTGGGCAACTCCGATGGTTTTGCCGTTTAGGTCCTCAATCTTTTTGATTTTGGCAGACTTATTGACCAAAAATCCAGATGCGTCTGTGTAGTAGGGACTGGTAAAGTTGTAGAGTTTTTTGCGTTCGTCTGTGATGGTGAAGGTTGCAATGTCCATGTCAACCTGTTCATTGTCTAGAAGGGGGCCACGTGTCTGAGCGGTAACAGGCACATAGCGAACCTTGACCTTGAGCTCATCAGCGACCATCTTGGCTAAGTCCGTTTCGATACCAGAATAGGTCCCTGTCTTGGGATCCTTGTAACCGAAATTGGGAACGTCTTGTTTGACACCAACAACCAGCTCGCCTCTTTTTTGAATATCTGCGACACTGGTATCAGCCTGAACTGGTTTTGTAGCAGCAAGGCCCAAAAGGCTAATCAATAATGCTGATAAAAAGAATTTCTTTTTCATAGGCGCCTCCTTATTTGACTTTGTCACTTTCGTGGTTGATGATTTTGCTGAGGAATTGTTGGGCACGAGGTTCGCTTGGATTGTCGAAAAAGTCATCAACATCTGTCGTATCCACCAACACTTCTCCATCAGCCATAAAGATGATGCGGTCCGCAACTTCACGGGCAAAGCCCATTTCATGGGTGACGACAATCATATTCATACCATCGTGGGCCAATTTTTGCATAACTGCCAGAACGTCTCCGATAGTTTCAGGGTCAAGGGCGGATGTTGGTTCATCGAAGAGGAGGAGTTCCGGATGCATAGCGAGTCCACGTGCAATGGCAATCCGTTGCTTTTGTCCACCAGACAGCATGGCTGGATATGAATCTTTCTTGTCCCACATATTTACAAATTCCAGATATTTTTGGGCTGTTTTTTCAGCTTCTTTTTTATCAATTCCTAGAACTTTTATGGGTGCAAGTGTTACGTTTTCTAACACTGTTTTGTGAGGGTAGAGGTTAAAATGCTGGAAAACCATGCCGACTTCCTTACGTAGAGGCACTAAAACTTTCTGGCTGGCACCAGCAACTTGGTGGCCATTGACTAGAAGACTTCCCTTGTCGACAGCCTCCAAACCATTGATGGTGCGGATAAGAGTGGACTTCCCAGAACCAGATGGACCTAGGAGGACAACAACTTGCCCTTTTTCAAAACGGAGATTGATGTCGCGGAGTGCGTGGTAGTCTCCGTAATATTTTTCGACGTGTTCAAATTCTACTAAAGCCATAAGGAATCTCCTTTGTGTTAGATTTTATAACATGATTCTACACCAAAAAATTTGTCTTGTCAAATCATATCTGAAAAAATTCACTAAAATTTTATAAAAAAGCAATCTGGATAGAGAAAACGTCTAAATCATGTTATAATGAAGCAATAGAATTCTTAGAAAGAGTGGATGTCTTTTTGATAACACCTACTTATGAATGGCAGTTTGCCCCGCAGGTTGAAGATGCGGATTTTACAAAGATAGCCAAGAAGGCTGGACTGGGTCCTGAGGTGGCTCGGTTATTATTTGAAAGAGGGATTCAGGACCAAGAAAGTCTGAAAAAGTTTTTAGAGCCTTCCTTGAAGGACTTGCATGATCCTTATCTGCTCCATGATATGGACAAGGCAGTGGAACGAATTCGTCAGGCCATTGAAGAAGGGGAAAGTATTCTCGTTTATGGAGACTACGATGCGGATGGCATGACTTCGGCTTCGATTGTGAAGGAAAGTTTGGAACAGCTTGGTGCTGAGTGCCGTGTTTACTTGCCAAATCGTTTCACTGATGGCTATGGACCTAATGCCAGTGTCTATAAATACTTTATCGAGCAAGAAGGGATTTCCTTAATTGTGACAGTGGACAATGGGGTTGCTGGTCATGAAGCAATTGAATTGGCCCAGTCTATGGGAGTGGATGTCATTGTGACTGACCACCATTCCATGCCTGAAACCTTGCCAGATGCCTATGCCATTGTCCATCCTGAGCATCCAGATGCAGACTATCCTTTCAAATATTTGGCTGGTTGTGGAGTGGCTTTTAAGCTGGCTTGTGCCCTTTTGGAGGAAGTCCAAGTGGAACTGCTTGACTTGGTGGCTATCGGAACTATTGCTGATATGGTGAGTTTGACGGATGAAAACCGTATCTTGGTTCAATATGGTCTGGAAATGTTAGGTCATACCCAGCGCATCGGCCTGCAAGAAATGCTGGATATGGCTGGGATAGCTGCCAACGAAGTAACAGAAGAAACGGTTGGTTTCCAGATTGCCCCTCGTTTGAATGCCTTGGGCCGCTTGGATGATCCCAATCCAGCCATTGATTTGTTGACTGGCTTTGATGATGAGGAGGCGCACGAGATTGCCCTCATGATTCATCAGAAAAACGAAGAGCGCAAGGAAATCGTTCAGTCTATCTATGAAGAAGCTAAGACTATGGTGGATTCTGAGAAGAAGGTCCAAGTCTTGGCCAAGGAAGGTTGGAATCCTGGGGTTCTGGGTATTGTCGCTGGTCGTTTATTGGAAGAACTAGGGCAGACAGTCATCGTTCTCAATATAGAGGACGGTCGTGCCAAGGGTAGTGCCCGTAGTGTGGAAGCGGTCGATATTTTTGAAGCCCTAGATCCCCATCGCGACCTCTTCATCGCCTTTGGTGGCCATGCTGGTGCGGCTGGTATGACGCTGGAAGTTGAGAAACTTTCAGATTTATCTCAGGTTTTGGAAGACTATGTCCGTGAAAAAGGCGCAGATGCTGGTGGCAAGAATAAGTTAAACCTAGATGAAGAGTTGGATTTGGAGACTTTGAGTCTTGAAACAGTCAAGAACTTTGAGCGCTTGGCACCTTTTGGAATGGACAATCAGAAACCTATCTTTTATATCAAGGATTTTCAGGTCGAAAGTGCTCGTACTATGGGAGCAGGAAATGCCCATCTCAAGCTGAAAATTTCCAAGGGTGAGGCGAGTTTTGAAGTGGTGGCCTTTGGCCAAGGCAGATGGGCGACAGAGTTTTCTCAAACCAAAAATCTAGAGTTGGCAGTCAAATTGTCTGTCAATCAATGGAATGGTCAAACTGCCCTGCAGTTGATGATGGTGGATGCGCGTGTGGAAGGTGTTCAACTCTTTAACATTCGTGGGAAAAATGCAGTCTTGCCAGAAGGAGTTCCAGTCTTGGATTTTGCTGGGGAAGTGCCAGATTTAGCGACTAGTAACGCGGTTGTTGTAAAAACCATTCCTGAGGATATTACACTGCTGAAGACCATTTTTCAGGAACAGAATTTCTCTGCTGTCTATTTCAAAAATGACATTGATAAGGCCTATTATCTGACAGGTTATGGGACTAGAGAGCAGTTTGCCAAATTGTACAAGACCATTTACCAGTTCCCAGAGTTTGATATTCGCTATAAGCTCAAGGATTTGGCAGTTTATCTTAATATTCAACAAATCTTGCTGGTCAAGATGATTCAAGTATTTGAAGAGCTAGGCTTTGTGACCATCAAAGATGGTGTCATGACAGTCAATAAAGAAGCGCCAAAGCGAGAGATAGGAGAAAGTCAGATTTATCAAAATCTCAAACAAACCGTCAAAGACCAAGAAATGATGGCGCTGGGTACCGTGCAAGAAATTTATGACTTTTTCAAAGAAAAATAGCATAAAAATCTAGTTATCCGCATAAAAACTGGACTTATCACACTTTATCAAGGTCAAAACCACTCAATTTACTACTAATTTACTACTTATGAATGAGCTTTGATACGACGATTTATCCTTGAAAAGTGAAGATATAAAGATACTTCCAATAAAATTTGAATATTTAATAGGTAGACACTTCAAAAAATGAGGTGTCTATTTTTTTACCCGATTTTGAAAGGAAGTGAACTTATGAAAACAAAAAATCAAGAATCAAAAGGTCGTTCCCCACTCTTTAAGACCATCAAACATTCATTCAGCCAATAAAAAAGAAAGGATAGGTAAAAATATGGAACTTAAATTTGTGATTCCCAACATGGAAAAAACATTCGGCAATTTAGAATTTGCTGGCGAGGATAAAGTCGTTCAGCGAAGAATCAACGGACGGCTAACTGTCTTATCAAGAAGCTATAATCTCTATTCTGATGTTCAAAGAGCAGATGATATTGTGGTGGTGCTTCCTGCTGAAGCTGGCGAAAAACATTTCGGCTTTGAGGAACGTGTGAAGTTAGTCAATCCACGTATTACCGCAGAGGGCTACAAAATCGGCACTCGTGGTTTTACAAATTACCTTTTACATGCTGACGACATGATAAAAGAATAAAGAAAGAGAGGAAAAATGATGAGATTAGCAAATGGCATTGTATTAGATAAAGACACGACTTTTGGAGAATTGAAATTCTCTGCTCTACGTCGTGAAGTGAGAATCCAAAATGAAGACGGGTCGGTTTCAGATGAAATCAAGGAACGTACCTATGACTTAAAATCCAAAGGACAAGGACGCATGATTCAAGTAAGTATTCCTGCCAGCGTGCCTTTGAAAGAGTTTGATTATAACGCACGGGTGGAACTTATCAATCCCATTGCGGACACCGTTGCTACTGCCACCTATCAAGGAGCAGATGTTGACTGGTATATCAAGGCAGACGATATTGTGCTGACAAAGGATTCTAGTTCATTCAAAGCTCAACCACAAGCAAAGAAAGAACCGACACAAGACAAATAGTCGCTAGGTAGAAAGGAGACTTTTTCGCATGAAACAGCGTGGTAAAAGGATTCGCCCATCTGGTAAAGATTTAGTCTTTCATTTTACGATAGCGTTTGTATTCAAACGGGTTCGCTATGATACGGTTAAACAACTTTACCACCGTCAAAAACTGGCAAAGATGATACTTGAAAACAAGTGGTATGAATCTGAACAGGTCAAAACAGAGGGTTTCTTTAAAGATAGTGCTGGTCGTACAAAGGAAAAGATAACCTACTTCCCTAAAATGTATTATCGACTTAAAAATGGCTTGATACAGATACGGGTGGAAATCACGCTGGGAAAATATCAAGACCAACTCTTACACTTGGAAAAGAAATTAGAGAGTGGCTTGTACTGTGAGCTGACGGATAAAGAGTTAAAGGATTCCTATGTGGAATATACTTTGCTCTATGACACCATAGCCAGTCGTATTTCTATTGATGAAGTAGAAGCTAAAGATGGTAAACTTCGCTTAATGAAAAACGTATGGTGGGAATATGATAAGCTCCCTCATATGTTGATTGCTGGTGGTACAGGTGGCGGTAAAACTTACTTTATACTGACACTGATTGAAGCCTTGCTTCATACAGATTCAAAACTGTATATTCTTGACCCGAAAAATGCTGACCTTGCGGACTTAGGTTCTGTGATGGCAAATGTCTACTATAGAAAAGAAGACTTGCTTTCTTGCATTGAAACATTCTATGAAGAAATGATGAAACGTAGTGAGGAAATGAAGCAGATGAAGAACTATAAGACTGGCAAAAATTATGCTTACTTAGGTCTCCCGGCACACTTCTTAATCTTTGATGAATACGTCGCTTTCATGGAAATGCTGGGAACAAAAGAAAACACCGCAGTTATGAATAAGCTGAAACAGATTGTCATGTTAGGTCGTCAAGCTGGCTTCTTTCTAATACTGGCTTGTCAACGTCCAGACGCAAAATATTTAGGCGACGGAATCCGTGATCAGTTTAATTTCAGAGTGGCTTTAGGTCGTATGTCTGAAATGGGCTATGGCATGATGTTTGGCAGTGACGTACAAAAGGATTTCTTCTTAAAGCGAATCAAAGGTCGTGGCTATGTTGATGTAGGAACAAGTGTCATATCAGAGTTTTATACTCCCCTTGTACCAAAAGGATATGATTTCTTGGAGGAAATTAAAAAGTTATCCAACAGCAGACAGTCCACGCAGGCGACGTGCGAAGCGGAAGTCGCAGGTGTGGACTGATCTTGCTGGCTGGTGTGGCAATAGCCACGCCAGCACTTAACCCCCCGTATCTAACAGGGGGGTACAAATCGACAGGAAACAGTCAAAAAAACATTAGAAAATCCTTTGGTTACAAGGGATTTACAAAATTTCAGCGTATGTCAAATGGGCTTTAAAAGTTGACATACGCCTTTTTGATTGGAGGGATTTTTACTGAATGAACAAACTTGGTTACAGCATTTAAAAGAAAAACGCTTGGCTTATGGACTATCTCAAAACCGTTTAGCTGTTGCGACTGGTATTACAAGGCAGTATCTAAGCGATATTGAAACAGGAAAAGTCAAGCCATCAGAGGATTTACAGCAGTCCCTTTGGGAAGCTCTGGAACGCTTCAATCCCGACGCTCCCCTTGAAATGCTGTTTGATTATGTAAGGATTCGCTTTCCGACAACAGACGTACAGCAGGTGGTCGAAAACATCTTACAACTGAAACTGTCCTATTTTCTTCATGAGGACTATGGTTTCTATTCTTATTCAGAGCATTATGCTTTAGGCGACATATTCGTCCTTTGCTCCCATGAACTGGACAAAGGAGTTCTGGTGGAATTGAAAGGTCGTGGGTGCAGACAATTTGAAAGCTATCTTCTGGCACAACAAAGAAGCTGGTATGAGTTCTTTATGGACGTTTTGGTGGCTGGCGGTGTGATGAAACGCCTTGACCTTGCCATTAACGATAAGACAGGGATTTTGAATATCCCTGTACTCACTGAAAAGTGCCAACAGGAAGAATGTATCTCCGTCTTCCGCAGTTTTAAAAGCTATCGCAGTGGCGAACTGGTACGCAAAGAGGAAAAGGAATGTATGGGAAACACCCTCTATATCGGTTCATTACAAAGTGAAGTTTATTTCTGTATCTATGAAAAGGACTACGAGCAGTACAAGAAAAATGATATTCCCATTGAAGACGCAGAAGTAAAAAACCGTTTTGAGATTCGATTGAAAAATGAGCGTGCCTATTATGCAGTCCGTGATTTACTCGTCTATGACAATCCAGAGCATACCGCCTTTAAAATTATCAATCGGTATATCCGTTTTGTAGATAAAGACGATTCCAAACCTCGTTCTGATTGGAAACTGAATGAAGAATGGGCTTGGTTTATTGGGAACAATCGTGAACGATTAAAACTAACCACAAAACCAGAGCCTTACTCCTTCCAAAGGACGCTGAACTGGCTATCTCATCAAGTTGCCCCGACCTTAAAGGTTGCGATTAAACTTGATGAAATCAACCAGACGCAGGTTGTAAAAGACATTCTCGACCATGCGAAACTGACAGACCGACACAAGCAGATTTTGAAGCAACAGTCAGTAAAAGAACAGGACGTGATAACAACAAAAAAATAACTCAAATACAAATTCATTGAATATAGAGAGGAGAACATTTTTATGAATTTTGGACAAAACCTTTATAACTGGTTTCTATCAAACGCTCAATCACTGGTGCTTTTAGCAATCGTTGTGATTGGCTTGTATCTTGGCTTCAAGCGTGAGTTTAGCAAACTGATTGGCTTTTTAATTATTGCGATTATTGCGGTTGGCTTAGTCTTCAACGCTGCTGGAGTAAAAGACATTTTACTAGAGCTATTCAATCGCATTATTGGTGCTTAAATAAAACCGTTCTTTTGTGGAATATAAGTGGTTTTCTTATGTTCCGCAAAGGAATGGTACACCAAACGAAGTGCGGTAGGGATTTTTGAATCTCTACAAAGAAAGGACGTGAATATATGGACGATATGCAAGTCTATATTGCGAATTTAGGCAAATACAATGAGGGCGAATTGGTCGGTGCGTGGTTTACCTTTCCCATTGACTTTGAGGAAGTCAAAGAGAAAATCGGCTTGAATGATGAATATGAGGAATACGCCATTCATGACTACGAGTTACCCTTTACGGTTGACGAATACACTTCCATTGGCGAACTCAATCGACTATGGGAAATGGTATCGGAATTACCCGAAGAATTACAATCGGAGCTATCTGCTCTGCTCACTCATTTTTCAAGCATTGAAGAACTAAGCGAACATCAAGAGGATATTATCATTCATTCCGATTGTGATGATATGTATGACGTGGCACGCTACTACATTGAAGAAACGGGTGCTTTAGGCGAAGTACCAGCTAGTCTTCAAAACTATATTGATTATCAAGCCTATGGTCGGGATTTAGACCTTTCAGGAACGTTTATCTCAACCAATCATGGGATTTTTGAAATCGTCTATTAAATCTGTCGGTACATTACTACTGGCAGATTTTCTATTTTACGGGGTGGCTCAATCAGCTACCCCTATTTTTTATGAAAGGATTGATTACATGAAGAAAATACGAAGCTATACCAGTATCTGGTCTGTGGAAAAGGTACTGTATTCTATCAATGATTTTAGACTTCCGTTTCCCATAACCTTTACGCAAATGACATGGTTTGTCGTGTCACTCTTTGCAGTGATGATACTTGGCAACTTGCCCCCTCTTTCCATGATAGAGGGAGCATTTCTCAAATACTTTGGGATTCCTGTGGCTTTCACATGGTTTATGTCTACAAAAACTTTTGATGGTAAAAAGCCTTATGGATTTTTGAAGTCTGTCATTGCTTATGCACTGCGACCAAAGCTGACCTATGCAGGAAAAAAGTAACGCTTGGCAGAAACCAGCCACAAGAAGCCATTACAGCAGTTAGGAGTGAATTTTATGGCATATCCAATTAAATACATTGAAAACAATCTCGTCTGGAATAAAGACGGGGAATGTTATGCTTACTATGAGCTTGTTCCTTACAATTACTCATTTCTAAGTCCAGAACAGAAAATACAAGTGCATGATTCTTTCAGACAGCTTATCGCACAAAATCGTGATGGCAAAATTCATGCTTTACAAATCAGTACAGAATCCAGCATACGTTCTGCACAAGAGCGTTCCAAAAATGAAGTCACTGGCAAGCTCAAAGCGGTTGCCTATGACAAAATCGACCAACAGACAGACGCTTTAATATCCATGATTGGCGAAAATCAAGTGAACTACCGTTTCTTTATCGGCTTTAAGTTGCTTCTCAACGATCAGGAGTTTTCTATGAAAAGTCTTACCGTTGAAGCAAAAAATGCTTTGTCTGATTTTGTCTATGATGTGAACCATAAGCTGATGGGCGATTTTGTTAGTATGAGTAATGATGAAATCCTGCGTTTTCAGAAGATGGAAAAGCTCTTAGAAAATAAAATCTCTCGTCGTTTCAAAATCCGCAGGTTAGATAAGGACGACTTCGGCTATCTGATTGAACACCTTTACGGACAGACAGGCACTGCCTATGAAGAGTATGAGTACCATCTATCAAAGAAAAAGCTGGATAATGAAACGCTGATTAAATACTATGACTTGATTAAGCCTACTCGCTGTTTGGTGGAAGAAAAACAGCGATATTTGAAAATCCAGCAGGAAGATGAAACCGTCTATGTAGCTTACTTTACCATTAACAGCATTGTCGGAGAACTGGACTTCCCGTCCTCTGAAATCTTCTACTACCAGCAACAGCAATTTACATTCCCGATTGATACGTCAATGAATGTGGAAATTGTAGCGAATCGTAAAGCCCTATCTACTGTCCGCAATAAAAAGAAAGAACTGAAAGACTTGGATAACCACGCTTGGCAAAGTGATAATGAAACCAGCTCCAATGTGGCGGAAGCTCTGGAAAGTGTGAATGAGCTGGAAACCAATTTAGACCAAAGCAAGGAATCTATGTACAAGCTGTCTTATGTGGTAAGGGTATCAGCAAATGATCTTGACGAACTCAAACGTCGTTGTAATGAAGTGAAAGATTTTTATGACGATTTAAGCGTAAAACTGGTACGACCATTTGGGGATATGCTCGGCTTACATGAAGAATTTTTACCTGCCAGCAAGCGTTATATGAATGATTATATTCAATACGTGACCTCTGATTTCCTCGCTGGTTTAGGTTTTGGTGCTACTCAAATGCTGGGGGAAAATGAGGGGATTTATGTTGGCTACAGCTTAGATACTGGACGCAATGTCTATCTGAAACCTGCTCTTGCCAGTCAAGGGGTTAAGGGTTCAGTAACCAATGCGTTAGCGTCGGCTTTTGTTGGTTCGCTGGGTGGTGGTAAATCCTTTGCGAATAACCTTATCGTCTATTATGCGGTGCTTTATGGGGCACAAGCAGTGATTGTAGACCCAAAAGCAGAACGTGGCAGATGGAAAGAAACCTTGCCAGAGATTTCCCATGAAATCAATATCGTCACTCTGACTTCTGATGAGAAAAACAAAGGCTTACTTGACCCTTATGTGATTATGAAAAATCCCAAAGATTCTGAATCACTGGCTATTGATATTCTGACATTCCTTACGGGGATTTCCTCTCGTGATGGGGAACGCTTCCCAATCCTTAGAAAAGCCATTCGTGCAGTAACCAATAGTGAAGTACGAGGGTTGATGAAAGTGATTGAGGAATTACGGGTTGAGAATACGCCACTAAGTACCAGTATAGCCGACCATATCGAAAGTTTTACAGACTATGACTTTGCACATTTATTATTCAGTAATGGTTATGTGGAGCAGTCTATCAGCTTAGAAAAACAACTGAACATTATACAGGTTGCGGACTTGGTACTTCCCGACAAGGAAACTTCCTTTGAGGAATATACCACTATGGAGCTTTTATCCGTTGCTATGCTGATTGTCATTAGTACCTTTGCTTTAGACTTTATCCATACAGACCGAAGCATTTTCAAGATTGTAGATTTAGACGAAGCATGGAGCTTTTTACAGGTAGCACAAGGAAAAACACTATCTATGAAGCTGGTTCGGGCTGGTCGTGCTATGAACGCTGGGGTATATTTCGTGACCCAAAATACAGACGACCTCTTAGATGAAAAACTGAAAAATAACCTCGGCTTAAAATTTGCATTTCGTTCCACTGACCTTAACGAGATTAAAAAGACCTTAGCCTTTTTTGGTGTAGACCCAGAGGACGAAAACAATCAGAAGCGATTGCGTGATTTGGAAAACGGGCAATGCCTTATCAGTGATTTATATGGTCGTGTCGGTGTGATACAGTTCCACCCTGTATTTGAAGAACTGCTCCATGCCTTTGATACCAGACCACCTGTGCGAAAAGAGGTGTAAATGTGAAACCATCAATAGTAAACAGAATAAAATCAAACTGGACGCTGAAACGTCTAGGTAAAGTGGCAATGACAGTGGCTTTCACACTTGTGATTGCCATTTTTCTTTTAGCCATGCTGGGAACGGTGGTTCAAGCTGCGGGCTTGGTAGATGATACGGTCAATGTGGCAAATGAATACAGCCGATACCCACTTGAAAACTATCAACTGGATTTTTATGTGGATAATAGCTGGGGCTGGCTTCCGTGGAACTGGTCGGACGGGATTGGAAAACAGGTCATGTATGGACTATATGCCATTACCAATTTTATTTGGACAATCAGTTTGTATGTTTCCAATGCGACAGGTTACTTAGTACAGGAAGCCTATTCCTTAGACTTCATTTCCGCTACAGCAGATTCCATTGGTAAGAATATGCAGACCTTAGCTGGTGTGAGTGCAAACGGATTTTCAACAGAGGGTTTCTATGTTGGATTCCTCTTACTCTTGATTTTGGTTCTTGGGGTTTATGTTGCCTATACGGGACTGATAAAGAGAGAAACCACAAAGGCAATTCATGCCATTATGAATTTTGTGCTGGTGTTTATCCTATCGGCTTCCTTTATTGCCTACGCTCCCGACTACATTAAAAAAATCAATGACTTTTCATCAGACATCAGTAATGCCAGTTTATCACTTGGCACGAAGATTGTCATGCCCCATTCCGATAGTCAAGGCAAGGACAGCGTGGACTTAATCAGAGATAGCCTGTTTTCCATACAGGTTCAGCAACCGTGGCTACTGCTTCAATACAACAGTTCAGACATTGAAAGTATCGGTATTGACCGTGTGGAAAGCCTGCTCTCCACCAGCCCAGATTCCAACAATGGCGAAGACAGAGAAAAAATTGTTGCGGAAGAAATTGAAGACAGAAGCAATACCAATCTAACCATTACAAAGACCATTAACCGTTTAGGTACAGTCTTCTTCCTATTTGTCTTCAATATTGGGATTTCCATATTTGTATTCCTATTAACAGGAATCATGATTTTCTCGCAGGTACTTTTTATCATCTATGCTATGTTTCTGCCTGTGAGCTTTATTTTAAGCATGATTCCATCATTTGATGGTATGTCAAAACGAGCCATAACAAAGCTCTTTAATACCATTTTGACACGAGCTGGAATCACATTGATTATTACGACAGCATTTAGTATTTCAACCATGCTCTATACCTTATCGGCTGGTTATCCGTTCTTTTTGATTGCTTTTCTACAGATTGTGACCTTTGCAGGAATCTACTTCAAGCTGGGCGATTTAATGAGTATGTTTTCTCTACAGAGTAACGATTCTCAAAGTGTGGGAAGTCGTGTGATGAGAAAACCTCGTATGCTTATGCACGCTCACATGCACCGTCTACAGCGGAAACTTGGACGTTCCATGACTACTCTAGGGGCTGGGTCTGCCATTGTTACAGGTAAAAAAGGACAGTCGGGTTCGGGGAGTTCTGCAAGGACACAAGCAGATCACTCCCGACCAGACGGAAAGGAAAAATCAACACTTGGAAAACGTATCGGTCAAACCATCGGTACAGTAGCTGATACCAAAGACAGAATGGTAGACACTGCTAGTGGTTTGAAAGAACAGGTTAAAGATTTGCCGACCAATGCAAGATATGCAGTATATCAAGGAAAATCCAAAGTAAAAGAGAATGTCCGTGATTTAACCAGTAGTATTTCTCAAACCAAAGCGGACAGAGCCAGTGGACGCAAGGAACAGCAGGAACAAAGGCGAAAAACCATTGCGAAGCGTCGCTCTGAAATGGAACAGGTCAAACAGAAAAAACAGCCTGCTTCTTCTGTTCATGAAAGACCGACTACAAGACAAGAACAATATCATGATGAACAGACCTCAAAACAGTCTAATATTCAGACTTCATATAAGGAATCTCAACAAGCCAAACAAGAGCGTCCAGCAGTTAAGTCCGATTTTTCAAGTCCAAAAGTGGAACGCCAAGGCAATACCGTTCAAGAAAAAACCGTTCAAAAGCCAGCAACTTCAACCACTACAGCAGATAGAACTTCACAACGTCCAATCACAAAAGAACGTCCGTCTACTGTTCAAAGAGTACCACTACAAAATACAAGAAGTAGACCACCAATCAAAACCGCCACCATTAAGAAAGTCGGTAAGAAACCATGAAGTTGAAAACTTTAGTGATTGGTGGTTCTGGATTATTCTTGATGGTCTTCTCACTGCTTCTGTTTGTTGCCATTTTATTTTCAGATGAACAGGACAGCGGAATTTCCAATATTCATTATGGAGGTGTGAATGTTTCCGCAGAAGTGCTGGCTCATAAGCCTATGGTAGAAAAATATGCCAAAGAATATGGCGTTGAAGAATATGTCAACATACTTCTTGCGATTATACAGGTGGAATCGGGCGGTACTGCGGAAGATGTTATGCAGTCCTCGGAATCCCTCGGTCTTCCACCTAATTCATTGAGTACAGAAGAATCCATTAAGCAAGGTGTGAAGTATTTCAGTGAATTATTAGCCAGTAGCGAAAGGCTCAGTGTAGATTTAGAATCGGTTATCCAGTCCTACAATTATGGTGGTGGTTTCTTAGGGTATGTGGCTAATCGTGGAAATAAATATACCTTTGAACTGGCTCAAAGTTTCTCAAAAGAGTATTCAGGTGGCGAAAAAGTGTCTTACCCCAATCCCATAGCCATACCTATCAATGGGGGCTGGCGATACAACTATGGCAATATGTTTTATGTGCAACTGGTAACGCAGTATCTTGTCACAACAGAGTTTGATGATGATACGGTACAAGCCATCATGGACGAAGCACTGAAATATGAGGGCTGGCGATACGTTTACGGTGGAGCTTCCCCGACTACTTCTTTTGATTGTAGCGGACTGACACAATGGACGTATGGAAAAGCTGGAATTAACTTACCACGAACCGCACAACAGCAATATGATGTGACCCAGCATATCCCACTATCGGAAGCACAAGCTGGCGATTTGGTTTTCTTTCATTCTACCTATAACGCTGGCTCTTATATTACTCATGTTGGGATATACCTTGGCAATAACCGTATGTTTCATGCAGGCGACCCAATCGGTTATGCCGACTTAACAAGCCCCTACTGGCAACAGCATTTAGTGGGAGCAGGACGAATCAAACAATGAGAAAGGAAGATTTAATGATGAAATTTAGAAAAAATCAGAATAAAGAAAAACAGATACCAAAGGAAAAGAAACCTCGTGTCTATAAGGTCAATCCTCATAAAAAGGTTGTGATTGCCTTGTGGGTACTTTTAGGGCTTAGTTTCAGCTTTGCGATATTCAAGCACTTTACAGCTATAGATACTCATACTATTCACGAAACAACTATCATAGAAAAGGAATACGTTGATACTCATCATGTAGAAAATTTTGTAGAGAACTTTGCGAAAGTCTACTATTCATGGGAGCAATCCGATAAGTCCATTGATAATCGAATGGAAAGTCTAAAAGGCTATCTGACAGATGAACTTCAAGCTCTCAATGTTGATACAGTACGCAAAGATATTCCTGTATCGTCTTCTGTAAGAGGATTTCAGATATGGACGGTAGAGCCAACTGGCGACAATGAGTTTAATGTAACCTACAGTGTAGACCAGCTCATTACAGAGGGAGAAAATACAAAGACCGTCCACTCTGCTTATATAGTGAGTGTCTATGTAGATGGTTCTGGAAATATGGTACTGGTTAAGAATCCGACCATTACCAACATACCTAAGAAATCAAGTTATAAACCAAAAGCCATTGAAAGTGAGGGGACGGTTGATTCCATTACAACCAATGAAATCAATGAGTTTTTAACGACGTTCTTCAAGCTCTATCCTACAGCGACAGCCAGTGAACTTTCCTACTATGTGAATGACGGGATATTAAAACCAATCGGAAAAGAGTACATCTTTCAAGAACTGGTAAATCCTATTCACAATCGTAAGGATAATCAAGTCACGGTATCGCTGACAGTGGAGTATATCGACCAGCAGACCAAAGCAACGCAGGTATCTCAATTTGATTTGGTACTTGAAAAGAACGGGAGTAATTGGAAGATTATAGAATAACAAATATTGGTACATTATTACAGCTATTTTGTAATCACGTACTCTCTTTGATAAAAAATTGGAGATTCCTTGACAAATATGCTCTTACGTGCTATTATTTAAGTATCTATTTAAAAGGAGTTAATAAATATGCGGCAAGGTATTCTTAAATAAACTGTCAATTTGATAGTGGGAACAAATAATTGGATGTCCTTTTTTAGGAGGGCTTAGTTTTTTGTACCCAGTTTAAGAATACCTTTATCATGTGATTCTAAAGTATCCGGAGAATATCTGTATGCTTTGTATGCCTATGGTTATGCATAAAAATCCCAGTGATAAGAGTATTTATCACTGGGATTTTTATGCCCTTTTGGGCTTTTGAATGGAGGAAAATCACATGAAAATTATTAATATTGGAGTTTTAGCTCATGTTGATGCGGGAAAAACTACCTTAACAGAAAGCTTATTATATAACAGTGGAGCGATTACAGAATTAGGAAGCGTGGACAAAGGTACAACGAGGACGGATAATACGCTTTTAGAACGTCAGAGAGGAATTACAATTCAGACAGGAATAACCTCTTTTCAGTGGGAAAATACGAAGGTGAACATCATAGACACGCCAGGACATATGGATTTCTTAGCAGAAGTATATCGTTCATTATCAGTTTTAGATGGGGCAATTCTACTGATTTCTGCAAAAGATGGCGTACAAGCACAAACTCGTATATTATTTCATGCACTTAGGAAAATGGGGATTCCCACAATCTTTTTTATCAATAAGATTGACCA
The DNA here is from genome assembly GCF_013276485.1 of Streptococcus sp. 4886. Classification (NCBI taxonomy): domain Bacteria; kingdom Bacillati; phylum Bacillota; class Bacilli; order Lactobacillales; family Streptococcaceae; genus Streptococcus; species Streptococcus sp. 4886. The sequence goes on along the minus strand of NZ_VMLD01000014.1, from coordinate 198,904 downwards.
AAATGGAATTGATTTATCAACGGTTTATCAGGATATTAAAGAGAAACTTTCTGCCGAAATTGTAATCAAACAGAAGGTAGAACTGTATCCTAATATGTGTGTGACGAACTTTACCGAATCTGAACAATGGGATACGGTAATAGAGGGAAACGATGACCTTTTAGAGAAATATATGTCCGGTAAATCATTAGAAGCATTGGAACTCGAACAAGAGGAAAGCATAAGATTTCAGAATTGTTCTCTGTTCCCTCTTTATCATGGAAGTGCAAAAAGTAATATAGGGATTGATAACCTTATAGAAGTTATTACTAATAAATTTTATTCATCAACACATCGAGGTCCGTCTGAACTTTGCGGAAATGTTTTCAAAATTGAGTATTCGGAAAAAAGACAGCGTCTTGCATATATACGTCTTTATAGTGGCGTACTGCATTTGCGAGATTCGGTTAGAATATCGGAAAAGGAAAAAATAAAAATTACAGAAATGTATACTTCAATAAATGGTGAATTATGTAAAATCGATAAGGCTTATTCCGGGGAAATTGTTATTTTGCAGAATGAGTTTTTGAAGTTAAATAGTGTTCTTGGAGATACAAAGCTATTGCCACAGAGAGAGAGAATTGAAAATCCCCTCCCTCTGCTGCAAACGACTGTTGAACCGAGCAAACCTCAACAAAGGGAAATGTTACTTGATGCACTTTTAGAAATCTCCGACAGTGACCCGCTTCTGCGATATTATGTGGATTCTGCGACACATGAAATCATACTTTCTTTCTTAGGGAAAGTACAAATGGAAGTGACTTGTGCTCTGCTGCAAGAAAAGTATCATGTGGAGATAGAAATAAAAGAGCCTACAGTCATTTATATGGAAAGACCGTTAAAAAAAGCAGAGTATACCATTCACATCGAAGTTCCACCGAATCCTTTCTGGGCTTCCATTGGTCTATCTGTAGCACAGCTTCCATTAGGGAGCGGAGTACAGTATGAGAGCTCGGTTTCTCTTGGATACTTAAATCAATCGTTTCAAAATGCAGTTATGGAGGGGATACGCTATGGCTGTGAACAAGGATTGTATGGTTGGAATGTGACGGACTGTAAAATCTGTTTTAAGTATGGCTTATACTATAGCCCTGTTAGTACCCCAGCAGATTTTCGGATGCTTGCTCCTATTGTATTGGAACAAGTCTTAAAAAAAGCTGGAACAGAATTGTTAGAGCCATATCTTAGTTTTAAAATTTATGCGCCACAGGAATATCTTTCACGAGCATACAACGATGCTCCTAAATATTGTGCGAACATCGTAGACACTCAATTGAAAAATAATGAGGTCATTCTTAGTGGAGAAATCCCTGCTCGGTGTATTCAAGAATATCGTAGTGATTTAACTTTCTTTACAAATGGACGTAGTGTTTGTTTAACAGAGTTAAAAGGGTACCATGTTACTACCGGTGAACCTGTTTGCCAGCCCCGTCGTCCAAATAGTCGGATAGATAAAGTACGATATATGTTCAATAAAATAACTTAGTGTATTTTATGTTGTTATATAAATATGGTTTCTTGTTAAATAAGATGAAATATTTTTTAATAAAGATTTGAATTAAAGTGTAAAGGAGGAGATAGTTATTATAAACTACAAGTGGATATTGTGTCCTGTATGTGGAAATAAAACACGATTAAAGATAAGGGAAGATACTGAATTAAAAAAATTCCCCCTCTATTGTCCGAAATGCAGACAAGAAAATTTAATTGAAATAAAGCAGTTCAAAGTAACTGTGATTACAGAGCCAGACGCAAAGACGCAGAGCCGATAAAATGAGATTAATACAATCTCATTTTATCGGCTCTTTCCGTTATGTATGGATTCTTTTAATTAGTCTTCGATGTTTCTTGCTTCGTTGATACCGCTGGCTAAAGATTCCATTAAGGATAGTTCTTTGTCTGTAAAGCTATCCATGTATTTCTCTATCTGTAATCGTCGGGTGCTTTTTACCAAGTTATTAGCAGGTAGGGGTCCCGAGCGCCTACGAGGAATTTGTATCGATAAGAAATAGATTTAAAAATTTCGCTGTTATTTTGTACATTTAACTTGACGGTGACATCTCTCTATTGTGAGTTATTAGTGGTACAGTTTTCAACCGTTTTAATTATAAAAAAGTGGTGCATTTTTAAATTGGCACAAACAGGTAACGGTTATTGCAGGTGTATTTCTTATCTATGGGTTTAACATGGATTTTATCATTAAAATCATGAGTATTGTCCGAGAGTGATTGGTCTTGCGTATGGTTAACCCTAAAGTTATGGAAATAAGACTTAGAAGCAAACTTAAGAGTGTGTTGATAGTGCATTATCTTAAAATTTTGTGTATAATAGGAATTGAAGTTAAATTAGATGCTAAAAATTTGTAATTAAGAAGGAGGGATTCGTCATGTTGGTATTCCAAATGCGTAATGTAGATAAAACATCTACTGTTTTGAAACAGACTAAAAACAGTGATTACGCAGATAAATAAATACGTTAGATTAATTCCTACCAGTGACTAATCTTATGACTTTTTAAACAGATAACTAAAATTACAAACAAATCGTTTAACTTCTGTATTTATTTACAGATGTAATCACTTCAGGAGTGATTACATGAACAAAAATATAAAATATTCTCAAAACTTTTTAACGAGTGAAAAAGTACTCAACCAAATAATAAAACAATTGAATTTAAAAGAAACCGATACCGTTTACGAAATTGGAACAGGTAAAGGGCATTTAACGACGAAACTGGCTAAAATAAGTAAACAGGTAACGTCTATTGAATTAGACAGTCATCTATTCAACTTATCGTCAGAAAAATTAAAACTGAACATTCGTGTCACTTTAATTCACCAAGATATTCTACAGTTTCAATTCCCTAACAAACAGAGGTATAAAATTGTTGGGAATATTCCTTACCATTTAAGCACACAAATTATTAAAAAAGTGGTTTTTGAAAGCCATGCGTCTGACATCTATCTGATTGTTGAAGAAGGATTCTACAAGCGTACCTTGGATATTCACCGAACACTAGGGTTGCTCTTGCACACTCAAGTCTCGATTCAGCAATTGCTTAAGCTGCCAGCGGAATGCTTTCATCCTAAACCAAAAGTAAACAGTGTCTTAATAAAACTTACCCGCCATACCACAGATGTTCCAGATAAATATTGGAAGCTATATACGTACTTTGTTTCAAAATGGGTCAATCGAGAATATCGTCAACTGTTTACTAAAAATCAGTTTCATCAAGCAATGAAACACGCCAAAGTAAACAATTTAAGTACCGTTACTTATGAGCAAGTATTGTCTATTTTTAATAGTTATCTATTATTTAACGGGAGGAAATAATTCTATGAGTCGCTTTTGTAAATTTGGAAAGTTACACGTTACTAAAGGGAATGTAGATAAATTATTAGGTATACTACTGACAGCTTCCAAGGAGCTAAAGAGGTCCCTAGCGCCTACGGGGAATTTGTATCGATAAGGAATAGATTTAAAAATTTCGCTGTTATTTTGTACAATAAGGATAAATTTGAATGGTACCATAAACGACCGTTTATGGTACCTTTTCATTTTCCTGCTTTTTCTAAATGTTTTTTAAGTAAATCAAGTACCAAAATCCGTTCCTTTTTCATAGTTCCTATATAGTTATACTTAATGAGTTATGGTACATTTAAATTATAAAATTAAGGAGGTTTTTTTATGATTTTTGGCTATGCTCGAGTGAGTACGGATGATCAAAATCTTAGTTTACAAATTGATGCACTTACTCATTATGGAATTGATAAATTATTTCAAGAAAAAGTAACTGGTGCGAAAAAAGACCGACCGCAATTAGAAGAAATGATCAACCTACTACGTGAAGGAGATTCTGTTGTCATTTACAAGTTAGATCGAATTTCACGATCAACTAAACATTTGATTGAACTTTCTGAATTATTTGAAGAACTTAGTGTCAATTTTATATCTATTCAAGATAACGTAGATACTTCAACGTCTATGGGAAGATTCTTTTTCCGAGTTATGGCTAGTTTAGCAGAACTGGAACGGGATATTATTATTGAACGAACTAACTCTGGTCTTAAGGCAGCCAGAGTCCGAGGAAAAAAAGGGGGCCGTCCAAGTAAAGGTAAGCTATCAATTGATTTAGCTTTAAAAATGTATGACAGCAAAGAGTATTCTATTCGTCAAATTCTTGATGCCTCTAAATTAAGCAAAACAACCTTTTACCGTTACCTCAATAAAAGGAATGCTTAAGATATGGCTATGAAAAGAATTTTAACTACTTCACAGCGTGAACAACTTCTTTCTGTAGACCACTTATCAGAAGAGGATTTTAAAGCGTATTTTAGTTTTTCTGATTATGATCTGGAGGTTATTAATCAACACCGTGGAAAGGTCAATAAACTAGGATTTGCGATACAACTTTGTTTGGCCCGGTATCCTGGGTGTTCTTTAAGTAATTGGCCGATTAAATCAACCAGACTAACTTCTTATGTGAGTCGACAGCTCCATCTTGATGCAATTGATTTAAATTCATATGATCATAGAAATACACGTGCAAATCACTTCAACGAGATCTTAGAAGTATTCAACTATCATCGATTCGGTAGTGCTAATACACAAAAACAGTTAATAGAATATTTAATTGAACTAGCTTTAGAAAATGATGACTCTATCTATCTAATGAAAAAAACAATTGATTTCTTAACTCGAAAAAGAATTATTTTTCCATCTATAGCTACACTTGAAGACATTATAAGCCGCTGTCGAGATAAAGCAGAAAACAACTTATTTTCAATATTACTCTGTTCATTAACAGATATACAAATTGAAAAACTAGAGAGTTTGTTTCAAATTTATGAAGAGACGAAAATAACTAAACTCGCTTGGCTAAAAGACATTCCAGGTAAGGCAAATCCAGAAAGCTTTATGAGTATTTGTAAAAAAGTGGAAGTGATTGCTTCCATGGGACTCGGGACAATTAATGTCTCCCATATTAATCGGAACAGGTTTCTTCAGCTAGCTAGACTAGGGGAAAATTATGATGCATATGACTTCTCCCGTTTTGAGCTTGAAAAAAGATACTCTTTACTTATTGCTTTTTTAGTCAATCATCATCAATATCTGATCGATCAACTGATTGAGATTAATGACCGCATTTTAGCAAGTATTAAACGCAAAGGGACACGTGATTCACAAGAACAGTTAAAAGAAAAAGGAAAATTGGCTACTAAAAAATTGGAACATTATGCTTCTTTAATTGATGCTCTTCACTTTGCAAAAGATAATGATAGTAATCCTTTTGACGAAATTGAACGAATCATGCCTTGGGAAGATTTAGTACAAGATGGAGAAGAAGCTAAAAAAATTACAGGTAATAAAAATCATGGCTATTTAGAAATGGTTCGAAATAAAGCTAATTACCTCCGAAGATACACGCCAATGTTATTGAGGACCCTTTCGTTCAAAGCAACTCCGGCAGCAAATCCAGTCCTCATGGCCCTAACTCAACTAACTGATTTACACAATAGTGGTAAAAGAAAAATACCGGCAGATACTTCTACTGATTTTGTGAGTAAAAAATGGAAAAGCCTTGTTCGGCCAGAAGAGGGGAAAATAGATCGGTCTTACTATGAGTTAGTAGCTTTCACCGAGCTAAAGAACAATATTCGATCAGGAGATATTTCAGTTGAAGGAAGTATGATCCATCGAAATATTGATGATTACTTAGTTGATTTATCTGCTTGTATTGATTCAGAAACTATTCCAGACACGTTTGAGGACTATTTAAAGGATCGGGAAATAATTTTAGATTTACAGCTTCAATTTTATTCGACAGTTGATAAGAGAATTTCAAGAGCAAACCTTAAAAAGTTGGAAAAAGTTACACCTAGCGAAGCAGAAATATATAGAAAAAAACTTTATTCAATAATTCCTAAGATAAGGCTTAGTGATCTTTTAATTGAGGTGGACAGTTGGACCAACTTTTCACAAGAATTTAGTCATGATTCTACAGGGAAACCGCCGAGTGAACAAGAAAGAAAAATTATTTTTGCTGCTTTGCTGGGTTTAGGGATGAATATTGGTCTTGAAAAAATGGCCCAATCAACTCCTGGAATTTCTTATTCTCAGTTAGCCAATGCCAAACAATGGCGCTTTTATAAAGAAGCTCTGACTCGTGCTCAATCTGTTTTGGTTAATTATCAGTTAAAGCTTCCTGTTGCAGACTTTTGGGGTGAAGGAAAAACCACTGCTTCAGACGGAATGCGCGTCCCAGTGGGCGTCTCAGCTCTAAAATCCGATGTTAATCCACATTACAAAAGTATGGAAAAAGGAGCTACAATGATTCGATCAATAAATGATAGGCATACGACTCATCATATCGAGGTTGCTTCAACTAATACAAGGGAAGCTACTCATACCCTTGATGGCCTACTTTATCATGAAACAGATCTAGATATTGAGGAACATTTTACTGATACAAATGGGTATTCTGATCAGGTGTTTGGAATGACCGCATTACTAGGCTTTGATTTTGAACCTCGCATCAGAAATATAAAAAAATCACAATTATTTTCTATCAAATCACCTTCCTACTACCCTAACTTATCAGAAGATATAAGCGGAAAAATCAATGTAAAAATTATTGAAGAAAACTATGATGAAATTAAACGAATCGCCTATTCGATTCAAACAGGAAAAGTATCTAGTTCTTTACTATTAGGAAAGCTAGGCTCATACGCACGTAAGAATAGAGTAGCTCTTGCACTGAGAGAACTAGGTCGCATTGAAAAGAGCATTTTTATGATAGATTATATTACAGATAGTGAGCTACGGCGAAGGATCACTCATGGACTAAATAAGACAGAAGCGATTAATGCTTTAGCTAGAGAACTATTTTTTGGGCGACGCGGAAAATTTATGGAGCGCGATATTCGCCGACAACTTCAAAGTGCTAGTGCGCTTAATGTGTTAATAAATGCAATAAGTATATGGAACGCCGTCTACTTACAAGCAGCTTATAATTATCTCGTCAAAATAGATCCCGAAGTAACTAAGTATATGAAGCATGTATCTCCTATTAATTGGGAGCATATCACTTTTCTTGGAGAGTATAAATTTGACTTGTTATCTATTCCTAAACACTTAAGAGAATTGAATATAAAAAATAAATAGGCCTTGAAACATTGGTTTAGTGGGAATTTGTACCCCCTATCGATACAAATTCCCACTAAGCGCTCGGGACCCCAGGTAAGAAAAATTCATCAACGGAAACATGAAGTAACGATACAAGGTCATAAAGAACTTGTATGCTGGGGTGTTGCCCTTTATTTTCAATATTAGTTAAGTACCGTGGGTCAATTTCAATCAATGCTCCCACTTGTTCACGAGTTAAACCTCGTTTCAATCGAGCTTCTTTAATGGCTAAACCAAAGGCTCTAAAATCATATTTATCTTCTTTTTTACGCATAGTAGACCACCTCTATACATTTTATTGTTCCTACTGAATTAAAAACAGGTATAGAAAAACGTGTTATATGGTTTATAGGTTTATATTTAATAAAAAGCACTACTAAACGCCAATAAAAAAAACCGTTATATGGTAGTGCTATTTACGCTGTTAAAATATTGTATATTACTTCCAAATGGCGGTTTGTTGGAGGTCAACGTCGCCATGAAGTACATCATATACAATAAATTTCCTTACATTGGGTTCTTGTCAAAAAAAGTCGTCTATCTGCAATAGATAAGTACGTCCACCAATGTGGTTTTATAAATCATATAGATAGAATAACAGAAGCATGTAAACAGAGAAATAAATCTGTTTATATGCTTTTTTGGCTATTCAGAACTTTTTTACAAAGTTTATTTATCAGTAATGCAACAAATCCCCCTTTCACATTGGGACTAAGAGTGAAAGGAGATAAACGAGCAAGGCTCACTTCCTTTCCTAGACAGAAAGGGGGTGAGAAACATGAAACCATCTTCTTTTCAGACCACAATAGAAAATCAGTTTGACTATATCTGTAAACGTGCTATGGAAGACGAGCGAAAGAATTATATGCTTTATCTTTCAAGGATTGCAAAGCGTGAGGTGTCCTTTTCGGATGTTGGCGATTATCTTGTTAGCCAGTTTGCGACAACAGATAACTATTCAACTGACTTTCAGATTTTTACACTCAATGGGTTATCAGTAGGCGTTGAAAATGATTTATTGAGTGAAGCATTACGTGAGTTGCCAGACAAGAAACGTGAAATTCTACTGCTGTTTTACTTTATGGACATGAGCGATTCAGAAATTGCAGACCTGTTGAAATTGAACCGTTCTACTGTCTATCGGCATAGAACCAGTGGACTAGCCTTAATCAAAAAGTTTATGGAGGAATTTGAAGAATGAAAACACAATATCCTATGATTCCCTTTCCTCTCATTGTAAAGGCAACAGATGGCGATACAGAAGCGATTAACCAGATTCTACATCATTACAGAGGGTACATAACGAAGCGTTCCCTACGACTTATGAAAGATGAATATGGCAATCAAAGTATGGTCGTTGATGAAGTCTTACGTGGAAGAATGGAAACCAGACTGATTACAAAGATTTTGTCATTTGAAATTAAGTAATATCCTCTCTCCTTTCGTGGAAGCGTGCTAAACCATTCCACGCTTCCCGAACAGGGAGGTTTGTTATTCCACCAAAGCATATTGAGCTTTCAATGTGTTTTGATAGGCTAACGAGCCATTGTTCTTTGAAAACTGAATAAAAGTAATCGAATACGTTTCGATAAGAAAAGAGCCAACGGAACTAACCGCCATGACCTATCTTATAAAGATAGCGAGCGATTCATGTTAGTGATCCGAGAAGCAATCTTTAGCAGGATTGCCTGCAACGACATTCTTATCGTGATAATGATACTCCCATACAGTCAATAGTCCGAGCGTGATAAAACCGTCGCAGGCAATGAGTATGGCTACATGAGAACCATGCAGGGGTGGAACTCCCGTGAGCTTTGCTAAAGCTGTTCGATTGCTGGTAAAACAACTTTTATGAAATCCAAATAAGTGATTTGGAAAGGAGGATTTTATGAAGCAGACTGACATTCCTATTTGGGAACGTTATACCCTAACCATTGAAGAAGCGTCAAAATATTTTCGTATTGGCGAAAACAAGCTACGACGCTTGGCAGAGGAAAATAAAAATGCAAATTGGCTGATTATGAATGGCAATCGTATTCAGATTAAACGAAAACAATTTGAAAAAATTATAGATACATTGGACGCAATCTAGCGTCGCCAAAGGGTCTTGTATATGATAAAATAGTATTAAGTCGTATCAAGGCTCTTTCCATAAAGGAAAGGAGCAAATGCCATGTCAGAAAAAAGACGTGACAATAAAGGTCGAATCTTAAAGACTGGAGAGAGCCAACGAAAAGACGGAAGATACTTATACAAATATATAGATTCATTTGGAGAACCGCAATTTGTTTACTCGTGGAAACTTGTGGCTACAGACCGAGTACCAGCAGGAAAGCGTGATTGTATCTCACTTAGAGAGAAAATCGCAGAGTTACAGAAAGACATTCATGATGGTATTGATGTTGTAGGAAAGAAAATGACACTCTGCCAGCTTTACGCAAAACAGAACGCTCAAAGACCAAAGGTTAGAAAAAACACTGAAACTGGACGCAAATATCTTATGGATATTTTGAAGAAAGACAAGTTAGGTGTAAGAAGTATTGACAGTATTAAGCCATCAGACGCTAAAGAATGGGCTATTAGAATGAGTGAAAATGGTTATGCTTATCAAACCATCAATAACTACAAACGTTCTTTAAAGGCTTCATTCTATATTGCTATACAAGATGATTGTGTTCGGAAGAATCCATTTGACTTTCAACTGAAAGCAGTTCTTGATGATGATACTGTCCCTAAGACCGTACTAACAGAAGAACAGGAAGAAAAACTGTTAGCCTTTGCAAAAGCTGATAAAACCTACAGCAAAAATTATGATGAAATTCTGATACTCTTAAAAACAGGTCTTCGTATTTCAGAGTTTGGTGGTTTGACACTTCCAGATTTAGATTTTGAGAATCGTCTTGTCAATATAGACCATCAGCTATTGAGAGATACTGAAATTGGGTACTACATTGAAACACCAAAGACCAAAAGTGGCGAACGTCAAGTTCCTATGGTTGAAGAAGCCTATCAAGCATTTAAGCGAGTGTTAGCGAATCGAAAGAATGATAAGCGTGTTGAGATTGATGGATATAGTGATTTCCTCTTTCTTAATAGAAAGAACTATCCAAAAGTGGCAAGTGATTACAACGGCATGATGAAAGGTCTTGTTAAGAAATACAATAAGTATAACGAGGATAAATTGCCACACATCACTCCACATAGTTTGCGACATACATTCTGTACCAACTATGCAAATGCAGGAATGAATCCAAAGGCATTACAGTACATTATGGGACATGCTAATATAGCCATGACGCTGAACTATTACGCACATGCAACATTCGATTCTGCAATGGCAGAAATGAAACGCTTGAATAAAGAGAAGCAACAGGAGCGTCTTGTTGCTTAGTAGTACAAATGAATTTACTACTTATTTACCACTTCTGACAGCTAAGACATGAGGAAATATGCAAAGAAACGTGAAGTATCTTCCTACAGTAAAAATACTCGAAAGCACATAGAATAAGGCTTTACGAGCATTTAAGAAAATATAAAAAGATAATTAGAAATTTATACTTTGTTTAATGGAAAAAGAGTAGATCATAGGAAAGAGTTGGGAAACCAGCTCTTTTTTGAAAACAAATCTTCATTTTGAAAATCATCAAAAAAATGGTATAATGGTAGGAAAAGATTCGGCTAACAGTAATAGTGCTTTTAGAATAAGAGGGTAAGCAACCCTATAATCAAGATAAACTAAGATTTTGGAGGAAAAATGAGTAATATTAGTTTAACAACACTTGGTGGTGTACGTGAAAATGGGAAAAATATGTACATTGCTGAAATTGGAGAGTCCATTTTTGTTTTGAATGCAGGGTTAAAATATCCCGAAAATGAACAATTAGGGGTCGATGTGGTGATTCCAAAGATGGACTACCTTTTTGAAAATAAAGATCGAATTGCTGGGGTATTTTTAACTCACGGACATGCAGATGCTATTGGTGCTCTGCCTTATCTCTTGGCTGAAGCCAAGGTACCTGTATTTGGCTCTGAGTTGACCATTGAGTTGGCAAAACTCTTTGTCAAAGGAAATGACGCAGTCAAGAAATTTAATGATTTTCATGTTATTGATGAAGATACGGAGATTGATTTTGGTGGGACAGTGGTTTCCTTCTTCCCTACGACTTACTCCGTTCCAGAGAGCCTGGGAATTGTCTTGAAGACAGCTGAAGGGAGCATCGTTTATACAGGTGACTTCAAATTTGACCAGACAGCTAGTGAATCCTATGCGACAGACTTCGCTCGTTTGGCAGAAATCGGTCGTGACGGCGTCCTGGCTCTCCTCAGTGATTCGGCCAATGCGGACAGCAATATTCAGGTGGCTAGTGAAAGTGAAGTTAGAGATGAAATTACCCAAACCATTGCTGACTGGGAAGGTCGTATCATCGTTGCAGCTGTTTCCAGTAACCTTTCTCGTATCCAGCAGATTTTTGACGCTGCGGATAAAACAGGTCGACGTATCGTCTTGACAGGATTTGATATTGAAAATATCGTCCGCACAGCGATTCGTCTCAAGAAGTTGTCTTTAGCCAACGAAATTCTCTTGATTAAGCCGAAAGATATGTCTCGCTTTGAAGACCATGAGTTGATTATTCTTGAGACAGGTCGTATGGGTGAACCTATCAATGGACTTCGTAAGATGTCGATTGGTCGCCATCGTTATGTAGAAATCAAGGATGGGGACCTGGTCTATATTGCTACGGCTCCGTCTATTGCTAAAGAAGCCTTCGTTGCGCGTGTGGAAAATATGATTTATCAGGCAGGAGGGGTTGTCAAATTGATTACCCAAAGTTTACATGTATCAGGGCACGGAAATGCGCGTGATTTGCAGTTGATGATCAATCTCTTGCAACCTAAGTATCTCTTCCCAATTCAAGGGGAATACCGCGAGTTGGATGCCCATGCTAAGGCTGCTATGGCAGTAGGTATGTTGCCAGAACGCATTTTCATCCCTAAAAAGGGAACCAGCATGGCTTATGAGAATGGGGACTTTGTCCCGGCTGGCGCAGTTTCAGCAGGGGATGTCTTGATTGACGGGAATGCTATCGGTGATGTTGGAAATGTGGTTCTTCGTGATCGTAAGGTCTTGTCAGAAGATGGAATTTTCATCGTCGCAATCACCGTTAACCGTCGTGAGAAGAAAATTGTGGCCAAGGCTCGTGTTCACACGCGTGGATTTGTTTATCTCAAGAAGAGTCGCGATATTCTCCGTGAAAGTTCAGAATTGATTAATCAAACGGTAGAAGACTATCTTCAAGGAGATGACTTTGACTGGGCAGACCTTAAAGGGAAGGTTCGTGATAATCTTACCAAGTATCTCTTTGACCAAACCAAACGTCGTCCAGCTATTTTACCAGTAGTCATGGAAGCAAAATAATCGTTGAAATAAACAGGGAGAAAGTCGAGTTTCGGCTTTTTCTTATAGAAAAATAGAGGAAAAATTATGGCAGTAATGAAAATCGAGTATTACTCACAAGTTTTGGATATGGAGTGGGGAGTGAATGTTCTTTACCCCGATGCCAATCGAGTGGAAGAACCAGATTGTAAAGATATTCCCGTCTTGTACCTCTTGCATGGGATGTCTGGCAACCATAATAGCTGGCTCAAGCGGACCAATGTAGAACGCTTGCTTCGAGGAACCAATCTCATCGTTGTCATGCCTAATACCAGCAACGGTTGGTACACCGATACCCAATATGGTTTTGACTATTACACAGCTCTAGCAGAGGAATTGCCAGAGGTTTTAAAACGCTTCTTCCCTAACATGACTAGCAAGCGTGAAAAGACCTTTATCGCTGGTCTCTCTATGGGAGGCTATGGCTGTTTCAAATTGGCTCTTGCTACAAATTGTTTTTCTCATGCAGCTAGTTTTTCAGGTGCTCTTAGCTTTCAAGATTTTTCTCCTGAAAGCCAAGATTTGGGAACACCGGCTTATTGGAGAGGTGTGTTTGGGGAGATTAAAGATTGGACAGCTAGCCCCTATTCTCTTGAAAGTCTGGCTAAAAAATCGGATAAAAAGACCAAGCTCTGGGCTTGGTGTGGCGAGCAGGATTTCTTGTATGAAGCCAATAATCTCGCAGTGAAAAATCTCAAAAAACTAGGTTTTGATGTGACCTATAGCCATAGCGCTGGAACTCACGAGTGGTATTATTGGGAAAAACAATTGGAACGTTTTTTAGCAACCCTACCGATTGATTTCAAATTAGAAGAGAGATTGACTTAGTTTGAACTTCAGCATAGGGGGAGTAGGACTAAAATAAAATATGTTTTCACTAGACTTTTCAAGCGAAAGTAGTAGAATAGTAATAAGATACTGGAGGAAAGAGAGTAGGAAATGTACCGTTATCAAATTGGCATTCCCGCATTAGAATATGATCAGTTTGTCAAAGACCATGAATTAGGCAATGTATTACAAAGCAGTGCTTGGGAGGAAGTTAAGTCTGACTGGGAACATGAGAAGTTTGGTGTTTACAGGGAAGAAAAATTACTGGCGACAGCTAGTATTTTGATTAGAGCTCTTCCGCTAGGCTATAAAATGTTTTACGTCCCAAGAGGACCCATATTGGATTATGGGGATACGGAACTTTTGAGTTTTGTCATTCAGTCCATTAAGTCTTATGCTCGCAGTAAGAGAGCGGTTTTTGTGACTTTCGATCCAAGTATTTGTCTATCTCAACATTTGGTTAATCAAGATAAAACAGAATATCCTGAAAAACTTTCTATTGTTGAGATTTTAGGGCAATTAGGAGTGAAGTGGTCTGGGCGGACAACCGAAATGGATGACACCATTCAGCCTCGTATTCAGGCGAAAATATATAAAGAAAATTTTGAAGAAGATAAACTTTCTAAATCAACAAAACAGGCTATTCGAACAGCACGGAATAAGGGGGTAGAGATTCAATTTGGCGGAACTGAATTATTGGAGTCTTTTTCCTTTTTGATGAAAAAAACCGAGAAGCGGAAAGAGATTCATTTGAGGAATGAAGCCTATTATAAAAAATTGTTAGATAATTTTAAGGACAAGGCCTACATCACCTTGGCAACCTTGGATGTCTCTAAACGTTCGCAAGAATTAGAAGAACAGTTGGCGAAAAATAGAGCCTTGGAAGAGACCTTTACTGAGTCGACTCGCACTTCAAAAGTAGAAGCGCAGAAGAAGGAAAAAGAACGTTTGTTAGAGGAATTGACTTTCCTGCAGGAATATATAGATGCAGGTCAAGCGAGAGTTCCCTTAGCGGCTACTTTGAGTTTGGAATTTGGTACTACCTCTGTCAATCTATATGCTGGTATGGATGATGCTTTTAAACGTTACAATGCTCCGATTTTAACTTGGTATGAAACGGCTCGCTATACCTTTGAGCGAGGTATGGTCTGGCAAAATTTAGGTGGTGTTGAAAACTCTCTCAATGGTGGTCTTTATCATTTTAAGGAAAAATTTAATCCAACGATTGAAGAATATTTGGGTGAATTTACAATGCCCACTCATCCTCTCTATCCTCTGTTAAGACTTGCTCTTGATTTCCGTAAAACATTAAGAAAAAAACATAGAAAGTAAGTATATGGCACTAATTACACTCACGAAAGAAGAGTTTCAGGCTTATTCTGATCAGGTTTCTTCTCGTTCCTTTATGCAATCTGTCCAGATGGGGGATTTGCTAGAAAAAAGAGGGGCTCGAATTGTTTATCTTGCTTTGAAACAAGAAGGAGAGATTCAAGTTGCAGCTCTGGTTTATAGCTTGCCCATGCTGGGTGGTCTGCATATGGAGATCAATTCGGGGCCGATTTATACCCAACAAGATGCTCTTCCAGTTTTTTATGCGGAGTTAAAAGAATATGCCAAGCAAAATGGTGTATTAGAGTTGCTTGTAAAACCTTATGAAACTTATCAAACTTTTGATAGCCAAGGTAATTCAATAGATGCTGAGAAAAAAAGTATGATTCAAGGTTTGACTGATTTAGGTTATCAATTTGATGGATTGACAACGGGTTATCCAGGTGGAGAGCCGGATTGGTTATATTATAAGGATTTGACAGAATTAACTGAAAAGAACTTGCTTAAAAGTTTTAGCAAAAAAGGGAAACCCTTGGTGAAAAAGGCTGAAACCTTTGGCATTCGGTTGAAAAAGTTAAAACGTGAAGAGTTATCAATTTTTAAGAACATCACAAAAGAAACCTCTGAACGTAGAGAATATAGTGATAAAAGTTTAGAATACTATGAGCATTTTTATGATGCTTTTGGAGAACAAGCGGAGTTTCTCATAGCAAGCTTAAATTTTTCGGACTATATGAGCAAATTGCAAGGTGAACAAAGTAAACTAGAAGAAATCTTGGATAAGTTGCGACTTGATTTGAGTAAAAATCCTCATTCTGAGAAAAAACAAAATCAACTGAGAGAATATTCTAGTCAATTTGAAACGTTTGAAGTTCGAAAAGCAGAAGCGCGAGACTTGATTGAAAAATATGGAGAAGAAGATATTGTTTTAGCCGGGAGTTTATTTGTTTATATGCCTCAGGAAACGACTTACCTCTTTAGTGGTTCCTACACTGAGTTTAATAAGTTCTATGCCCCTGCACTGCTTCAAAAATATATTATGTTGGAAAGCATAAAACGTGGAATACCTAAATATAACTTCCTAGGGATTCAAGGGATTTTTGATGGAAGTGATGGTGTTTTGCGTTTTAAACAAAATTTTAATGGCTATATTGTACGTAAAGCAGGAACTTTCCGTTATCATCCATCGCCTTTAAAATACAAAACTATCCAGTTATTCAAAAAAATATTAGGACGTTAAGATGAAAAAGCTAGTATTTAGTTTTCTTTCAGCTTGTTTTAGTAAAATAGTCTTTATTTGCTAGAAAGGTGGAAGGATATGCGCTGGCTTTTTCGTTTGATAGGGGCTTTCTTTTCTTTTGTGTGGCGTTTGTTTTGGCGCCTGGTTTGGATAGTTGTTT
The DNA here is from genome assembly GCF_013276485.1 of Streptococcus sp. 4886. Taxonomy (NCBI): domain Bacteria; kingdom Bacillati; phylum Bacillota; class Bacilli; order Lactobacillales; family Streptococcaceae; genus Streptococcus; species Streptococcus sp. 4886. Next base: position 182,690 of record NZ_VMLD01000014.1, on the reverse strand, counting down.
TCTTATGCGCTCTTGCTTTTGGTTTTCTCTGGTATCTGAACGGTGATTTTCAAGGTGCGCTGAAGCAAGCAGAACGGTCAGTCAAGATTGGTCAACAAAGTATCGACCAATGGGAAAAAACAGGGCAACTGCCTAAGTTGAACCAGACAGATAGCCATCAACATTCTGAAGGAAGGTGGCCGCAGGCTTCTGCTCGTATTTACTTGGATCCCCAGATGGATTCACGCTTTCAAGAAGCTTATTTAGAAGCAATCCAGAATTGGAATCAAACTGGTGCTTTTAATTTTGAACTCGTGACTGAGGCCAGCAAGGCAGATATTACGGCTACGGAGATGAACGATGGAAACACTCCTGTGGCAGGAGAGGCGGAAAGTCAGACCAATCTCTTAACAGGGCAATTCTTATCCGTAACGGTGCGGTTGAATCACTATTATCTGTCCAATCCTAACTATGGCTATTCATATGAGCGCATTGTCCATACGGCAGAACATGAGTTGGGGCATGCGATTGGCTTGGACCATACAGATGAGAAGTCTGTGATGCAACCTGCAGGTTCCTTTTATGGTATTCAGGAAGAGGATGTTGAAAGACTTCGAAAATTATATGAGACCAATGAGTAGGGGACTATCTTTCCCTACTTTTTTGCTATAATGGAATTATGAACAACTTGATTAAATCAAAACTAGAGCTCTTGCCGACCAGCCCTGGTTGCTACATTCACAAGGATAAAAACGGCACCATTATCTATGTAGGAAAGGCAAAAAATCTGCGTAACCGCGTGCGGTCCTATTTCCGTGGAAGTCATGATACCAAAACAGAGGCTTTGGTGTCTGAGATTGTGGATTTTGAATTTATCGTTACGGAGTCTAATATTGAGGCACTTCTCCTAGAAATCAACCTGATTAAGGAAAACAAGCCCAAGTACAATATCATGCTCAAGGATGATAAGTCCTATCCTTTCATCAAGATTACCAATGAACGCTATCCTCGTTTGATTATTACCCGTCAGGTCAAAAAGGACGGCGGTCTCTACTTTGGACCTTATCCAGATGTGGGGGCAGCCAATGAAATCAAGCGGTTGCTGGATCGAATTTTCCCTTTTCGCAAGTGTACCAATCCACCCTCTAAGGTCTGCTTTTACTACCATATCGGTCAATGTATGGCCCATACCATCTGTAAGAAGGATGAGGCTTATTTCAAGTCCATGGCCCAGGAGGTCTCTGATTTTCTGAAAGGGCAGGATGACAAAATCATTGATGATCTCAAGGGCAAGATGGCAACGGCAGCCCAGACTATGGAATTTGAACGTGCAGCGGAATACCGTGACCTGATTCAGGCTATTGGAACGCTTCGAACCAAGCAACGGGTTATGGCTAAGGATCTCCAAAATCGAGATGTCTTTGGCTACTATGTAGACAAGGGTTGGATGTGTGTTCAGGTTTTCTTTGTTCGCCAGGGCAAGCTCATCGAACGAGATGTTAACTTCTTCCCCTACTACAATGATCCGGATGAGGACTTCTTGACCTATGTGGGACAATTTTATCAAGAAAAATCTCACCTGATTCCCAATGAAGTATTGATTCCTCAGGATATTGACCAAGAAGCAGTCAAGGCCTTGGTGGATACCAAGGTACTCAAACCCCAACGTGGCGAGAAAAAGCAACTGGTCAATTTGGCTATAAAGAATGCTCGAGTCAGCCTAGAGCAGAAATTTAATCTGCTAGAGAAATCTGTCGAAAAGACCCAAGGAGCTATTGAAAATCTAGGTCGTTTGCTCCAAATTCCGACTCCAGTTCGCATCGAGTCCTTCGATAACTCCAATATCATGGGAACTAGCCCTGTTTCTGCCATGGTGGTCTTTGTCAACGGCAAACCAAGTAAGAAGGATTATCGTAAGTATAAAATCAAGACTGTCGTTGGGCCAGACGACTATGCTAGTATGCGTGAGGTTATTCGCAGACGCTATGGCCGAGTTCAACGTGAGGCTTTGACTCCGCCAGATTTGATTGTGATTGATGGTGGACAAGGTCAAGTCAATATTGCCAAGCAAGTCATCCAAGAGGAACTAGGCTTGGATATTCCAATTGCTGGGCTGCAAAAGAATGATAAGCACCAAACCCATGAATTGCTCTTTGGAGATCCGCTTGAGGTGGTGGAGTTGTCTCGCAATTCTCAGGAATTTTTCCTCCTCCAACGCATTCAAGATGAGGTGCACCGCTTTGCCATTACTTTCCACCGCCAACTGCGCTCCAAAAATTCCTTTTCATCACAACTGGATGGAATTGACGGTCTGGGACCTAAACGCAAGCAGAATCTTATGAAGCATTTCAAGTCTCTGACAAAAATCAAGGAAGCCAGTGTGGATGAGATTGTCGAAGTTGGAGTGCCGAGACTTGTCGCAGAGGCTGTGCAAAACAAGTTGAACCCGCATGAAACAGAAACCTTGCCTCAAGTGGCAGAAGAAAGAGTAGATTACCAAATGGAAGGAAACCACAATGAAACATAAAATCGCAATTTTATCAGATATTCATGGAAATGCGACGGCTTTAGAAGCAGTGATTGCAGATGCTAAAAATCAAGGGGTCAGTGAATACTGGCTTCTGGGAGATATTTTTCTTCCTGGTCCAGGCGCAAATGACTTAGTCGCCCTGCTAAAGGACCTTCCTATCACAGCCAGTGTTCGAGGAAATTGGGATGATCGTGTCCTTGAGGCCTTGGATGGCGAATATGGTTTGGAACATCCGAAAGAAATCCAGTCAATGCGCATGACCCAGTTTTTGATGGAGCGAATGGATCCTGCAACGATTGTCTGGCTACGAAGCTTGCCTTTGCTGGAAAAGAAAGAAATTGACGGATTGCGCTTTTCTATCTCTCATAATTTGCCAAATAAGAACTATGGTGGTGACTTGCTAGTTGAGAATGATACAGAGAAATTTGACCAACTCCTAGATGATGAAGTTGACGTGGCAGTCTATGGTCATGTTCACAAGCAGTTGCTTCGTTATGGCAGTCAAGGGCAACAAATCATCAATCCAGGGTCGATTGGCATGCCCTATTTTAATTGGGAGGCGTTAAAAAATCACCGTGCCCAGTATGCCGTGATAGAAGTTGAAGATGGGGAATTGGTAAATATCCTATTTCGTAAAGTCGCTTATGACTACGAAGCGGAGTTAGAATTGGCCAAGTCCAAGGGCCTTCCCTTTATCGAAATGTATGAAGAGCTACGTCGTGAAGATAACTATCAGGGGCACAATCTGGAACTCTTAACCAGCTTAATTGAAAAGCATGGGTATGTAGAAGATGTGAAGAATTTTTTTGATTTTTTGTAAGAGTTTCCTAAAATAACCAATGCAAACTAAAAACGATTGACTGGTCCAATCGTTTTTAATATATCTTATACTCAATGAAAATTAAAGAGCAAACTAGTAAGCAAGCTGTAGGCATTACTTGAGTACGGCAAGGCGAAGCTGACGTGGTTTGAAGAGATTTTCGAAGAGTATTATTGTAACTGAGATTGATCTGGGAGGTAAGAGCCACCTAGATAGGTATTGCTGAGTTTTTCGAGTGTTCCGTCTTGGTAGAGTTCTTTGAGTGCTTTATCAAATTGCTCTTTAAACTCTTTCTGATCACTTGAGAAAACGATATAATTGCTAGGACTATTAGTAGAAGACAAGTCAACCACAGAAAGGTCTAAGCCACGGTCCTTGATAATCTTTTGAACGGATACCTTGTCAAAAACGAGGAAATCAAATTCGCCGTTAGAGAGGTCTAGGATTCGTTTGCCGATATCTTCACCAGAAAAATCGATAGTAGCAGGATTATCAGTGTGTTTTTGATTCCAGTTATTGATGAATTGAGCGTTTGAAGTTCCGGTATCCTCTTGCGTTGTTTTACCAGCGATTTGGTCAAGTGAAGTCAAAGGATTTTTCTTGTTGCTGACGAGGACGAGGGGATTGTTTGAAATTGGAAGTGAGTAAAGGTATTTTTCAGCACGCTCTTTTGTGTAACTCAGGTTGTTGGCTGCAGCCTGATAGTGACCAGAATCAAGTCCTGGGAAGATACTCTCCCAGGCAGTTCTTTGAAATTGAATCTCGTAGTCGCTGAGTTTTTCATCAACTGCTTTTAGAACTTCAATATCGAAGCCTGTCAGATTGCCCTTGTCTTCGTAGTCAAATGGTGGCACATCGCCAGCTGTAGCAACGACGATTGTCTTTTGAGAGCTGGTTTCTTTAGGTGTAGCTTGATTTCCACAGGCAACCAAAAAGGGGATGATGGCTAGTAATAGGCTGAATTTTTTCATAATATCTCCATTCAAATGTAAAGTTATCTGCTAGTTTATCAGAAACTTTCCTGATAAACCAATATATATCTTTTATGTCCGTGATAGAAAAAACTTAATCATGAAAAATCCCTGCAAGCTCTTTCAAAATATGGTAGAATGGAAGCAGTAGAATTAGAAAAGGAAATCGATTATGAAATTTCTTGAATTAAATAAAAAACGTCATGCGACTAAGCATTTCACTGATAAGCCAGTTTATCCAAAAGATGTGCGTACGGCTATCGAAATTGCAACCTTGGCACCAAGTGCCCACAACAGCCAGCCTTGGAAATTTGTGGTAGTACGTGAGAAAAATGCTGAACTAGCAAAATTGGCTTACGGTTCAAACTTTGAACAGGTATCATCAGCGCCTGTAACCATTGCCCTGTTTACAGACACAGATTTGGCTAAACGTGCTCGTAAGATTGCCCGAGTTGGCGGTGCTAATAACTTTTCTGAAGAGCAACTTCAATACTTTATGAAAAATTTGCCTGCCGAGTTTGCGCGTTACAATGAACAACAGGTCAGCGACTACCTAGCCCTCAATGCAGGTTTGGTTGCTATGAATTTGGTTTTGGCTCTTACAGATCAGGGAATCGGATCAAATCTGATTCTTGGTTTTGACAAATCAAAAGTCAACGAAGTTTTGGATATCGAAGACCGCTTCCGCCCAGAACTTTTGATTACAGTGGGATACACAGACGAAAAATTGGAACCAAGTTACCGCTTGCCAGTAGATGAAATCATTGAGAAAAGATAGAAAGAAGAAAGAAATGACAACAATTGATTTTACAGCAGAAGTAGAAAAACGCAAAGAAGATCTCTTGGCTGACTTGTTTAGCCTTTTAGAAATCAACTCAGAACGTGATGACAGCAAGGTTGATGCTGAACATCCATTTGGACCTGGACCGGTAAAAGCCTTGGAAAAATTCCTTGAAATCGCAGACCGCGATGGCTACCCAACTAAAAATGTTGATAACTACGCAGGACATTTTGAGTTTGGTGATGGAGAAGAAGTTCTCGGAATCTTTGCCCACATGGACGTGGTTCCTGCTGGTAGCGGTTGGGATACAGATCCTTACACACCGACTATCAAAGACGGTCGCCTTTATGCGCGTGGGGCTTCGGACGACAAGGGACCTACAACAGCTTGTTACTATGGTTTGAAAATCATCAAAGAATTGGGCCTTCCAACTTCTAAAAAAGTTCGCTTCATCGTCGGAACAGACGAAGAATCAGGCTGGGCAGACATGGACTACTACTTCGAGCACGTAGGACTTGCCAAACCAGACTTCGGTTTCTCTCCAGACGCTGAATTCCCTATCATCAATGGTGAAAAAGGAAATATTACAGAATACCTACATTTTGCAGGTGAAAATACAGGTACAGCCCGTCTTCACAGCTTTACAGGTGGTTTACGTGAAAACATGGTACCTGAATCAGCAACAGCAGTCGTTTCAGGTGATTTGGCTGACTTGCAAGCTAAACTAGATGCTTTTGTTGCAGAACACAAGCTCAGAGGAGAAATTCAAGAAGAAGCTGGCCAATACAAGGTGACCATCATTGGTAAATCAGCCCATGGTGCTATGCCTGCTTCAGGTGTTAATGGTGCTACTTACCTAGCTCTCTTCCTCAGCCAGTTTGACTTTGCTGGTCCGGCCAAAGACTACCTTGACATCGCTGGTAAAATTCTCTTGAACGACCATGAGGGTGAAAATCTCAAGATTGCTCATGTGGATGAAAAGATGGGTGCCCTTTCTATGAATGCGGGTGTCTTCCGCTTCGATGAAACAAGTGCTGACAATACCATTGCCCTTAACATCCGCTATCCAAAAGGAACAAGTCCAGAACAAATCAAGTCAGTCCTTGAAAACTTGCCAGTTGCTTCTGTTAGCCTTTCTGAACATGGTCATACGCCTCACTATGTGCCAATGGAAGATCCACTTGTGCAAACCTTGTTGAATGTCTATGAAAAACAAACTGGACTTAAAGGTCACGAGCAAGTTATCGGTGGTGGAACCTTTGGTCGTTTGCTCGAACGCGGAGTTGCCTACGGTGCCATGTTCCCAGACTCAATTGACACCATGCACCAAGCCAATGAATTTATCGCCTTGGATGATCTCTTCCGAGCAGCAGCAATTTATGCCGAAGCTATTTATGAATTGATCAAATAAAACGATAGAAGTCTGAGATTGTATGCTTAGACTTCTTTTTGGAGGGAAAGTAGATGTCTCAAATTGAAAGAATCAAGCAGGCTATTATGTCAGATCCACAAAATGCCAGCTATACAGAACGCGGAATCGAACCTCTCTTTGCAGCGCCAAAGACTGCTCGCATCAATATCATCGGTCAAGCGCCTGGTCTTAAAACCCAAGAAGCAGGCCTTTACTGGAAGGACAAAAGTGGTGATCGTTTGCGGGAGTGGCTAGGTGTGGATGAAGATACCTTTTACAATTCAGGATATTTTGCTGTTCTGCCTATGGATTTTTACTTTCCAGGGCATGGTAAGTCAGGTGACCTGCCACCGAGAACTGGGTTTGCAGAAAAATGGCATCCGCAGCTCTTGCAAGAATTACCCGATATTCAGTTGACCCTCTTGATTGGCCAGTATGCCCAAGCCTACTATTTACAGGAAAAAATCAGTGGCAAGGTGACAGAACGGGTAAAACATTACCAGAACTACTTGCCAACCTATTTTCCACTAGTTCACCCCTCACCACGAAATCAAATCTGGATGGCCAAAAATCCTTGGTTTGAGGCAGAAGTGGTGCCAGAGTTGAAAAAAAGAATTAAAACTATTTTATAGTCAATGAAAATCAAAGAGCAAACTAGGAAGCTAGCCGCAGGCTGCTCAAAACACAGTTTTGAGGTTGTGGATAGAACTGACGAAGTCAGCTCAAAACACAGTTTTGAGGTTGTGGATAGAACTGACGAAGTCAGTAACCATACGCACGGTAAGGCGACGCTGACGTGGTTTGAAGAGATTTTCGAAGAGTATTAGGAGAAAAAGATTGAAAGAAATTACTTTTGACGCATTTTACCAGCTTTACCAAAACGACCAACTTTCTCTAGTGGACGTGAGAGAAGTGGATGAGTTTAAAGCTCTTCACTTAGAAGGCGCTCAGAACCTTCCTCTGAGTCAACTGGCTGATACCTATGATCAGTTGGACAAGGACCAGTTACATTATGTTATTTGCAAATCTGGAATGAGATCGGTGCGTGCTTGTCAATTTCTAGCAGAACAGGGTTATGAGGTTATCAATGTACAAGGTGGTATGACTGCCTTTGAAGAACTCTAAACGTAAGAATTTTCTCCTGCTTGGTGTGGACTGGGTAGGAGAGTTTTATTTTTAGATAATTCTCATTTTTGAGAATCTTGAAAACATTCAATATTTACTTCGTGATACTTTTTTCATACTCTTATTCATGATATACTAAGTCAGTATTTTATAAATATGAAGGAGATTTTCATGGCTAAAAAAGGTGCCCTAACAGGTTTGCTCTTGTTTGGAATATTTTTTGGTGCGGGGAACTTGATTTTTCCGCCTTCTCTGGGTGCTCTATCTGGAGAACATTTTCTTCCTGCCATCGCAGGTTTTGTCTTTTCAGGTGTCGGTATCGCCGTCTTGACTCTTATTATTGGAACGCTAAATCCTAAAGGATATATCTACGAGATTTCAACAAAGATAGCACCTTGGTTTGCGACTCTTTACCTCTCAGTTCTTTACTTGTCAATTGGTCCATTCTTTGCCATCCCACGTACTGCGACAACAGCTTACGAGGTAGGGATTAGCCCTCTTTTGTCGGATGCAAATAAAGGTCTTGGCTTGATTGTCTTTACGGTTCTGTATTTTGTAGCAGCCTATCTAATCTCACTTAATCCATCAAAAATCTTAGACCGTATCGGCCGTATCTTAACGCCAGTCTTTGCGATTTTGATTGTTATCTTGGTTGTTCTAGGAGCTATCAAATATGGTGGAACAAGTCCTCAAGCTGCTTCAGCTGCTTATCAAGCTTCTGCCTTTGGGACAGGTTTCCTAGAAGGTTACAATACCTTGGACGCCCTTGCTTCAGTTGCCTTTAGCGTAATCGCAGTTCAAACCTTGAAACAACTTGGATTTTCAAGTAAGAAAGAATACATTTCAACTATTTGGGTCGTTGGTATCGTTGTAGCCCTTGCCTTTAGCGCTCTTTACATCGGTTTAGGATTCCTTGGAAATCATTTCCCAGTACCAACTGAGGCTATGAAGGGTGGAACACCAGGTGTTTACATCTTGTCACAAGCCACTCAAGAAATATTTGGCTCAACAGCTCAACTCTTCCTTGCAGCTATGGTTACCGTAACCTGCTTCACAACAACAGTTGGTTTGATTGTGTCTACAGCTGAGTTCTTTAATGAGCGCTTCCCACAAATCAGCTATAAGGTTTATGCTACAGCCTTTACCTTGATTGGATTTGCCATTGCTAATTTGGGTCTTGATGCGATTATCAAGTACTCAATTCCAGTACTGGTTATCTTGTACCCAATCACGATTGCTATCGTTATGATTGTCATTGTGAACAAATTTGTGGCCCTTTCAAAACCAGGTATGCAGTTGACAATTGCTGTGGTTACAGCTATTGCTATTGCAAGCGTACTAGGAAGCTCGTTTAAGGTTGAGTTTCTTGCAAACCTTGTCAACACTCTTCCTTTTGCCAAGGCATCTCTCCCATGGTTGGTACCAGCTATTGTCGGAATCTTGCTCTCATTGGTTCTGCCAAACAAGCAAGAAAGCGATGTTTTTGAAATGGAATAATCACTAAATTCACTTTTGTAGTCAAGTCTACAGGAGTGATTTTCTTTTTTATCCGATGATAAATGTGTTATAATAGGTAGCAAAAGAGGTGAAGAAATGAATCAAACAGTAGAATATATTAAAGAACTGACAACCATTGCGTCGCCAACGGGCTTCACTCGGGAGATTTCGGACTATTTAGTCAAGACTCTAGAAGGTTTTGGTTACCAGCCAGTTCGTACAGCCAAGGGCGGTGTCAATGTGACCATCAAAGGTCAAAATGATGAGCAACAACGCTATGTGACTGCCCATGTAGATACGCTTGGTGCTATTGTCCGTGCTGTCAAACCAGACGGCCGTCTCAAATTGGATCGTATCGGTGGTTTTCCTTGGAACATGATTGAAGGAGAAAACTGTATCGTTCATGTAGCTAGCACAGGTCAAAAGCTATCAGGAACCATTCTCATACACCAGACTTCTTGCCATGTCTACAAGGATGCAGGAACTGCAGAACGCACGCAAGATAATATGGAAGTGCGTTTGGATGTAAAAGTAAGCAATGAAAAAGAAACTCGTGCTCTTGGGATTGAGGCTGGTGATTTTATCAGCTTTGACCCACGAACCATCGTGACAGAGACAGGTTTTATCAAGTCTCGTCATTTGGATGACAAGGTCAGCGCAGCTATTTTGCTTAACCTGCTTCGTATTTATAAGGAAGAGAAGATTGAGTTGCCAGTAACAACCCATTTTGCTTTTTCAGTTTTTGAAGAAGTGGGGCATGGTGCAAACTCTAACATTCCTGCTCAGGTAGTAGAATATCTGGCTGTGGATATGGGAGCTATGGGAGATGACCAGCAAACAGATGAGTACACAGTGTCTATCTGTGTCAAGGATGCTTCAGGGCCTTATCACTATGACTTCCGTCAACATTTGGTTGCTTTGGCTAAAGAACAAGATATTCCATTTAAGCTGGATATCTATCCATTTTATGGTTCGGATGCTTCGGCAGCTATGTCTGCAGGGGCAGAAGTTAAACACGCCCTTCTCGGTGCTGGTATCGAGTCTAGCCATTCTTATGAGCGCACTCATATTGACTCGGTGGTTGCAACGGAGCGTATGGTTGATGCTTACCTTAAGAGCGCATTGGTAGACTAATATGTGCCTTATTTGTCAGAGAATTGAGCTCATTAAAGTTGGGAAAAATCCTTACTTTGTGAGAGAACTAGAAACAGGCTATCTTGTGATTGGAGACCACCAGTATTTTGCAGGTTATAGTCTCTTTCTAGCCAAGGAACACGTCACAGAATTGCATCATTTAGAGAAGGAAACTAGAATCCGTTTTCTAGAGGAAATGAGTTTAGTCCAAGAGGCAGTTGCTAAGGCCTTTGCTACCGAGAAAATGAATATCGAACTGCTAGGAAATGGTGATGCCCATCTTCATTGGCATCTGTTTCCTAGACGAACAGGTGATATGAATGGTCACGGTCTCAAGGGACGTGGTCCAGTATGGTGGGTTCCCTTTGAAGAAATGACAGCAGAAACCTGCCAAGCAAAACCGGATGAGATTAAAAAATTAGTTAAATGTTTATCGTTAGAAGTAGATAACCTATTAGAAATAAAGGAGTAGAAATGAAAAAAAGATACCTTGTCTTGACAGCCTTGCTAGCCTTGAGTCTAGCAGCTTGTTCACAAGAAAAAGCAAAAAATGAAGATGGAGAAACTAAGACAGAACAGACAGCCAAAGCTGATGGGACAGTCGGAAGTAAGTCTCAAGGAACTGCCCAGAAGAAAGCAGAAGTGGTTAACAAGGGAGATTACTACAGCATCCAAGGAAAATATGATGAAATCATCGTAGCCAATAAACACTATCCATTGTCGAAAGACTACAATCCAGGGGAAAATCCAACAGCCAAGGCAGAGTTGGTCAAACTCATCAAAGCGATGCAAGAGGCAGGTTTCCCAATCAGCGATCATTACAGTGGCTTTAGAAGTTATGAAACTCAGACCAAGCTCTATCAAGATTATGTCAATCAAGATGGGAAAGAAGCTGCCGACCGTTATTCTGCTCGACCTGGCTATAGCGAACACCAGACAGGTTTAGCCTTTGATGTGATTGGGACAAATGGTGATCTGGTGACAGAAGAAAAAGCAGCCCAATGGCTTTTGGACCATGCAGCTGATTATGGCTTTGTTGTCCGTTATCTCAAAGGCAAGGAAAAGGAAACAGGCTATATGGCTGAGGAATGGCACTTGCGTTATGTAGGAAAAGAAGCTAAAGAAATTGCTGAGAGTGGTCTCAGTTTGGAAGAATACTATGGATTTGAAGGTGGAGATTACGTCGATTAAAAAATAAACTTTTCTCTTGCAATTCCAGATAAATAGTGTATAATAGATGGGTATGTGAAAAGCATACTTGTGGGAGGTAAAAATCTCTAATTACCGCCAAAACCACAAAGGAGGATTTAAAAATGGCTAAAAAAGTCGAAAAACTTGTAAAATTGCAAATCCCTGCTGGTAAAGCTACACCAGCTCCACCGGTTGGACCTGCTCTTGGTCAAGCTGGTATCAACATCATGGGATTCACAAAAGAGTTCAACGCTCGTACAGCTGACCAAGCTGGTATGATCATTCCAGTTGTTATCTCAGTTTACGAAGATAAATCATTTACTTTCATCACTAAAACACCACCAGCTGCTGTTCTTTTGAAAAAAGCTGCAGGTGTTGAAAAAGGATCAGGTACACCTAACAAAACTAAAGTTGCTACAGTTACTCGTGCACAAGTACAAGAAATTGCAGAAACTAAGATGCCAGATTTGAACGCAGCAAACGTAGAGTCTGCAATGCGTATGATCGAAGGTACTGCTCGTTCTATGGGATTCACTGTTGTTGACTAATCAATAACACTCCCAATATAACCCGCAAGACTTCATCATTTCGAGAAGTGACGTGGGAGATGAAAATCGATTGAACCACTTACAAGGAGAATAGAAAATGGCTAAAAAAAGCAAACAACTTCGTGCTGCTCTTGAGAAAATCGACAGCACAAAAGCATACAGCGTAGAAGAAGCTGTAGCACTTGCAAAAGAAACTAACTTTGCAAAATTTGACGCAACTGTAGAAGTTGCTTACAACTTGAACATCGACGTTAAAAAAGCTGACCAACAAATCCGTGGAGCAATGGTATTGCCAAACGGTACTGGTAAAACTTCACGCGTTCTTGTTTTCGCACGTGGTGCAAAAGCTGAAGAAGCAAAAGCTGCTGGTGCAGACTTTGTTGGTGAAGATGACCTTGTTGCTAAAATCAACGACGGTTGGTTGGACTTCGACGTAGTTATCGCTACACCTGACATGATGGCTCTTGTTGGACGTCTTGGACGTGTCCTTGGACCACGTAACTTGATGCCAAACCCTAAAACTGGTACTGTAACTATGGATGTTGCTAAAGCAGTTGAAGAGTCTAAAGGTGGTAAAATCACTTACCGTGCTGACCGTGCAGGTAACGTTCAAGCAATCATCGGTAAAGTATCATTTGAAGCTGAAAAATTGGTTGAAAACTTCAAAGCTTTCAACGAAACAATCCAAAAAGCAAAACCAGCTACAGCTAAAGGAACTTACGTAACAAACTTGACTATCACAACTACTCAAGGTGTTGGTATCAAAGTTGATGTAAACTCACTTTAATCAGTAGTTAAAGTAATGTAAAAAAGTTGAAGACGCTATGTCTCAACTTTTTTTGATTTCAAAATATCTTCTTGTAAGGTAATACTCAATGAAAATCAAAGAGCAAACTAGGAAGCTAGCCGCAGGCTGTACTTGAGTACGGCAAGGTGAAGCTGACGTGGTTTGAAGAGATTTTCGAAGAGTATAAATTTAAGTTACTGCTGTTATTCTTAGAGTCACGTGTTTCAATACAATACTCTTTAAGCGTATTTAAATTGGTTTTATACTAAAGCATTGATCATCGTTAATGAAAAATAGAAAAATCTCTAATAAAATTAAAAAATACTCATTCAAACTCAATAATTATCAGTTATAATACTTGAATGCTATAAATTTAAATGTTATAATCAGTTAAAGTGTTTACAATCATATAGCAATCTTTTTTAAGATGTTCTTCTCTTAATATTACTAAAAAATTTAAGGGGGGGGGGCTTTTTATTTGCCCTAATGCTTTAAATCAACACGAATAAAATAAATCAAGGAGGTTGAATCTCATGAAGAGAGGTCAACAAGATTTTAGAACTGAAAGATACCTTCGGTATGGTATTCGTAAGTATAGTTTTGGGGCAGCATCAGTGGCGATTGCGGCTGGTTTGATGTTTCTTGGAACTGGTGCGGTTTCAGCGACAGAAGTAGAAGGAGTTAATGAAACATCTTCAACAACGACTCCAACACTGACCATAGGCGATGAAGGTGCTAATCAAGGTGCTAACTCATCTAAACCCACTACTTATGACGCAGAGCCAGTTTTAACTAGAGATGCTAGTGAAGATACTGCCTCATCCCAAGCTAGCGATGAGAATACCGAAGCAGCGGTAACTGAATCCTCTACAGAAACAGTTGCAGATAAGACGGAACTACAATCGAAAATTTTGACCTTACGTACTGCAATCCAGTCGGCTACTAAGGGGACAGACAGTCTAGCTCTTGACTTTGCTAATCAAACATTGACAAGTGCGCAAGCAGTTTTAGAAGCTAAACCAAGTCAAGAAGAGGTCGCTCAGCAAGTCCAAGCGCTAACAAATGCTATTACTGTAATCGCAGAGGCGTCTAGTCAAGCACAAGCTAATCAAGTCGATACAGCAGAAACAAATCAATCATCTGAAAAAGTAGAGTTAGAAAAGCGAGTGTCAGAGGCGGATGTAACCAATCGTTTAGTAAATAGTTTTTTGGAAAAAGAAGCAAATGATTCAAGCCTTTCTGAAGATGTCAAGAGTGCTATTAGAGCTGCCATAGCCAGCAATGCTGCTAAAATTACAGAAGCAAAGGCTGCTTTAGCAAATGGTGATGCGAGTGCCCAAGCCCTTAACCAATCGATGGCAGAACTGAAGTCATCTATTGAAGCTGTATATGTTACTCTCCGTAAAACAGGCAAAGAAGAATTTTCTGTTTCCTTGGCTGATACGCCTCCTGCCGGTGGTGTAATTGCACAACCAAATGCCAAAGATTATATATCCATTCCGCAGGGGGATGGCACTTATAAGATAGTTTCAACAGCTATAACAGAAGCCTCTGCAACAGGTAAGGATATCTATACCTTTGGTGCAACTGCCGCTACAAGAGGAGATGTCTCAACGGATAGAATCAGTGGAGATATTACGACTCTGGAAGCAGTCGTGTACTCTCACCAACGGACAGGTACCGACACGAATCCTGGCAACTCAGGTCAAGGAAATAATAATAAAGGTCGAATGGATTTTCCTCTAACCAAGGAACAAGCAGAAGCCTTGGCTGCAGAAGCTCCCCTCTGGAAAGGAAAACTCCGTGCAGATGGGTCAACAATTTCAACAGGTAATAATGTAGTTTTTGGTGCAGGAGGAGGATATGAATACCTTGCAACCCACATCTATCACTATGTCTATGAACAAGGTACTGACCGTGTTTATATCGAAAAAATCAAGGGACGATTTAGTGTGACAGAGAAAGCAGCCAAAGCTGGCTGGGAGGTTTCAAAGGTAGAGCCGACAAACTTACCAACAGGTTTAACCTATAATGCAGCTACAGATACTATTCAGGGGAAGATTGTGACAGATGGTCTGGCAAATGGGGTATATGATACGCGGATGTATGTGACCTATACCAATAAACAGACCAATGCTACTGTACGTGCAGTGTACCGAAATCTTCGTGGGGGTTGGATTGGTTGGCAAGATACAACTCCACCAAACATTGGAACCAATGGAGAGGTCTTTGAAGGAAAGGTTGGTAAAAGTAGCTTTACCAATGAACAAGGTCACTCTACAAATAGTATTGATATCCACTACTCAGATACTTCAGGTTCTCGTGCTATGTCTGGCGGTGCTAATGTTAGCTATACGCTAGCAGATGGGACGAATGTTACAGTCCGTAATCAATACGGACCAAGTACTACAGGAATCTCGGGTAATATTGTGACAGCTACTGGAACAGCTCGTGCCGTGGATACAGAGATTCCGGGATTGACCTATGCACTAGATGGTAGTAAACCCTTAACTAGTCCTGACGGTGTGACTACGGGTTATACAGGGAAGGCCTTGATTAGTGGGACTCCAACGGAAGCTGGTATTTATTATGTTACAGCCTATGCTAAGGACTGGAACCAGCCAACAGGTGCAAATGGTTGGACAACCCAGGGGCAAGAAACCCATGCAGGTATCACAGTTAAGGTAGCACCGAAAATTGATGTCCTCAACATTGCTGCATATGGAACAGAAGTCCCAGTGACTATCTCTAAAGGAGCTACCTATGCCAAGGTAACCATGCCTGATGGAAGTGTCACAGCACTTGAAAATAGAGAAGGCAAGTGGTATGTTGCCGCGGAGGGAACTACAAATACAGCAGTGACAGCTGGTGAATTAGTCGGAACAGTTGGTGAACAATTTAAATTAAAAGTTACAAGTGAAATGACAGCAACAGCTGGTGTAAATAAGATATCTGTTTATGCTAAAACAGAAGCTGTTACAGCATCCTTGATGCGTTCATCTGTCACACTCCAAGATAATGATAACTCGTCACATGTTGCAACCTTGAATAAAACAAGTGGACGTTGGGAACTACCAGCTGAATATGCGACTGTTAGAACCGATCACAGAGATGGTACTTATGATGTAACGAATAGAGAAGTTTACACCTCTGTGCAAGCGGATGGCTCTATCAAGTTCTATATTTATGCCTATAACCGTAGTTATGATGCTACAGGAAAGGTTACAGCAGTTAATGATGTGACTCGTAAAGAAACAGTTTATGCGAGAGAAAATACCTTAGCTACAAGAGTTGGGAATGGAACCTATGTAACAGTTTCTTACGATAAAGCTACGAACACATGGTCGTCATCGGATCAGTCAGTAGTGACAGCTAGAAAGACAGATGCTGATCATTGGGAAGTATCTACTTCATCAGGATTTTCTGGTGTGGTTAAGGCTACTACAGCAGAATCAACGGACGAAGCTACGATTATCAATAGAAAACCAACTGTTACTTCGACTTCTTATACAACTAAGATGAATACAACTGTAGACTTAGTAGATCGCAGTTTGGACGGAGTAAGTACGGTAACAACTAATGCTCATGTGACAGTAGCTGATGCAGAAGATGACTCACTTCCATCTACAAGTGATGCTGAGAAAACTTTCAAGACTAGTCACAATACCAAGATAACAACTATTACAGTAACTGATCCAAATGGTGGGGTGGTTGCATCTTACACAAAGACTGGTGATGCTCATAATTACCCAGATGCAACAAGCTTAAAATTGACAGAAGTTGGTGTTTATACGGTTACAGTAGATGTTATGGATAGTAATACTAACCTAGTTGATGAGACAAACGTTGGTGAGACAACAGCAGGGACAGATCATGGTGCAAACACATCCACGGCAAGAACAGTCTACACTATTACTGTTACTCCTCTGGATATAGAGGGTCAACCTACGAAATCATTGGCTATTCAAGGACGTCCACAATCAGGTAACCCAACATTTGAGTTTAAAACAGATACCGAAACTGAGACTGAGAAAGAGACAGAGATTGATCAGGGAACAAAACTCTATAGCCTTGAAGGAGCGATAGATGGCTCTGTAACGGCTACAAAAGATGGTAAGACAATAGGTACTTACAAGATTGATAAAGATACAGGATTGGTCACTTTCACTCCTGAAAAAGACTTTACAGGGGAAGCACCAGCAGTTACAGTACGTTTGACAGTAACATTTGCTAATGATACTACTGGCAACCCACTCACTGCAACTGCGACAGCTACCTACACCCCAACAGTTATTCCAGTAACTCCAAGCTCTGAAGCTTCTAAGACAACTGGGCCGCAAGGACAAGCCCAGACTTCAGTTATTAAGTATGACACTGCAGATACAGACGCTAGCACTGTGAACTTTACTAAAGGTAGTGCTCTGGTTGAAACTGTTGAGAAGTCTGTCGATCTAGATAAAGGAACGGTAACGCTTCTTGATGCCAATGGAGCAGAAACTACAACTGTCACAGTGGCCAATCAAGGTACCTATAGTCTAAACAAAGACACCAACACCATCACCTTCCAACCTCTTTCAAGTTTCGTAGGAAAGGCAACTCCAGTAACAGTTCAAGTGAAGGATGACAACGGAACAGCGACAACAACGACTTACACCCCAACGGTAACAGATGTGACCATGACATCTGAAAATGCAACATCGACTGGTATTCAAGGGGCTACTCAAAGTGGAACTCCAACCTTTAAGACTTCAGACAAGAGTGTAACAGTTGTGAAGCACCAGTTGATTTCTCCAGAAACAAATCAAGCAACGGATAGTGTGACAATTCCAGGTGAGGGGACGTACACAATTGAACCAACAACAGGTCTTGTGACCTTCGTACCAGATCCATCATACAAAGAGAAGGGGACAGGTGTTACTGTTCAAGCAACGGACTCAAATGGTGAAACTTCAACCGCTACCTACACTCCGACAGTTACTCCAGTTTCTCTAACGTCGACTAATGTGACATCGAAAGACATTCAAGGGGCTACTCAAAGTGGAACTCCAACCTTTGCCTTGTCAAATGGAGCAGAAGCAACAACGACTATCACAGGCTATAAACTTGTGGATCCAACTACAGGCCAAGCGACAGATAAAACATCTGTAGTTGTTCAATCAGTTGGTAAGTATACAATTGATTCAACGACAGGTAAAGTCACCTTCCAACCAGATGGTGCGTATAAGGGGACACCAGATGCCATCAAAGTTGAAGCAACTGCGACTGTTAAAAATGCCAAGAATGAAACTGCAAGCATTACGAAAGAAGCTACCTACACCCCAACAGTTATTCCAGTAACACCAAGCTCTGAAGCTTCAGAGACAACTGGACCGCAAGGACAAGCCCAGACTTCAGTTATTAAGTATGATACTGCAGATACAGACGCTAGCACTGTGAACTTTACTAAAGGTAGTGCTATGGTTGAAACTGTTGCGAAGTCTGTTGAGCTAGATAAAGGAACGGTAACGCTTCTTGATGCCAATGGAGCAGAAACTACAACTGTCACAGTGGCAGATCAAGGTACCTACAGTCTAAACAAAGACACCAACACCATCACCTTCCAACCTCTTTCAAGCTTTGTAGGCAAGGCAACTCCAGTAACAGTTCAAGTGAAAGATGCCAACGGAACAGCGACAACAACGACTTACACCCCAACGGTAACAGCTGTGACTCCAACAGGTGCTTCATCGGTTACTGAAGGAGCTCGTGGAACTACTCAAACATCTCCTGTAGTATTTGATACGCCAGATCAAGATAATACAACAGTAAACTTTAATAAAGGTCATGAAAAAGTTGAGCTTGATAAATCTACTCTAACATTAGTTGATAAAACTGGTAAAGAAGTGAAAGAAGTTGTAGTTCCAGGAGAAGGAACATATGTACTTAAGGATGGAGTCGTTGAATTTACACCAGAAAAAGATTTTGTAGGACAAACTTCTGGAGTAACAGTTCAAGTGAAAGACGTCAATGGTAAAGTAGTTTCTGAAACTTATACTCCAACTGTGCGTCCTGTAACGGAGTTTAAAGACACAGATGGGAATGTTGTTTCAGGAAGTACTACAGAAGATGGCAAAGTTGATAAGAAGGACTTCCCGGGCTATAGATTTGTTGAAACTAAAGTTGATGGCAAGGGTAATACTACTCATATCTATGAAAAAGTAACAACAACATTTAAGGATAAGGAAGGCAATCTTATTACTGTTGATAAAGACAACAACCCTGTGAAATCAACAGAAAAAGGAGAAATCCCAGCTAAAACGATCCCAGGTTATAAATTCGTAGAAACAAAGAAATTACCAAATGGCGATATTGAGCATATCTATGAAAAAGTAACAACAACATTCAAGGATAAGGAAGGCAATCTTATTACTGTTGATAAAGACAACAACCCTGTGAAATCAACAGAAGAAGGAGAAACTCCGGCTAAAACGATTCCAGGTTATAAATTCGTAGAGACTAAGAAACTTCCAAACGGAGATATCGAACACATCTACGAAAAAGTAACAACTTCATTCAAAGATAAAGACGGAAACGAGATTCCAAACTATCCAAGTGAGCCAGGTACAGTAGATAAGAAAGATATTCCAGAATACAGATTCGTAGAGACTAAGAAATTACCAAATGGTGATACTGAACATATCTACGAAAAAGTAAGTACCTTCTTCAAAGATAAAGAAGGCAAAGAGATTCCAAACTATCCAAGTGAGCCAGGTACAGTCGATAAGAAAGACATTCCAGAATACAGATTCGTAGAAACGAAGAAACTGTCAAATGGAGATACTGTTCATGTTTATGAAAAAGTAACACCACCAGCTCCTCAACCAAATCCAGGTAAGCAAAATACAACTACTTGGACAGATGAGAATGGAAATCCATTGAAACCAACTGAGCCAGGTTCTAAAGAACCGGGAACAATTCCAGGTTACGAATATGTGAAGACTGTGACAGATTCAAATGGAAATATCAGACATATCTTCCGCAAAGTTGAGATGCCAACTCCAACACCGGTTGAACCGACTCAACCAGCACAACCGGTAGAGCCAGCTAAACCTCAAATGCCAGCAACACCTAAATATGTTGATGGTCAAAAAGAATTGCCTAACACAGGTACAGAAGCTAACGCTAGTCTTGCAGCGCTTGGACTTCTTGGAGTCCTAGGTGGATTTGGACTTCTTGCTCGCAAGAAAAAAGAAGACTAATCTTTCTAATGGGTATAATTTGTTTGCAATGAACAGATTGTCCTTAATGAGGATGGGCAAAAACTTCATTTCAGGATAAAATGAAGTAAATATTCCCACAATAAAACGCATAGTATCAAGTTTTTCAAGACCTGATATTATGCGTTTTTAATTTTAAAGACTTTTTTCAGTCTCACTTATTGTACAGTGAAATGAGATAAAAAATGGACAAATTGATTGGGGGATTTAAACCAATTTCTAATCAACGGAATTTTTGATTAAAAGTATTATTTTAAGAGAAAAATTTTCAATTTCACAAATTTTAGGCAAACGCTTGCATTCTATTTTTTATTAGATTATAATAGGTTGGTATAAAGCCTTCTGTAGTAATAAAATGTAGAAGGTGTAGAAAGTAAGGATTTAGAATATTTGTAGTCAAAAGACAATGTTGCAATTCCTTACCATAGGGAGATAGATATGGCAATGATAGAAGTGGAACATCTTCAGAAAAATTTTGTGAAGACTGTTAAGGAACCGGGCTTGAAGGGGGCTTTGCGCTCCTTTATTCATCCTGAAAAGCAGACCTTTGAAGCGGTCAAGGATTTGACCTTTGAGGTTCCCAAGGGGCAGATTTTAGGATTCATCGGGGCAAATGGTGCTGGGAAGTCGACAACCATTAAAATGCTGACTGGGATTTTGAAACCGACATCTGGTTTTTGTCGGATTAACGGCAAGATTCCCCAGGATAATCGCCAAGATTATGTCAAGGATATTGGTGTAGTCTTTGGACAACGCACCCAGCTATGGTGGGATTTGGCTCTACAAGAGACCTACACGGTCTTGAAGGAGATTTACGATGTGCCAGATTCGCTCTTTCATAAGCGTATGGACTTTTTGAATGAAGTCTTGGATTTGAAGGACTTTATCAAGGATCCTGTACGGACTCTTTCACTAGGGCAGCGCATGCGGGCGGACATTGCAGCTTCCTTGCTTCACAATCCCAAGGTTCTTTTCTTAGATGAGCCAACTATTGGCCTGGACGTTTCGGTCAAGGATAACATTCGTCGAGCTATTACCCAAATCAATCAGGAGGAAGAAACAACCATTCTCTTGACCACTCACGACCTGAGCGATATTGAGCAACTCTGTGATCGAATTTTTATGATTGATAAGGGGCAGGAGATTTTTGATGGAACGGTGAGCCAACTCAAGGAAACCTTTGGCAAGATGAAGACTCTTTCCTTTGAACTACTACCAGGTCAAAGTCATCTCGTTTCTCACTATGAAGGCTTTTCGGATATGAGCATTGGTAGACAGGGGAATAGTCTCAACATTGAATTCGATAGTTCCCGCTATCAGTCAGCTGATATTATCAAGCAAACCCTGTCTGATTTTGAGATCCGCGATTTGAAGATGGTGGATACGGATATTGAGGATATTATCCGTCGCTTCTACCGAAAGGAGCTCTAGGATGATCAAATTATGGAGACGTTATAAACCCTTTATCAATGCAGGGGTTCAGGAGTTGATTACTTACCGAGTCAACTTTATTCTCTATCGGATCGGCGATGTCATGGGTGCTTTTGTGGCTTTTTATCTCTGGAAGGCTGTCTTTGATTCCTCTCAGGAGTCTTTGATTCAGGGCTTTAGTATGGCAGATATCACCCTCTACATCATTATGAGTTTTGTGACCAATCTGTTGACCAGGTCTGATAGCTCCTTTATGATTGGGGAGGAGGTCAAGGATGGTTCCATTATCATGCGTTTGTTGCGACCAGTGCATTTTGCGGCCTCTTATCTTTTCACTGAGCTTGGTTCCAAGTGGTTGATTTTTATTAGCGTTGGCCTTCCATTTTTAAGTGTCATTGTCTTGATGAAAATCTTATCTGGGCAAGGCGTTGTTGAAGTGTTGGGTTTAACTGTCCTTTATCTCTTTAGTCTAACGCTAGCCTATCTGATTAACTTTTTCTTTAATATCTGCTTTGGATTTTCTGCCTTTGTGTTTAAAAATCTTTGGGGTTCCAACCTACTTAAGACTTCTATAGTGGCCTTTATGTCTGGAAGTTTGATTCCCTTGGCTTTCTTTCCAAAGGTTGTTTCAGATATTCTGTCCTTCCTGCCTTTTTCATCCTTAATCTACACACCAGTCATGATTATTGTTGGGAAATACGATGCCAGTCAGATGCTTCAGGCACTCCTTTTGCAGTTTTTCTGGCTCTTAGTGATGGTGGGCTTGTCTCAGTTGATTTGGAAACGAGTCCAGTCCTTTATCACCATTCAAGGAGGTTAGTATGAAAAAATATCAGCGTATGCATCTGATTTTTATCAGACAATATATCAAGCAAATCATGGAATACAAGGTGGATTTTGTAGTTGGTGTCCTGGGAGTTTTTCTGACCCAAGGCTTGAACCTCTTGTTTCTCAATGTCATCTTTCAACACATCCCATCCCTAGAAGGTTGGACTTTTCAAGAGATTGCTTTTATCTATGGATTTTCCTTGATTCCCAAGGGGCTGGACCATCTCTTTTTTGATAATCTCTGGGCTCTGGGACAGCGTTTGGTGCGAAAAGGGGAGTTTGACAAGTATCTTACACGTCCTATCAATCCTCTCTTTCACATCTTGGTTGAGACCTTTCAGATTGATGCCCTGGGCGAGCTCTTGGTCGGTGGTATCCTACTGGGAACAACAGTGACCAGCATTGCTTGGACTCTTCCAAAATTCCTGCTTTTCCTAGTTTGTATTCCTTTTGCGACCTTGATTTATACTTCTCTTAAAATCGCGACAGCTAGTATCGCTTTTTGGACCAAGCAGTCAGGCGCCATGATCTACATTTTTTATATGTTTAATGACTTTGCCAAGTATCCGATTTCCATTTATAATTCATTTCTTCGTTGGTTGATTAGCTTTATCGTGCCATTTGCCTTTACAGCCTACTATCCTGCTAGCTATTTCTTGCAGGACAAGGATGTAATCTTTAACATCGGAGGTTTGATTTTGATTTCCCTAGTCTTCTTTGTCATTTCCTTGAAATTATGGGACAGGGGCTTGGATTCTTATGAAAGTGCAGGGTCCTAAGATGAAGAAACTCAAAGCCTTGTCTCAGGACAGACTTTTTCTAATAGAGATGAAAATTACTTGACATCTATTCTCAGAGTGCTATACTGTAAGTGTAATCGCCGATTTAGCTCAGTTGGTAGAGCAAGGCACTCGTAAAGCCTAGGTCACAGGTTCGATCCCTGCAATCGGCAAAATGAAGAAACTCATTCTACTGGGTTTCTTTTTTCTTAACTATTTAGCCACTTAGAGCGATATAGAGACCAGATAGGCAAAAGAACTTGTTCTTGAAACTGACCTCTGCTATAATAATTTTTGTAAGGGACGTGAGTATTCATACTCTTCGAAAATCTCTTCAAACAAAGTCAGTTTCACCTTGCCGTTTATATGTGACTGACTTCGTCAGTTCTATCCACAACCTCAAAGCAGTGCTTTGAGCTGACTTCGTCAGTCTTATCTACAACCTCAAAACAGTGTTTTGAGCAGCCTACGGCTAGTTTCCTAGTTTGCTTTTTGATTTTCATTGAGTATTAGTTGCTAGAGCAAGGCACTCGTAAAGCCTAGGTCACAGGTGAACATATGACTGAAGATTTGAAAAAATAGATATGTATAAATAACCGTTAAGCCTTATTCTTAGCGGTTATTTATATTGTTTAATAGCGCTGATATTTCATCAATGATGTTTGACTTTGTGATTTTGGTAGTGGTTCAATTTGATTGCTACTATTTTTGATGGTATGAATGTGCTTATAATGTATCCCCGTTAAGTACGAAACTTTTGCATCATTTATTAACATGCGTTAAAAATAAAATTAACCATCCTTAATTTTTCTTGACTTAAATTTTTTAAATGATATACTATTTTTATGGAGAGCTAACAATTATATATAAATGTACTACTCTATTTCCTAGATAATACTTAGTAAAACTTTTTATAACAAAGGCTAGCAAAGTTAAAGTTTACTATCTATTGGAATTTAAATAAATATGTAAGGAATTAAAATGAAAAAAAGTACAGTATTGTCATTAACCACAGCTGCAGTTATTTTAGCAGCATATGTCCCTAATGAGGTAGTTTTAGCAGACACATCTAGCTCTGAAGATGCTTTAAATATCTCTGATACAGAAAAAGTAGTAGTAGATAAGGAAGCAGAAAATAAAGAAAAACATGAAAATATTCATAATGCTATAGAAACTTCAAAAGATACTGAAGAGAAGAAAACAACGGTTATTGAGGAAAAAGAAGTTGTTAGTAAAGAATCTGTGATAGATAACAAAACTAGCAATGAAGAAGAAAAAATCAAAGAAGATTCCAATCAATCCAAAGAAGATAAAGCGGACTCGTCTGCAAGTAAAGACCCAGAAAGTCCCAAAAAAGAGGATAAACTTGTCTATATTGCTGAATTTAAAGATAAAGAATCTGGAGAAAAAGCAATCAAGGAATTATCCAATCTTAAGGATACAAACGTTTTATATACCTATAATACGATTTTTAATGGTGTTTCAATAGAAACAACTCCAGATAATCTGGATAAAATTAAACTAATAGAAGGTATTTCATCGGTTGAACGGTCACAAAAACTCCAACCCATGATGAATCATGCCCGAAAGGAAATTGGAGTTGAGGAGGCTATCGATTACCTAAAGGCCATTAATGCTCAATTTGGGAAAAACTTTGATGGTAGAGGTATGGTCATTTCAAATATCGATACCGGGACAGATTATAGGCATAAGGCCATGAGGATTGATGATGATGCTAAAGACTCAATGAGATTTAAAAAAGAAGACTTAAAAGGTACTGATAAAAATTTCTGGTTGAGTGATAAGATTCCTCATGCTTTCAATTATTATAATGGTGGTAAAATAACTGTAGAAAAAGCTGATGATGGAAGTGATTATTTTGATCCACATGGAATGCATATTGCAGGGATTCTTGCGGGAAATGATACTGAAAAAGACATCAAGAACTTTAATGGAATAGATGGAATTGCACCTAATGCACAGATCTTCTCTTATAAAATGTACTCTGACGCAGGATCTGGGTTCGCAGGGGATGAAACAATGTTTCATGCTATTGAAGATTCTATCAAACACAACGTTGATGTTGTTTCGGTATCATCTGGTTTTACAGGAACAGGTCTTGTAGGTGAGAAATATTGGCAAGCTATTAGAGCATTAAGAAAAGCAGGCATTCCAATGGTTGTAGCTACGGGTAACTATGCGACTTCTGCTTCAAGTTCTTCTTGGGATTTAGTGGCAAATAATCATCTGAAAATGACCGACACTGGAAATGTAACGCGAACAGCAGCACATGAAGATGCGATAGCGGTTGCATCTGCTAAAAATCAAACAGTTGAGTTTGATAAAGTTAAGATTGGAGGAAAAAGTTTTAAATACAGAAATATAGGGGCCTTTTTCGATAAGAATAAAATCACAACAAATGAAGATGGTTCAAAAGCTCCTGATAAATTGAAATTTGTATATATAGGCAAGGGACAAGACCAAGAGTTGATAGGTTTGAATCTTAAGGGCAAAATTGCAGTAATGGATAGAATTTATACAAAGGATTTAAAAAATGCTTTTAAAAAAGCTACGGATAAGGGCGCACGCGCCATTATGGTTGTAAATACTGTCAATTACTACAATAGAGATAATTGGACAGAGCTTCCAGCTATGGGATATGAAGCGGATGAAGCTACTAAAAGTCAAGTGTTTTCAATTTCAGGAGATGATGGTGTAAAGCTATGGAACATGATTAATCCTGATAAAAAAACTGAAGTCAAAAGAAATAATAAAGAAGATTTTAAAGATAAATTGGAGCAATACTATCCAATTGATATGGAAAGTTTTAATTCCAACAAACCGAATGTAGGTGACGAAAAAGAGATTGACTTTAAGTTTGCACCTGACACAGACAAAGAACTCTATAAAGAAGATATCATCGTTCCAGCAGGATCCACATCTTGGGGGCCAAGAGTAGATTTACTTTTAAAACCCGATGTTTCAGCACCTGGTAAAAACATTAAATCTACTCTCAATGTCATTAATGGGAAATCAACTTATGGCTATATGTCAGGAACTAGTATGGCAACTCCAATCGTAGCAGCTTCTACTGTTTTGATTAGACCTAAGTTAAAGGAAATGCTTGAAAGACCTGTATTGAAAAATCTTGAGGGAGATGACAAAATAGACCTTACAAGTCTTACAAAAATTGCTTTACAAAATACTGCGCGACCTATGATGGACGCAACGTCTTGGAAAGAAAAAAGCCAATACTTTGCATCACCTAGACAACAGGGAGCAGGGCTAATTAATGTTGCCAATGCTTTGAGAAATGAAGTTGTAGCGACTTTCAAAAACAAGGATTCTAAAGGTTTGGTAAACTCTTATGGTTCTATTTCTCTTAAAGAAATAAAAGGAGAAGAAAAATATTTTACAGTTAAGCTTCACAATACATCAGACAGACCTTTAACCTTTAAAGTTTCAGCATCAGCGATAACTACAGATTCTCTAACTGACAGATTAAAACTGGATGAAACATATAAAGATGAAAAATCTCCAGATGGGAAGCAAATTGTTCCAGAAATCCATCCAGAAAAAATCAAAGGAGCAAATATCACATTTGAGCATGATACTTTCACTATAGGCGCAAATTCTAGCTTTGATTTGAATGCGGTTATAAATGTTGGAGAGGCTAAAGACAAAAATAAATTTGTAGAATCATTTATTCATTTTGAGTCAGTGGAAGAAATGGAAGCTCTAAACTCTAACGGGAAGAAAATAAACTTCCAACCTTCTTTGTCGATGCCTCTAATGGGATTTGCTGGGAATTGGAACCACGAACCAATCCTTGATAAATGGGCTTGGGAAGAAGGATCAAAATCAAAAACAATGGAAGGTTATGATGATGATGGTAAACCGAAAATTCCTGGAACCTTGAACAAAGGTATTGGTGGAGAACATGGTATAGATAAATTTAATCCAGCAGCTATTATTCAAAACAGAAAAGATAAAAATATTACATCACTAGACCAAGACCCAGACTTATTTGCCTTTAACAACCAAGGTATTCATGCAGAATCCACTAGTGGATCTAATGTTGCTAGGGTATATCCACTTGACTCAAAGGGAGAACCACAAAGTGTTTCACTAGAAAGAGGATTAACACCTTCTCCACTTGTATTAAGAAGTGCAGAAGAAGGATTGATTTCAATAGTAAATATAAATAAAGAGGGAGAAAATCAAAGAGACTTAAAAGTCATTTCGAGAGAACACTTTATTAGAGGAATTTTAAATTCTAAAAGCAATGATGCAAAGGGAATCAAATCATCTAAACTAAAAGTTTGGGGTGACTTGAAGTGGGATGGACTCATCTATAATCCTAGAGGTAGAGAAGAAAATGCACCAGAAAGTAAGGATAATCAAGATCCTGCTACTAGGATAAGAGGTCAATTTGAACCGATTGCGGAAGGTCAATATTTCTATAAATTCAAATATAGATTAACCAAGGATTATCCATGGCAGGTTTCTTATATACCAGTAAAAATTGATAATACAGCTCCAAGAATTATTTCAATTGATTTTTCTAATCCAGATAAAATTAAATTGATTGCAAAAGATACCTACCACAAGGTAAAGGATGAGTACAAACACGAAACCTTGTTTGCTAGAGACCAAAAAGAACATCCTGAGAAATTTGAAGAAGTAGCCAACGAAGTATGGTATGCAGGTGCAGCTCTTGTCGATAAGTATGGAGATGTTGAGAAAAATCTTGATGTAACTTACGCCGGAGAGGGTGAAGGAAGAAATAGGAAACTTGACAAAGACGGAAATACCATCTACGAAATTAGCGGAGCAGGAAATTTAAGAGGAAAAATCATCGAAGTAATCGCCCTAGATGGCGCAAGCAACTTTACCAAAATCCATAGAATTAAATTTGCTGATAAGGCTGACAAAAATGGAATGATTTCTTATTACCTAGTAGATCCTGACAAAGATGCTTCTTCTTACAAAAAACTAGGGGAAATTTCTGAAGATAAACTTAAAAATGCCCAAAGTCCAGAAGCCTCAAATAACGTAGAAGAAAAGAAAGAGACTGTTGAAGAAAAACCTATAGAGGGACCTTCAACTCTAGAGTTAGACAAAGAAATCTCTACTGTAAGAAACTTTGAAAATAAAGACCTAAAGAAACTAATTAAAAAGAAATATAAGGAAGAAGAAGACTTTGTAAATGGCGGAAAAAGAAAAGTAGAGCTTGATTATCAATATGATACTAAGGGAAATATAACTGCCTATGTGGATGGAAGTGCTCTAGAATATGAGACTGAGAAACTTGATGATGTTAAATCAAAGCTTGGTGGTGTATTAAGCCCATCAAAGGATGGACATTTTGAAATTCTTGGAAAAGTAAGTAATGTATCCAAAAATGCTAAGGCTTACTATGGCAATGGCTTCAAATTAATAGAAATTAAGGCAAGTAAATACGACCCACAAACTAAAACTCTAACCTTTGACTTATTTGCAAATACAAATGATGTAGTCGATGGTCTATCCTTTACGGGTGATATGAATATCCTTGTAAAAGATAAGGGTAAAACAAAAGCTAAAACTAAAATTAGAATGCCTGAAAAAAATAGGGAAACTAAAACAGAATATCCCTATGCATCAAGTTATGGGAATGTAATAGAATTAGGAGAAGGTGATCTTTCAAAAAACAAACCAAACAATTTAACTGAAATGGAATCTGGTAAAATCTATTCTGATTCAGAAAAACAACAATATCTATTAAAGGATAATATCATTCTGAGAAAAGGCTATGCACTAAAAGTGACTACCTATAATCCTGGAAAAACGGATATGTTAGAAGGAAATGGAGTCTATAGCAATGAAGATATAGCAAAAATACAAAAGGCCAATCCTAATCTAAGAGTCCTTTCAGAAAAAATAATTTATGCTGATAGTAGAAATGTTAAAGATGGAAGAAGCACTCAATCAGTATTAATGTCGGCTTTGGATGGCTTTAACATTGTAAGATATCAAGTGTTTACCTTTAACATGAATGATAAAGGGGAGGCAATCGATAAAGATGGAAATCTTGTGACAGATTCCTCTAAACTTGTATTATTTGGTAAAGATAATAAAGAGTATCATGGGGAGGAATATTCTAATGTAGAAGCTATAAAAGAAGATGGCTCCATGTTATTTATTGATACCAAACCAGTAAACCTTTCAATGAATAAGAACTACTTTAATCCATCTAAATCTAATAAAATTTATGTACGAAATCCAGAATTTTATTTAAGAGGTAAGATTTCTGATAAGGGTGGTTTTAACTGGGAATTGAGAGTTAATGAATCGGTTGTAGATAATTATTTAATCTACGGAGATTTACACATTGATAACACTAGAGATTTTAACGTTAAGCTTAATGTTAAAGACGGTGACATCATGGACTGGGGGATGAAAGATTATAAAGCAAACGGATTTCCAGATAAGGTAACAGATATGGATGGAAATGTTTATCTTCAAACTGGCTATAGCAATTTGAATGCGAAAGCGGTTGGAGTACACTATCAATTTTTATATGATAATGTTAAACCAGAAGTAAACATTGATCCCAAGGGAAATACAAGTATCGAATATGCTAACGGAAAATCTGTAGTCTTTAATATCAATGATAAAAGAGATAATGGATTCAATGGTGAGATTCAAGACAAACATATTTATGTAAATGGAAAAGAATACACATCATTTGATGATATTAAACAACTAACAGATAAGACACTAAACATTAAGATTCTTGTAAAAGATTTTGCAAGAAATACAACTGTAAAAGAATTCATTTTAAACAAAGATACGGGAGAGGTAAGAGAACTAAAACCTCATACGGTAACTGTGACCATGCAAAATGGAAAAGAAATGAGTTCTAAGATAGTGTCGGAAGAAGATTTCATTTTACCTGTCTATAAGGGTAAATTAGAAAAAGGCTATCAATTTGATGGTTGGGAAATTGCTGGTTTCGAAGGGAAAAAAGATGCTGGCTATGTTCTTAATTTATCAAAAGATACCTTTATAAAACCTGTATTCAAGAAAATAGAGGAGAAAAAGGAGGAAGAAAATAAACCTACTTTTGATGTATCCAAAAAGAAAAATAAGGTGCAAGTAAATCATAATCAATTAGATGAAAGTCACAGAAAAGAGGATTTACAAAGGGAAAATCATTCCCATAAATCTGATTCAACTGAAGGTGTCAAAGCTACAGTTCCTGTACAAGTAAATCATAATCAATTAGATGAAAGTCACAGAAAAGAGGATTTCCAAAGAGAAAATCATTCACACAAATCTGATTCAACTGATGGTGTCACAGCTACAATTCCTGTACAAGTAAATTATAGTCAATTAGATGAAAGTCAAAGATCTGATTTAACTAAGGATGTCAAAGCTACAGTTCCTGATAGAAATGATAAAAACTTTGAAAATAAGACTGAAGTTTATCCTAATGAACCAGAGAACATAGCCAATAAAGACACCAATATCGATAGCAAATTAACTACTAACAATCTTAATAAGTCACCAAAAACCGGAACAGTTAGCGGAGTCTTTACATTATTCGTTGCTGGAATACTGTTTACCGTAGGCACATTTCTTGGATTAAAGAAAAAAGATTAAGATGAAGACAAAAGCTATAGATGAAAAAATGGTTTATGTACTGAGATAGTGTGATGATGAAACAGTTTTGTGAAAATAGCCATTTATAACTCAATTATTTAGTTTACTTTACTATTGATACTCTTTTTGGATTTATTAATAGACTTAGTTTCGACAACTAATGAATTGATTGAAAGGGTTAGTATTGACAATATTGGTCACATTGATTAGAAAATAGAGTCTATCAAAATTTAAAGGCTAATAGAGGTGATGAGATAATTTCAAGGAATTAAGTAGCGTTTGGTTGCTTAATTCCTTTTTATTTGGAAGGAAGTTTTTCACCTGCTTCCTTATTTTATCGCTATTATTGAACCATTTAGACCGAGATAAAGACCAGATAGGCAAAAGACCTTGTTCTTGAAACTGACCTCTGCTATAATGATTTTTGTAAGAGACGTGAGGCCTCACTATCAGATAACTAAAGTTCCTAAAAAAGAAATCGGAGATCAAAATGAAAAAATTATTAGGGATTGTATTTTTAGTAGCAGCAGCGACAGTAGTGTATTTTGGTTCTGTTGGCTGGCCAAGTTTAGATGTCAATCTCTGGTCACTGATTCCGGTAG
The DNA here is from genome assembly GCF_013276485.1 of Streptococcus sp. 4886. NCBI lineage: Bacteria > Bacillati > Bacillota > Bacilli > Lactobacillales > Streptococcaceae > Streptococcus > Streptococcus sp. 4886. The sequence continues at coordinate 151,373 of NZ_VMLD01000014.1, read as the reverse complement.
GCTTGTTCCTCTTTTTCACTCTAGAGAATCTTTTAAAAAAGGATTACAAGGCTAGTCTGATGTGCTTCATTATTGCCTTTATCATCGCAAATGCAATTTTGGACCTTTTGCCAATTTCAAGTGGCTTGGTGATTGGAGCAGGCGTGCTGGCTTGTGTAGGTATTGGTTACCTCTTTCCTAATAAAGAAGGAAAATAATACTCTTCGAAAATCTCTTCAAACCACGTCAGCTTCCATCTGCAACCTCAAAACAGTGTTTTGAGCTGACTTCGTCAGTTCTATCTACAACCTAAAAGCAGTGCTTTTAGCAACCTGCGGCTAGCCTCCTAGTTTGCTTTTTGATTTTTATTGAGTATAAGAATTATTAAAAAAGATATAAAGAAAAACACTTCAATCACTGTATTTCAGTTTGATTGAGGTGTTTTCGATTTAGTTTTTTATTTCTGAGCCATCAATTCAACAATCATCTCGATATACATGAAAAGGGTTAATAAGAATCCTGCACGCCAGAAGAATTTGATGAATTTAGGATAGTAAAAGCTGCGTTTTTTAAAAAGGAAGAAAAAGACGAGAATAATGGCTAGGACTGAGAGGGCTAGGCCCAGTCTAGGGAGGAAATTATGGGTAAAGGTTTTAGCTGTGATCAGGTAATATTCAAATACCAAGACTGGAAAAGCCAAATCCGCAAAGTTTCGTCCTAGTTTTTTTAATCTAAAAAGTTTGGTTATGATAATGCAGACTACTAAGGTCAGTATCAATAATAAAATAGATGCTAATTTCATTAAAATCATATCCATATTGTATCATAAAAAATGGCTAATGGAAACGAGAAACAGAGGAATTTATAGGAAAGTCAGGCTTTTGAGATTGTGGGTGATTTTTGTTATAATGAAAGTTATGAAATCTTATAATACTTTGAATGATTATTATCGAAAACTATTTGGAGAAAAGACCTTTAAAGTCCCTATTGATGCGGGGTTTGACTGTCCCAATCGTGATGGGACTGTGGCTCATGGAGGCTGTACTTTTTGTACGGTTTCAGGTTCTGGAGATGCTATCGTAGCACCGGACGCGCCTATCCGTGAGCAATTTTATAAGGAAATTGACTTTATGCATCGTAAGTGGCCGGATGTTCAGAAGTATCTGGTTTATTTTCAAAATTTTACCAACACCCATGAAAAGGTGGAAGTCATCCGAGAGCGCTATGAGCAGGCTATCAATGAGCCAGGTGTAGTAGGAATCAATATTGGAACGCGCCCAGACTGTTTACCAGACGAAACTATCGAGTATTTGGCTGAGTTGTCGGAGCGCATGCATGTGACGGTAGAATTGGGCTTGCAGACTACTTATGAAACAACCTCTGATCTGATTAACCGCGCCCATTCCTATGAATTATATGTGGAAACGGTCAAGCGTTTGAGAAAGTATCCCAAGATTGAGATTGTTTCCCATTTGATCAATGGACTTCCTGGCGAAACACATGAAATGATGATTGAAAATGTCCGCCGCTGTGTCACGGATAATGATATTCAAGGAATTAAACTGCATTTGCTTCACTTGATGACCAATACGCGTATGCAACGAGATTACCACGAGGGACGTTTACAACTGATGAGCCAGGACGAATATGTCAAGGTCATCTGTGATCAACTGGAAATCATTCCCAAGCATATCGTCATCCATCGAATCACAGGAGATGCACCTAGAGATATGCTGATTGGGCCTATGTGGAGCCTCAATAAATGGGAAGTGCTAAATGCTATTGAAACTGAAATGCGACGTCGTGGAAGTGTTCAAGGATGCAAGGCTGTAAAACAGGAGTTTAAAAATGAAAAGACCACTTGAGATGGCACATGATTTTTTGGCTGAAGTCGTGACAAAAGAGGATATCGTTGTGGATGCGACAATGGGAAATGGCCACGATACCCTTTTTCTAGCCAAATTAGCCAAGAAAGTCTATGCCTTTGATATTCAGGCACAAGCCTTGGAAAAGACCAAGGAGCGTTTGGACCAGGCTGGCCTGACAAATGCCCAGTTGATCTTGCAAGGTCATGAGACACTGGATCAGTTTGTAACAGAAGCCAAGGCAGGGATTTTTAATCTGGGCTATCTGCCGTCGGCTGATAAGTCAGTCATTACCCAACCTCAGACAACGATTGAAGCTTTAGAAAAGCTGTGTAGCTTACTTGTCAAAGGGGGACGGATTGCTATTATGATCTACTATGGTCATGAAGGAGGCGACCTCGAGAGGGATGCTGTCTTGGATTTTGTTAGCCAGTTGAACCAACAGGAGTTTACAGCTACCATTTACAGAACTTTAAACCAAGTCAACAACCCACCATTTTTAGTGATGATTGAAAAATTAGAGAGATATAGACATGGATAAACAATACCTACGTGAAAAGCTGGATGCCATGCGCCAGAATTTTGTTGAATCAACCCACCACGAACGAGCGGTGGGAGTGTTAGACCAAGCGCATATGAGCAAAAAAATGCTTAAAATCAAGAAAAAATTAGTTGCTCTTGAGATGGAACGGTGCCAGAGAAAAATTGAGCACAAGGATTGTTCCACGATTGACCAAAAAATCAAAGAGCAGAAGGAGATATTTGAATCCTGTTGTAAAAAAGATTAAGGAGGACGTGCGTGGAATTACTGATTTACCTCATCCTATTTTTACTGGTTTTGATTGTCTCAAGTACCACCAATAAGCTCCTGCCCTTTTTGCCTCTCCCTTTGGTGCAGATTCTTTTGGGAATCGTGATTGGTCTCTTTTTACCCAATACCGACTTTCATCTCAATACAGAGTTGTTTTTGGCCCTGGTTATCGGGCCCTTGCTTTTTCGAGAGTCGGAAGAAGCGGATATTACAGCTATTTTAAAACACTGGCGAATCATTGTTTATCTCATATTTCCAGTGATTTTCATCTCGACCCTGAGTTTGGGTGGCTTGGCCCATCTTCTTTGGCTCAGTCTTCCCTTGGCGGCTTGCTTGGCTGTTGGGGCGGCACTTGGGCCTACGGATTTGGTGGCCTTTGCCTCTCTTTCGGAGCGTTTTAGCTTTCCTAAGCGCGTGTCCAATATTCTTAAAGGTGAAGGACTCTTGAATGATGCTTCTGGTTTGGTGGCTTTTCAGGTAGCTTTGACAGCTTGGACAACTGGAGCCTTTTCCCTTGGGCAAGCTAGCAGTTCGCTCATCTTTTCAATTCTAGGCGGTTTTTTGATTGGCTTTTTAACAGCCATGACCAACCGTTTCCTCCATAGCTTCTTGCTAAGTGTGCGAGCAACGGATATTGCCAGTGAGCTTTTATTAGAATTGAGTTTGCCTCTGGTGACCTTCTTTCTGGCAGAAGAAGTACACGTTTCTGGGATTATTGCCGTTGTAGTTGCTGGGATTTTAAAGGCAAGCCGTTTTAAGAAAATTACGCTCCTCGAAGCCCAAGTGGATACGGTGACCGAGACGGTCTGGCATACAGTGAACTTTATGCTCAACGGTTCTGTCTTTGTGATTTTAGGGATGGAGTTGGAAATGATAGCAGAACCTATCTTGACCAATCCAATCTATAATCCCTTACTTTTATTGGGATCTCTTGTCGCTCTTACCTTTGTCCTCTTTGCTATTCGTTTTGTCATGATCTATGGCTATTATGCCTATAGGACTAGACGTCTCAAGAAAAAGCTAAATAAGTATATGAAGGATATGCTTCTCTTGACCTTCTCAGGTGTTAAGGGAACCGTGTCGATTGCTACAATTCTTCTGATACCAAGTAATTTAGAGCAGGAGTATCCTCTCTTACTTTTCCTTGTCGCAGGTGTGACGCTTGTCAGTTTTTTAACAGGCCTCGTGGTCTTGCCTCATCTTTCTGATGAAGAGGAAGAAAGCAAGGATTATCTCATGCATATTGCCATTTTGAATGAAGTAACGCTAGAGTTGGAAAAAGAGTTGGAAGGCACGAGAAATAAGCTCCCTCTCTATGCGGCTATTGACAATTACCATGGACGTATTGAAAATCTCATCCTGAGTCAAGAAAATAAGGGGGCTCAAGAAGACTGGGCTGCTTTGAAACTCTTGATTCTTAGTATTGAAAGTGATGGATTGGAACAGGCCTATGAAGAGGGGAACATTAGCAATCGTGCTTACCGAGTTTACCAACGTTATCTGAAAAACATAGAACGAGGAATCAATCGTAAGTTTGCGTCAAGACTGACCTATTATTTTCTTGTTTCCTTGAGGATTTTACGTTTTCTCCTGCATGAAGTTTTTACTCTCGGAAAGACCTTCCGTAGCTGGAAGGACAAGGAGCAAAGCCGTCTCCGTGCTCTTGATTATGACCAAATAGCAGAGCTCTATCTTGCTAATACAGAGATGATTATTGAAAGTTTGGAAAACCTGAAGGGAGTCTATAGACGCTCTTTGATTAGTTTTATGCAGGAGTCTCGTCTTCGTGAAACAGCTATTATCAGCAGTGGTGCCTTTGTCGAACGGGTTATCAATCGCGTCAAGCCCAACAATATCGATGAAATGCTGAGAGGATATTATCTGGAGCGCAAGTTGATTTTCGAATACGAAGAAAAACGATTGATTACGACCAAGTATGCCAAGAAGTTACGACAAAATGTCAATAACTTAGAGAACTATTCTCTGAAGGAAGCTGCCAATACCCTGCCTTATGATATGGTGGAATTAGTAAGAAGAAATTAGTTAATACTCTTCGAAAGTCTCTTCAAACCACGTCAGCGTCGCCTTACCGTAGGTATGGTTACTGACTTCGTCAGTTCTATCCACAACCTCAAAACAGTGTTTTGAGCTGACTTCGTCAGTTTCATCTACAACCTCAAAGCAGGGCTTTGAGCAACCTGCGGCTAGCTTCCTAGTTTGCTATTTGATTTTCGTTGAGTATAAGATTATAAGTGAAGGAGTGTGACATGAAAAAGTGGTGGAAAGAGCTGATAGACAAGCCTCTATTAAAAGCTTTTTTGCATTATTATCAAGCATCAGATAGTGAGTTGACCAGTGTCGCAGTAGCCTACTATTGGTTGATTTCGATTTTTCCCCTGCTTTTGGTGGTGGTCAATATCCTGCCTTATTTTCAGATTCCTGTGGTAGAATTTCTGGGCTTTGTGAAAGACGTCCTGCCCCCAAGCCTCTATGAAGGTGTGGAAAAAATAGCCAGAGAAGTCTTGACCCAACCTTCAACAGGTTTATTGAGTTTTTCTGTCTTGTCGGCGCTATGGAGTTTTTCAAAATCTATGAATTTCTTACAAAAAGCTCTTAACAAGGCTTATGGCGTCGAAAAGAGTCGTGGACTTATTTCCCATCAGATGGTGAGTCTCCTAGTCAGTTTTGGCTTGCAGCTCCTCTTTGCTTTTGCCTTGTTTTTGAGCTTGTTTGGTCAGATGATTTTGGATCTACTTGCTCATTATTGGACAAAAGATGGCATTATCTATCAGGCTTTACAAGGGTTGGCAGGTCCTCTGACTTACGCCCTCCTCTTTGCTATCTTGGTCATGCTTTATTATTTTCTTCCCAATCTATCTAACAGGAAACTTAGTTATACCCTACCAGGTAGTGCCTTTGTTCTCTTAGTGATTTTAGGTTTACTAACTCTGTTCTCTAGTTATCTCAATTACTATGTCCATCATTTGGTGGACGTCCGAATTTTAGGTTCTGTTCTTCTTGTTGTTATGATGTTTTGGTTTATCTTGATTGCTAAAATTGTTATCCTAGGCGCGGTGATCAATGCCAGTGTGCAGAGTTTGAAAGATCCTAGTTTTAGAAAAGACTAACTATTTATCCATTACAAAAGCGCATAGTATCAAGGTTCTATAAAGCCTTGATACTATGCGCTTTTTTGCTTTGACAGTTTTTTGTATAGTTTTTGTCCAATATTTCTAAATCATCTGATTAAATTCCTATTTTTCCCTATCATTATCCCTGTTTTTTCGAAAATGGAAGGAGTATAATAAATCTATCAATAAAATGATAGGAGGAACTTTATGGATCATATTTTCTTTTTTCTAAGTGTATTTTTGGCAGGGATTCTATCCTTCTTTTCTCCTTGTATCTTACCCTTGTTACCAGTCTATGCAGGGGTGTTACTAGATGATAAGGATGGTGCTCAGGCTTCTAGTGGCAAATTTTCCATCTCAGTTGTTAGTTTATTGCGAACTCTGGCCTTTATAGCGGGGATTTCCTTTATTTTTATCTTACTAGGCTATGGAGCTGGTTTTTTAGGCGATTTGCTTTATGCTTCTTGGTTTCAATATGTGACGGGTGCGGTTATCATTCTCTTAGGCTTGCACCAGATGGAGATTCTACACTTTAAGGGACTTTATAAGGAAAAGAGGTTACAACTGCAAGGACAGGGGCAAAATGGTAAGGGCTATAGTCAGGCGTTTTTACTGGGGTTAACTTTTAGTTTTGCTTGGACGCCTTGTGTGGGGCCGGTTCTTGGCTCTGTTTTGGCTTTAGCGGCTTCAGGTGGTTCAGGTGCTTGGCAGGGAGCGGGTCTCATGTTGGTGTACACGTTGGGTTTGGCGCTACCATTCTTGCTTCTAGCTCTAGCCTCTAGCTATGTTTTGAAACATTTTCGAAAACTCCATCCTTATCTCGGGATTCTCAAAAAAGTGGGTGGTTTTCTTATTATCGTGATGGGACTCTTAGTTCTGTTTGGAAATGCTTCAATTTTAAGTCAATTATTTGAATAAAATGGAAAGGAATATCAATATGAAAAAATGGCAAACATGTGTTCTTGGAGCAGGTTCGCTCCTTTGTTTGACGGCTTGTTCAGGCAAGTCCATGACTAGTGAACACCAAATGAAAGATGAAATGAAGATGGAGCAGACAGCTAGTAAAACAAGCGCAGCTAAAGGGAAAGAAGTTGCTGATTTTGAACTGACGGGAGTAGATGGCAAGACCTACCGTTTATCTGATTACAAGGGCAAGAAAGTCTATCTCAAATTCTGGGCTTCTTGGTGTTCCATCTGTCTGGCCAGCCTTCCAGATACAGATGAAATCGCTAAGGATGCTGGTGACGATTATGTGGTCTTGACAGTAGTGTCACCAGGACACAAGGGAGAGCAATCTGAAGCGGACTTTAAGAATTGGTATAAGGGCTTGGATTATAAAAATTTCCCAGTCCTAGTTGACCCGTCAGGCAAACTTTTGGAAACTTATGGCGTCCGTTCTTACCCAACTCAAGCCTTTATAGATGGTGAAGGAAAATTGGTCAAAACCCAACCAGGTTTTATGGAAAAAGATGCGATTTTGCAAACTTTGAAGGAATTGGCCTAGGAGGTGTTCTATGAATGATAAGTTAAAAATCATCTTGTTGCTAGGAGTATTTTTCCTAGCCATAACCGGTTTCTATTTTCTATTGATAAGAAATGCAGGACAGACAGATGCCTCGCAAATTGAGAAAGCGGCAGTTAGCCAAGGAGGAAAAACAGTGAAAAAAACAGAAGTTAGTAAAGACGCAGACTTGCACGAAATTTATCTAGCTGGAGGTTGTTTCTGGGGAGTGGAGGAATACTTCTCCCGCGTTCCCGGAGTGACAGATGCCGTATCAGGCTATGCAAATGGTAGAGGGGAAACAACCAAGTACGAATTGATTAACCAAACAGGTCATGCGGAGACTGTTCATGTTACCTATGATGCCAATCAAATTTCCCTCAAGGAAATCCTGCTTCATTATTTCCGCATTATCAATCCAACCAGCAAAAATAAACAAGGAAATGATGTAGGGACTCAGTATCGTACTGGTGTTTATTACACAGATGACAAGGATTTAGAGGTAATCAACCAAGTCTTTGATGAAGTTGCTAAGAAATACGATCAACCTCTGGCAGTTGAAAAGGAAACCTTGAAGAATTTTGTAGTGGCAGAGGATTACCACCAAGACTATCTCAAGAAAAATCCAAATGGCTACTGCCATATCAATGTCAATCAGGCTGCCTATCCAGTCATTGATGCCAGCAAATATCCCAAACCAAGTGATGAAGAATTGAAAAAGACCCTGTCACCTGAGGAGTATGCAGTTACCCAGAAAAATCAAACAGAGCGAGCTTTTTCAAACCGCTACTGGGATAAATTCGAATCTGGTATCTATGTGGATGTGGCAACTGGCGAACCTCTCTTTTCATCAAAGGACAAGTTTGAGTCTGGTTGTGGTTGGCCTAGTTTCACCCAGCCCATCAGCCCAGATGTTGCTACCTATAAGGAAGATAAGTCTTACAATATGACGCGCATGGAAGTGCGGAGCCGAGTTGGAGATTCTCACCTTGGCCATGTCTTTACGGATGGACCACAGGACAAGGGGGGCTTGCGCTACTGTATCAATAGTCTCTCTATCCGCTTTATTCCTAAAGATCAAATGGAAGAAAAAGGCTACGCTTATTTATTAGATTATGTTGATTAAGAAGTCTTTCCTAAGCAGTTAGAGGAGAATTTTGCTATACTGATACTAGTAAGTGACAAAGGAGAGAAGCATGACCTACACAATCTTAATCGTAGAAGATGAGTATCTGGTAAGACAAGGCTTGACCAAGCTGGTCGATGTAGCAGCCTACGATATGGAAATCATCGGTCAGGCTGAAAATGGAAGACAGGCTTGGGAATTGATTCAAAAGCAGGTGCCGGATATCATTTTGACCGATATCAACATGCCTCAACTAAATGGCATTCAGTTGGCCAGTCTGGTCCGAGAAACCTATCCTCAGGTTCACCTAGTTTTTTTGACAGGTTACGATGATTTTGATTATGCCTTGTCTGCTGTCAAACTAGGTGTAGATGACTACTTGCTCAAGCCCTTTTCTCGTCAGGATATTGAGGAAATGTTGGGGAAAATCAAGCAAAAGTTGGATAAGGAAGAGAAAGAAGAGCAGTTACAAGATTTATTGACTGATAAGTTTGAAGGAAACTTGGCCCAGAAAATTCAGTCTCATCTAGATGACAGCCAGTTTAGTTTAAAGGCTTTGGCCAGTGACTTGGGCTTTAGCCCGACTTATCTGAGCTCTTTGATTAAGAAAGAGTTGGGTCTACCTTTTCAGGATTACCTGGTGCGAGAACGTGTCAAACAAGCTAAGCTCTTGCTCTTAACAACGGATTTAAAGATTTATGAGATAGCTGAAAAAGTTGGTTTTGAAGATATGAATTACTTTACCCAACGTTTTAAACAGATTGCGGGTGTGACACCTCGTCAGTTTAAGAAGGGAGAAGGTCGATGAAGCGTTCTTCTCTCCTAGTTAGAATGGTTATTTCCATCTTTTTGGTCTTTCTCATTCTCCTAGTTCTGGTTGGTACGTTCTACTATCAATCTAGTTCTTCAGCCATTGAGGCTACCATTGAAGGTAATAGCCAAACGACTATCAGTCAGACTAGCCACTTTATCCAGTCTTATATCAAAAAATTAGAAACCACCTCGACCAGTTTGACCCAGCAGGCGGATGTCCTAGCCTATGCTGAGAATCCCAGTCAAGACAAGGTCAAGGGAATTCGAAATCTGTTTTTGACCATCTTAAAGGCAGATCAGGACTTGAAAACTGTTGTGCTGGTAACCAAATCCGGTCAGGTCATTTCTACAGATGACAGTGTGCAGATGAAAACTTCCTCTGATATGATGGCTGAGGATTGGTACCAAAAGGCCATTCATCAGGGAGCTAAGCCTGTTTTGACACCAGCTCGTAAGTCGGATAGTCAGTGGGTTATTTCTATCACTCAGGAACTTGTTGATGCAAAGGGAGCCAATCTGGGTGTACTTCGTTTGGATATTTCTTATGAAACTCTGGAAGCCTATCTCAAGCAGCTCCAGTTGGGTCAGCAGGGTTTTGCCTTTATCATCAATGAAAACCATGAATTTGTTTATCATCCTCAACACACAGTTTATAGTTCGTCTAGCGAAATGGAGGCTATGAAACCCTACATCGAGACGGGTCAGGGCTATACTCCTGGCCACAAATCCTACGTCAGTCAGGAAAAGATTGCAGGAACTGATTGGACGGTGCTTGGTGTGTCCTCGTTGGAGAAGTTAGACAAGGTTAGGAGTCAACTCATGTGGACCTTGCTTGGAGCCAGTTTCACATCTCTTCTTGCCTGTCTCTGCTTGGTGTGGCTTAGTCTCAAACGCTGGATTGCTCCTCTGAATGACTTGAGAGAAACCATGCTGGAGATTGCTTCTGGTAATCAGAATCTGCGTGCCAAGGAAACTGGTGCCCATGAACTGAGAGAAGTGTCTCGCCAGTTCAATGCTATGTTGGATCAGGTTGATCAGCTGATGGCAGATGTTCGTAGCCAAGAAGAAACAACCCGTCAGTACCAACTTCAAGCCCTGTCCAGCCAGATTAATCCGCATTTTCTCTACAACACCTTGGACACCATCATCTGGATGGCTGAATTTCAGGATAGTCAGAGAGTGGTTCAGGTGACTAAGTCTTTGGCAACCTATTTCCGCTTGGCACTCAATCAGGGTAAAGATTTGATTTGCCTGTCTGATGAAATCAATCATGTCCGCCAATATCTCTTTATCCAGAAACAACGTTACGGAGATAAGCTGGAATATGAGATTGCTGAAAATCCTGCCTTTGATAATCTAGTCTTGCCTAAACTGGTGTTACAACCTTTGGTGGAAAATGCTCTGTACCATGGCATCAAGGAGAAGGAAGGTCAGGGACATATTAGAGTTTCTGTCCAGAAACAGGATTCGGGCTTGGTCATCCGCATTGAGGATGATGGCGTTGGCTTCCAAGATGCTGGTGATAGTAGTCAAAGTCAACTCAAACGTGGGGGAGTTGGTCTGCAAAATGTTGATCAGCGACTCAAACTTCATTTTGGAGACAATTACCAGATGAAGATTGATTCTAGGCCCCAAAAAGGGACGAAAGTGGAAATATACATAAATAGAATAGAAACTAGCTAACTCCCAGTCAATTCTGGGAGTTTTATGCGTAATTGGGCAAGCTTTCTAGGTTGTCTATCTTGCTAAAAATAAGAAAAAACGGTATGATAGAAGAGTGACAAAAGAGGTGACAGAGATGAACGAGACACAGATTCAAAGAGAAACACGTCAGATAGTAGAAGATGTTTTAGAAAAGGCCAATTTGAAGCAGGGGGCCCTTTTTGTTTTAGGTCTATCTTCTAGTGAGGTGATAGGTGGTCAGATTGGGAAAGAATCCAGTCAAGAGATTGGTGAGCTGATAGTGGAGACTATCTTGGGTATTCTAGGTAGTAGAGGTATCCATTTAGCCGTTCAAGGTTGTGAACATGTTAATCGAGCTCTCGTCGTTGAACGTCAGGTGGCAGAGCAGTTTGGTCTGGAAATCGTCAGTGTCCTTCCGACTCTCCATGCAGGAGGTTCGGGTCAGTTGGCAGCCTTTAAGTTTATGCAAGATCCAGTTGAGGTTGAATTTATCAAGGCTCATGCTGGATTGGATATCGGAGACACTGCAATTGGCATGCATGTCAAGCATGTTCAGGTTCCGATTCGCCCTCTTTTGAGAGAGATTGGTCATGCACATGTAACGGCGCTGGCTAGTCGTCCAAAATTAATCGGAGGTGCGCGTGCGCACTATCCGCAAGATTCTATTAGAAAGTCGTGAGAATGAATAAAGGAGATGAAAGTGTTTAAAAAAGACCGTTTTTCAATTCGTAAGATTAAGGGAGTTGTAGGTTCTGTATTTCTTGGAAGCCTTTTGATGGCTCCTTCTGTAGTGGATGCAGCTACCTATCACTATGTAGATAAAGAAGTTATTTCACAAGAAGCTAAAGATTTAATCAAGACAGGAAAACCTGATGGAAATGAAGTTGTATATGGTTTGGTGTATCAAAAAGACCAGCTGCCACAAACAGGGACAGAAGCATCTGTTTTGACAGCTTTTGGTTTGCTGACTGTTGGGAGCTTGCTTTTAATCTACAAGAGAAAGAAAATTGCCAGCGTCTTTTTAGTTGGAGCTATGGGATTGGTAGTTCTTCCTAGTGCAGGGGCTGTAGACCCAGTTGCGACCCTAGCACCGGCTAGTCGAGAGGGTGTTGTTGAAATGGAGGGCTATCGCTATGTTGGTTATCTATCAGGCGACATCCTCAAAACGCTTGGCTTGGACACTGTTTTAGAAGAAGCCTCAGCTAAACCTGGAGAGGTGACTGTGGTCGAAGTTGAGAATCCCCAAGTAACAACAAATCAGGAGCAAGCTAAGCCAAAAAACCAAGCAGTAGAGACAGAGGAAGCTCCAAAAGAAGAAGCACCTAAAACAGAAGAAAGTCCAAAGGAAGAACCAAAATCGGAGGTAAAACCTACTGACGACACCCTTCCTAAAGCAGAAGAGGGGAAAGAAGCTTCAGCAGAATCAGCTCCAGTTGAAGAAGTAAGTGGAGCAGTTGATTCAAAAATAGATGAACAAGCACCAGTCAAGCCAGAAAGTCAACCATCAGATAAACAAGCTGAGGAGCCAAAAGTTGAACCACCAGTAGAACAAGCAAAAGTCCCAGAACAACCCGTGCAACCTACACAACCGGAGCAACCAAGGATACCAAAAGATTCATCACAACAAGAAGATCCTAAAGAGGATAAGGTATCGGAAGAGACACCGAAACAAGAAGATAAACAGCCAGAAGTAGTAAAAACAAAAGATGAGGCTGCTAATCAACCTGTTGAAGAACCAAAAGTTGAAACGCCTGCTGTAGAAAAACAAACGGAACCAGCTGAGGAATCAAAAGTTGAACAAGTAGGTGAACCAGTTGTACCAAGAGAAGACGAAACGGCACCAATAGCACCAGTCGAGCCAGAAAAGCAACCAGAAGCTTCTAAAGAAGAGAAGACTGCGGAAGAAACACCGAAACAAGAAGAGTCAACTCCAGATACCAAGGCTGAAGAAACTGTAGAACATCAGGACGAAACACCAAAAGTAGAACATAAAACAACTCCTGAAGAAGGTGTGCTAAATGTAATAGAGATTAAGCCTGAAGTTATAGTAACTAAAGAGTCTGTGCCTTTTAAGACAATTGAGCAAGACGATGAGAATCTCACTAAGGGAGAAACAAAAGTTATTCGAGAAGGTGTGGCAGGTGAACGCACTATTTTAACTGAAGTCACTACTATTGATGGAAAACAGTCTAGTAAAGTATTAGAGGATACAATAACAACCAAGCCAGTAGATGAAATAAAAGGTATTGGTACTAAAGAACCAGTTGATAAAAGTGAGTTAAAGAATCAAATTGATAAAGCTAGTTCAGTTTCTCCTACTGATTATTCTACAGCAAGTTATGGTGCATTGACTCCTGTTTTAGAAACTGCAAAAGGTGTCTATGCTTCAGAGTCTGTAAAACAGCCTGAGGTAAATAGCGAGACAGATAAACTTAAAACGGCTATCGATGCTCTAAGTGTCGATAAAACTGAGTTAAACAAAACTATCGCTGACGCAAAATCAAAAACTAAAGAGCACTACAGTGATGCATCTTGGGCAAACCTTCAAGATGTATTAGCTGAAGCTGAAAAAGTTACAAACACCCCAGCTACTAAGCAAAGCGAAGTTGATCATGTTTATGAAAAACTTAAAGCTGCTGTCGCTGGTTTAACCACAGATAAGACCGAACTTGAAAAACAACTTCACCTTGCAAACGAAAAAACTCAAACTGACTACAGTGCTACATCTTGGAACGCTTTGGAAGAAGCGAAAACTGACGCTCAAACTGTAAAATACAACGACAAAGCTACTCAAGTTCAAATCGATGAAACTGCTAAAAAACTTAAAGCTGCTATTGATGCATTAAAAACTGATAAGACTGAACTGGAAAAACAACTTGCTGATGCTAACTCTAAGACAGAAGCTGATCATAGTCCTGCGACTTGGTCTGCATTAGAAGAAGCGAAAAAAACTGCTCAAGCCGTAGAAGATAACGCTACTGCTACTCAAACTCAAATCGATGAAGCCGCTAAGAACTTGAAAGCCGCTATTGATGCACTTAATGTTGATAAAACAAAATTACAAGAGCAAATAACAGTTGCTAATCAAAAACAAGAAACTGACTACAGTCCAAAAACTTGGAACAACTTCAAACAAGCCGAAATCAAAGCCAAAGAAATCAACGATCAAACTACTCCACTTCCTAAACAAAGTGAAATAGATGCGGCTACTAAAGCTCTTCAAGCCGCTATAAATGCTCTTGCCGTCGATAAGACTGCATTGCAAAATGCTATTAACACAGCTAACAGCAAACATAAAGAAGAATACACTACTCAAACATGGAAAGCTTTAGAAGATGCCCTTGTAGCAGCAAACCCTGTAAATTCAGATGAAGCTGCCACTCAAAGTAAAGTAGATGATGCTACTAGAAGATTACAAGAAGCTATCAAAAACTTAGTTCCATTGACTGAAAAACCAGTATTAAAATTTGTAAACACTGATAAGAAAGTATTAGAACGTGAAGCAATTGCTAAGTATTCTCTAGAAAACCAAAATAAAACAAAAATTAAATCAATTACAGCTACTCTGAAAAAAGGAGAAACAGTTGTTAGCACTGTAGAGCTTACAGGCGATGATGTAAATAATGAAACTATAGACGCAGCATTTAAAAACCTAGAGTATTACAAAGAATACACTCTATCTACAACTATGGTTTACGATAGAGGTAACGGTGATGTAACAGAAATCTTAGATAATCAACCAATCCAACTAGACCTTAAAAAAGTTGAGATTAAAGATATTAAAGAAACAAGATTGATGAAAGTGGATGAGAATGGAAATGAAACAGATAGTAGCCTTCTAGAAACTGTTCCAGAAAATCTAACGTCATATTATCTAAAAATTACCACTAATCATAATAAAGTAACAAGGCTTGCCATTACTAATATAGAGGAAGTAACTGAGGAGGAGACATCCCTATTTAAAGTTACTGCTTCAGCTCCTGATTTAATCCAACGTGATTCAAATAATAGCTTGAGTCAAACGTACACTTATTACATAGAGAAACCCAAAGCATCGCAAAATAACGTTTACTATAACTTCAAAGATTTAGTAGATGCTATGCAGAAAAATCCTAACGGTGAGTTTAAATTAGGAAAAAGTTTAGATGCACAGTATCTAGATGTTAGTAGTAAATCATATGTAACAGGTAATTTTAAGGGTACGCTCTCTAGTGATGGCGATAAGCACTATGCTATTTATAATTTGAAAAAGCCTTTATTTCATTTAATTGATAATGGTAAAGTGCAAAATATTAATTTTGAAAATGTGAATATCAATCTTCCGTCAGAAGATCATGTTTCTGTCATCAGTCATAAAATGCAAGGTGACCAGTCTCTTATTAAAGATGTTAAAGTAACGGGTAATATTACAGGTCGTAATCATGTGGCTGGATTTGTGAACTGGATAGAGCATGCTTCAAGACTTGAAAATATAGCTTTTATAGGTAATATCCATACAACTGGTAATGGTGCTAACTCCTATATGGGAGGTATTGCAGGCCGTATGTACGAAGGTATTATTGATAGAGCTTATGTCGATGCTAATCTTACAGGTAATCGTGTACGTGTTGGTGGAATTGTTGCCGTCATGGAACATAGAATAAATGGTGCTGGACGTGATAGATTTACAAAATTACGTAAGTCAGTTATGAAAGGTGTGATTAATTTATCAAACCCTGTTGAAGCTGGAGGTTTAATCAGTAAAAACTGGCCTTGGGGAAATGCTGATGACAATGTGAGTTACGCTAAGGTAGTAAAAGGTGAAATATTATATGGTTCTCCAGATATTAATGACAGTGATTTTGCATTTCCATATATTAAAAACAACTATAGTGTTTTAGGAGTTAGTGTCGGTAGTAAGTCATATACTTTATCCCATAATTTGAAAGAAATTTCCAAAGAAGATGCTGATAAACGTGTAGCTGGTTATGGCATTACTGCAAATTTGTTTGAGAGTGAAGAACTTCAAACAAATAGATTAAACAATATTGAAACTAAAGATAAAGAATATAAACTGATTCAAAACTACAAATCAGAATATGACCAAGCTTATAGAAATATTGCTAAACTTCAACCATTTTATAACAAAGACTGGATTGTAAATCAGGGTAATAAGTTAGAGCAAGATTCAAATCTTGTGAAGAAAGAAGTATTATCTGTTACAGGTATGAAGAATGGTCAATTTGTTACAGATTTATCTGATATTGATAAGATTATGATTCACTACGCTGATGGTATAAAGGAAGAAATGTCCGTGGCAGTCAATTCTGATTCTGGAGTAGCTCAAGTGAAAGAATATAATATAGTCGGTCAAAATATTGTTTACACACCAAACATGGTTGTTAAAGATCGTAGTGATCTGATGACTAAGGTTAAGGAAGCCTTGACTTCAGTAGAACTTCAGTCTGCGGGTGTCCGTTCGATCTTGGATAGACGTAATGACAGTAAAGATAAGAGTGCAAACACAGAGCAACGCCAAAATGGATATATTCGTGACTTCTATTTTGAGGAACATTTCCAAGAATTGAAGTCTAATATGGATACGATTGTCAAACATCTTGTGGAATCAGAAGATCATCAATTAAACATATCAGACGCAACTCAAAGAGCTCTTGTTAAGAAAGTTCAAGACAATAGCGCAAAAATTATGTTAGGTCTTGCTTACCTAAATCGATATTATGGTATCAATTTTGATGGTAAAACCATTAAAGACTTAATGATGTTTAAACCAGATTTTTATGGTAAAAATGTAGATGTCTTAGATAGACTGATTGAAATTGGTTCAAAAGAAAATACTTTAAAAGGTCATCGTACACATGATGCATTTAGAGAGGTATTGGCTAAGAACACGGTGTCTGGAAATCTTATTGACTTCTTACGATATAATATGAAGTTATTGACAGCCGACACAAATTTGAATGATTGGTTTATTCACTCCACTGAAGGTAAGGTTTATGTAGCAGAACGTCAGTCACGTGAAGAGGCTATTAAAACTGCTAAGTATCGTGCTTTTGACAATTTATCTCGCGGATACCATCAAAAGATGATTTTACCGCTCCTTAACCTTAAACAAACCCAAGCATTCTTGATATCGACCTACAATACTATATCATTTGGGACTGCTAATAAATACAATACCACACTGGATAAGTGGAAGGATAATATTAATTTGGCTGCAGACAGACAAATTAACTATCTTGATTTCTGGTATCGTTTAGCAACAGATGCGGTAAAAAATAAGCTTGTCAAAGATATTGTAACTCCAGTATGGGAAGGTTACCAAGTTTGGGGTCATAAATGGGGGCAATGGATGGATAAATATGGTAAGTTCGAAGATGGAACAGGCATTTATCCACCTACTCGTGAGCTTTATGGTCCTGTCGGTGAGCATTACGGTCCTAATGGAGCTGTTGCTGGGGCATATGCTACATATTATGATGACAAGAATGATACTCGAGCTAAAGTTGTATTTGTTATGTCTGATATGATTAGTGAATATGGTGCGTCTGCATTTACGCATGAGACTACTCATATAAATGACCGCGTAGCTTACTATGGAGGATACACGCATCGTGAAGGAACATTCTTAGAAGCCTTTGCTCAAGGCATGTTACAGTCCCCAGCAGAACATGGACACCAAGGTGAATACGGCGCACTTGGATTAAATATGGCATTTGAACGTTCAAATGATGGTAATCAATGGTACAACTATAACCCTAATAAGCTTCAATCACGAGAAGCTATTGATAAATATATGAAGAACTATAATGAAGCTCTGATGATGTTAGATTCTCTTGAAGCTGAAGCTGTCTTACCAAAATTACAAGGTAACAATGATAGCTGGTTCAAGAAAATGGATAAACAAATGCGTAAGGACGGACAACCTCACCAGTTTGACAAAATTCGCGATTTAAATGACACTGAGAAAGCACTTCAATTAAATAACATTAATGATTTAATTGATAATAATTTCATTACCAAACATGGTGCTCCTGGAAATAACACATACGATCCATCTGATTTTAGAACTGCTTATGTGAATATAAATATGATGACTGGTATCTATGGTGGTAATACCAGTGATGGTGCTCCTGGGGCTGCATCATTTAAACATAATGCATTTCGTATGTGGGGATATTTCGGATACGAAAATGGATTCATCGGATATGTTTCTAATAAATATAAATCCGAAGCCAATAAAGCAAGTCAAACTCTAAGTGATAAATTTATTATTGATAAAGTTTCTGGTGGTAAATTTAAAACTCTTGAAGACTGGAAAAAAACTTGGTATGAGGAAGTTCTTACAAAAGCTCAAAGAGGATTCACAGAAATTAATATTGACGGTGAAAACATCTCTTCATATAGTAGACTACAAGCATTATTCAATGCAGCTGTGACTAAAGATTTACAGGAGTTAAATGACCCTAAAATTAAAGACAAATATACAAATACTGTAAATCTTAAAGCTAAAGTGTACAAAGCATTACTTAAAAACACAGACGGTTTCTCTGGTGATCTATTTACTGCACCACAAGCATAGGGATGAATAAAATCGTAAAAAGGTAGATCAGCTTTGTCTGTATCTGCCTTTTTATGCTATACTTAAGCTATGCATAGAAAAACAGTGATTGATTTTAGGGCTTTGGGGGAGAGATACATCTTTACCCAGCCTATCAAAGAGTTAAAAACGAGAGATTTAGCGGAAGTAACAGCCTTGCTGGCACAAGTGGAAAGCTACCAAGAGCAGGGCTACTATGTGGTGGGTTATGTCAGCTATGAGGCTGCACCTGCTTTTGAGGAGAAATTAGCAGTTCATAAAGCTCCTTTACTGGCAGAGTATCTGCTATATTTTACCGTTCATGATAGGGTAGAAACATCCCCTATTCCTCTGATTTATGATGAGGTTGATTTGCCTTCAAATTGGCAGGAAGTAACGTCTGCAACAGACTATGAAAAGGCGATTGCCCAGATTCACTATCATTTGCGGCAGGGAGACACCTATCAGGTCAACTACACTGTCCAACTCAAGCAGGAGTTGTCTGCCAATCCTTTTGCTATCTACAATCGTATGGTGGTAGAGCAGGAGGCGGGCTACAATGCCTATGTGGAACATGACGAGATGGCAGTGATTTCCATGAGTCCAGAGCTCTTTTTTGAGCAGAATGACCGCGAGTTGACAACGCGCCCAATGAAGGGAACGACTCAGCGTGGGGTAACTGACCAAGAAGATCTTGAACAGGCTAGTTGGCTGGAGCAGGATCCCAAAAATCGCTCTGAAAACATGATGATTGTGGACCTCTTGCGCAACGATATGAATCGTATTTCTGAGGTGGGGAGTGAGCACGTGGAGCGTCTTTGCCAAGTAGAACAGTATTCAACGGTTTGGCAGATGACTTCGACCATCAAGAGTCAATTGCGAGAGGATGTGGACCTTGTTGAAATTTTTCGCTCTCTCTTTCCTTGTGGATCCATAACGGGCGCACCGAAAATTGCGACTATGGAGATTATCAAGGACTTGGAGCCACAACCGCGCGGAGTCTACTGTGGAACGATTGGTCTCTTGCTTCCAAATGGACGACGGATTTTTAATGTTGCTATCCGTACTATTCAACTTCACAAAGGTCAAGCCATCTATGGAGTTGGCGGAGGTATTACATGGGATAGCACTTGGGAATCTGAATATCGTGAGGTTCATCAAAAGGCTGCTGTGCTTTATCGGAAACAAGCTCTTTTCCAAATAATTACAACTGGAAAAATCAGCCAAAAACAACTGCTGTTTGAAGAACAACATCTGGAAAGACTGAGAAAAGCTAGTCGGTATTTTGCCTTTCCATTTGATTCAGAAAACTTGAAACAAAAGATAGAGGAAGAGTGTCAGGATTGTGACATTGATCAAGACTACCGCTTGCGAATTAGCCTTAGCAAGTCTGGAGAGATAGAAGTCGATCGTCAAGTATTGGAACCTCTCAGTCCAACCTTCTGCCATGCCCAACTCTGCCTGCAGGAAGCCAATTTGCAACAAGCATTTACCTATTTTAAAACAAGCCACCGACCGCATTTGAGCCTAGGGGAACAAGAGAAGATATACCACAATAAGTCAGGAGAGCTACTTGAAACCTCTATTGGAAATTTGGTTCTGAAAATCGCTGGAAAACTCTACACACCGCCTATCAGACTTGGTATCTTGCCAGGAATTTACCGTCAGTATTTACTAGAAACAGGACAAGTAGAAGAGAAAGTCTTGACCTTGACAGACTTAGCCCAAGTTGAGGCTATATATGGCTGTAATGCAGTGAGAGGCTTGTATGAACTAAGACTTGAGGAGAATTAGATGAAACTGATATTTTTGCATGGGTTAGGGCAGTCCGGAGAGAGTTGGAAAGAAGTTCGGAATCTACTGACAGATTATTCTTCTGAGGCTATCGAGTTATTTCCTTCTGGAGTTGGCAGCTATCAAAAAGCCAAGGAGCGAGTTTATCAGCAACTAGCTCAAGAGATAGAACCTTTTGTTTTGATTGGATTGTCCTTAGGTGCTGCCCTGGCACTAGAACTTTCCAGTTACGATTTACCAAATCTTCGAGCTTTGGTTTTATCAGGATGCCCGCTTAAATTAGCAGGGAATATCCTATTTTATCTTCAGTTGCTGATTTTTAAACTACTTCCCAAAAGACTATTTGAAAAACAGGGGGCAGACAAGACTTTTATAATAGGTATTTCCAAAGAATTGAAGACACTTGATTTAACGGATATAGCAGGGATTTGCCCCTATCCAACCTTACTAATTTGTGGCAGCAAAGATAAACCGAATCTTAGTTCTATGAGAAGTCTTCATAAACTAATATCAGAATCCCAATTTCAGATTATCCCAGACGGCTCTCATGTCTTGAATAAGGAAAAACCAAAGGAGTTTGTAGAAAATACCAGAAGTTTCCTTGAATTGCTGAAATAAGTTTGATAAAATAATATTGAAATCGATAACATTCCTATAGGAGAAAGTAATGAACAAACGTCTATTTTTTAAAATGAGTTTGGCGACGTTGTCAGTTTTAGCCTTATTTTCACAACCAGTTTTAGCAGAGGAAAATATTCATTTTTCTAGTTGTAAAGAAGCTTGGGCGAATGGATACGCAGATATTCACAAGGGAGAACCTGGGTATTCTGCCAGGTTAGACCGCGATCATGATGGTGTGGCTTGTGAATTGAAAAATGCCCCTAAGGGTGCCTTTAAAGCAAAACAAGAGACTACAACCCAAACTGATACAAGTTCAGCAACAACAAGTGGCTGGGTTAAGCAGGATGGTGCTTGGTACTACTTTGATGGAAATGGCAATCCAGTGAAAAATGCATGGCAGGGAAGCTATTACCTGAAATCAGATGGTAAAATGGCACAGAGTGAATGGATTTATGACTCTTCTTATCAAGCTTGGTATTATTTGAAATCAGATGGTTCATATGCTCGCAATGCATGGCAAGGAGCTTACTACCTGAAGTCAAACGGTAAAATGGCACAAGGTGAGTGGGTTTATGACTCTTCTTATCAAGCCTGGTATTACTTGAAATCAGATGGTTCATACGCTCGCAATGCATGGCAAGGAAACTACTATTTGAAATCAGATGGCAAAATGGCTAAGAATGAGCGAGTTGATGGAGGCCGCTACTATGTAGATGCCTCAGGTCTCTGGAAACCATAAATTAGATAAAATTTAGAAAGTTAATGCAAACCTTTGCATAAATGAGTGAATTTTGTTATACTAGTACTGTAAGCATTTTCAATTAATTCATAATGAAAAAGGAGAATATGATGAGTCAAAAGATTATTGGGATTGACCTTGGTGGAACTTCTATCAAATTTGCAATCTTAACAACAGCAGGAGAAATCCAAGAAAAATGGTCTATCAAGACTAACATTTTGGATGAGGGAAGTCATATCGTTGATGATATGATTGAGTCTATTCAACATCGTTTGGATTTGCTTGGATTGGCAGCAGCAGACTTCCAAGGTATCGGAATGGGATCACCAGGTGTGGTTGACCGTGAAAAAGGGACTGTTATCGGTGCCTACAACCTCAACTGGAAAACCCTTCAACCAATCAAAGAAAAGATTGAAAAAGCCTTGGGCATTCCATTTTTCATCGATAATGATGCCAACGTGGCAGCTCTTGGTGAGCGCTGGATGGGTGCTGGTGATAACCAACCAGATGTTGTCTTTATGACACTCGGTACTGGTGTTGGTGGCGGTATCGTTGCAGAAGGCAAATTGCTTCACGGTGTTGCTGGTGCAGCAGGTGAGCTTGGCCACATCACTGTTGACTTTGACCAACCAATTGCATGTACTTGCGGTAAGAAAGGTTGCCTTGAGACAGTTGCTTCAGCAACAGGGATTGTCAACTTGACTCGTCGCTATGCGGATGAATACGAAGGCGATGCAGCTTTGAAACGCTTGATTGATAACGGAGAAGAAGTAACTGCTAAGACTGTCTTTGACCTTGCAAAAGAAGGAGACGACCTTGCTTTAATCGTTTACCGTAACTTCTCACGTTACTTGGGAATCGCTTGTGCTAACATTGGTTCAATCCTAAACCCATCAACAATCGTTATCGGTGGTGGTGTATCAGCTGCGGGAGAATTCCTTCTACAAGGTGTTCAAAAAGTCTACGATGAAAATAGTTTCCCACAAGTACGCACATCTACTAAATTAGCTCTTGCAACTCTAGGAAATGACGCTGGAGTTATCGGAGCAGCATCACTTGTATTGCAATAAGATAAAGAAGGAGAAAATTGCTTTCTAAAAGCGAGTGATTTTCCTCCTTTCTTTTTTTATGCTATACTAGTTAGGACAATAAATGAGGTGAGAGTAAATGACAAAAGCAGATACGATTTTTAAAGAGAATATTGAACGAATCCTCAAAGACGGTGTCTTTTCTGAGCAGGCCCGTCCCAAGTACAAGGATGGGACTGTTGCCAACTCTAAATATGTAACGGGTGCATTTGCTGAGTATGACTTGGCAAAAGGAGAATTTCCTATCACAACCTTGCGTCCCATTGCCATCAAATCCGCCATCAAAGAAGTTCTCTGGATCTACCAAGACCAGTCTAATAGCCTAGAAGTTCTCAATGACAAGTACAATGTTCACTATTGGAATGACTGGGAAGTTGGAAATACAGGAACCATCGGTGAGCGCTATGGTGCCGTTGTTAAGAAACACGACATTATCAATAAGCTTCTTAAACAGTTGGAAGCCAATCCTTGGAACCGCCGCAATATCATCTCCCTCTGGGATTACCAAGCTTTCGAAGAAACAGATGGGCTGCTCCCATGCGCTTTTCAGACCATGTTTGATGTCCGTCGTGTTGATGGGGAAATCTATCTGGATGCGACCTTGACCCAGCGTTCGAATGACATGCTGGTGGCCCACCACATCAACGCTATGCAGTACGTGGCTCTTCAAATGATGATTGCCAAGCATTTTGGCTGGAAGGTTGGGAAGTTCTTCTATTTTATCAACAACCTCCATATCTATGACAATCAATTTGAACAAGCTCAGGAATTGCTTCGTCGTGAGCCGTCAAACTGCCAACCACGTTTGGTCTTGAATGTTCCAGATGGGACCAATTTCTTTGATATCAAAGCAGAAGATTTTGAGTTGGTGGATTATGACCCTGTCAAGCCACAGTTGAAGTTTGATCTAGCTATTTAATACTCTTCGAAAATCTCTTCAAACCACGTCAGCGTCGCTTCATCAACAACCTCAAAACAGTGTTTTGAGCTTACTACGTCAGTCTTATCTACAACCTCAAAACGGTGTTTTGAGCAACCTGCGGCCAGTTTCCTAGTTTGCTCTTTGATTTTCATTGAGTATAAAAGAATAGAAAAAAGAAGTTGAGAAAATAACTCCCAACTTCTTTTGTTTCTTAACGTGATACGCGACGTCGAGCTGCTTTTTTACGGTTTTCTTCGATGAAAGCTGCTTTTTGCTCTTCTGGTTCGATTACTTTCTTTTTAAATGCGTATACTGCACCTGCAACGGCAGCGACAGTTCCTGCGACACCTGTTACAAGACCTTTAGCGAATCCTTTAGTCATGAGTCTTCCTCCTTTATCTTCTTAATCAGCCAGCCTCCTCAAGAGGTCACATTTTTCTGACTGACCTTTTTGTGTTATAATAATAGTAACGAAAAAATGGGAATTTTTCAAGGAAAAAAGATGAAAACAAAAATAATTGTGATTGTTGGACCGACTGCAGTTGGAAAGACGGCTCTAGCCATTGAAGTGGCCAAGCGTTTTAATGGCGAAGTGGTTAGTGGAGATAGCCAGCAAGTCTATCGAGGTCTGGATATTGGAACGGCTAAGGCTAGTCTAGAAGAGCAGGCAACTGTTCCTCATCATTTAATCGATGTTAGAGAGGTAACCGAGTCTTACTCGGCTTTTGATTTTGTTTCAGAAGCTAAGATGGCTATTGAGGATATTCACAGCCGTGGCAAGCTTGCTATTATCGCTGGTGGAACAGGACTTTATATCCAGAGTTTGCTAGAAGGTTATCACCTGGGTGGGGAGACTCCCCATGAAGAGATTTTGACCTATCGGGCTAGTTTGGAGCCTTATACAGATGAGGAATTAGCTCATCTGGTGGCGCAAGCAGGTCTTGAGATTCCCCAGTTTAATCGTCGTCGTGCTATGCGTGCCTTGGAAATTGCTCATTTTGGTCAGGATTTGGAAAATCAAGAGAGTCTATATGAACCGCTGATTATCTGCTTGGATGATGAGCGCAGTCAATTATATGAACGAATCAATCATCGAGTGGATTTGATGTTTGAGGCTGGGCTTTTGGATGAGGCCAAGTGGCTTTTTGACCATTACCCTGATGTGCAGGCTGCTAAAGGAATTGGTTACAAGGAACTCTTTCCTTATTTCCGTGGAGAGCAGAGTTTGGAGGAAGCTAGTGAGAGCCTCAAACAGGCGACCCGTCGTTTTGCCAAGCGTCAGTTGACCTGGTTCCGTAATCGCATGCAGGTCACCTTTTATCAGATTGGAGAAGCTGGTGTGCAAGACCGAATTTTAAGCCAGATAGAGGAGTTTTTAGATGATTGAAACGGAGAAAAAAGAGGAACGGGTCCTGCTCATTGGTGTAGAATTGCAGGGCATGGACAATTTTGATCTCTCTATGGAAGAATTGGCCAGTCTAGCTAAGACAGCTGGGGCAGTCGTTGTAGATAGCTACAGACAAAAACGTGAAAAGTATGATTCTAAGACCTTCGTCGGCTCTGGTAAGTTGGAAGAAATTGCCCTCATGGTGGATGCAGAAGAAATCACCACTGTCATCGTCAACAACCGTCTGACCCCAAGGCAAAATGTCAATCTAGAAGAAGTTCTGGGTGTTAAGGTCATTGACCGTATGCAGTTGATTTTGGATATCTTTGCCATGCGAGCTCGAAGCCATGAAGGGAAGCTCCAAGTTCACCTAGCCCAGCTCAAATACCTCTTGCCTCGCTTGGTTGGTCAGGGAATTATGCTCAGCCGTCAGGCAGGGGGAATTGGTTCCCGTGGTCCTGGTGAAAGCCAGCTGGAGTTGAACCGTCGTAGTGTTCGCAATCAAATCACGGATATCGAGCGCCAACTCAAGGTGGTTGAGAAAAATCGGGCCACAATCAGAGAAAAACGTCTGGAGTCCAGCACCTTTAAGATTGGTTTGATTGGTTACACCAATGCTGGGAAGTCAACTATTATGAACACCTTGACCAGTAAAACCCAGTATGAGGCTGACGAGCTCTTTGCGACTCTGGACGCGACGACTAAGAGTATCCATCTGGGGGGCAATCTTCAAGTAACTTTGACAGATACCGTGGGCTTTATCCAAGATTTGCCGACAGAGTTGGTGTCCAGTTTTAAGTCGACCTTGGAAGAAAGCAAGCATGTGGACCTTCTGGTTCATGTTATCGATGCCAGCAATCCTTACCATGAGGAGCATGAAAAAACGGTTCTGTCTATTATGAAAGACTTAGATATGGAAGATATTCCTCGCCTGACCCTCTATAATAAAGCGGATTTGGTGGAAGATTTCACGCCTACCCAAACGCCTTATGCCCTCATTTCTGCCAAGTCTGAGGATAGTCGTGAGAATTTGCAGGCTTTGTTTTTAGAGAAAATCAAGGATATTTTCGAACCCTTTACCCTGCGAGTGCCTTTTTCAAAGTCCTACAAGATTCATGATTTAGAAAGTGTTGCGATTCTTGAAGATCGTGACTACCAAGATGATGGAGAAGTGATTACAGGCTACATTTCTGAGAAAAATAAATGGAGGTTAGAGGAATTTTATGACTGATATTAAAACGTTGGCTCTAAAATATGGGGGCTATACAAATCTGGACAAGGTCTATCTGGATCAGCTTCTAGCTGGCAAGACAGAGCAGGAGCAGTTGACACTTATCACACCTCCGCCAAGTGTGGTCAATGCCTACTTTGCAGAGCTATACCAGAAAAAGAGTCCTGAGACTGCGACGAATTATTTTGCAGAAGTCAGTCAGGAACTGAATCTCTACAATGCTGAACCTAGTTTCACTCTTGAAAACAAACCTTTTATTCGCCTTAACCTGTCTGGTAAATCCTTTGGTTTTTGCTATGAGAGTGAGGGTCTGGGTCGGATTTTCTCTGAAAATGAAAAGGTAATCTCAGATGACTTGCTTTTTGAAATTGCGCAAATTTTCCCCCATCAACTGGTCTTTGAGGAGTCTGGCAAGATTTACATGAAGGCTGTTGGAGATGAGGAAGTTGTTAGCATGGAGAGTCTAACAGCTTTGACTGATTTGGAAAGCTTGGCTGATGGTCGCAAGCGTCTTAAAGGATACAGCCAAGAGGAGCTATTACAAGAAGCTACTGCTTTTTCTGGCAAGCGCTATTTCCGATCGGAAAACCGCACAGCCATGTTATATATTGATTAATTAGGAAGTATCGAATGGATATTCAATTTTTAGGAACGGGGGCTGGCCAGCCCTCTAAAGCCCGCAACGTTTCAAGTCTCGCCCTGAAACTTTTGGACGAGATTAACGAAGTCTGGCTCTTTGACTGTGGAGAAGGTACGCAAAATCGCATTCTGGAAACCACAATTAGACCACGTAAGGTCAGCAAAATCTTTATCACTCACTTGCATGGAGACCACATTTTTGGTCTGCCAGGTTTCCTTTCTAGCCGTGCCTTTCAGGCCAATGAAGAGCAGACAGATTTGGAAATCTATGGACCGCAAGGGATTAAGTCCTTTGTCTTAACCAGTCTTCGTGTGTCCGGTTCGCGCCTGCCTTACCGTATTCATTTTCATGAGTTTGACCAAGATTCTTTAGGAAAAATCCTTGAAACCGATAAATTCACGGTGTATGCAGAGGAGCTGGATCATACTATTTTCTGTGTTGGCTATCGTGTCATGCAAAAGGACCTAGAAGGTACCTTGGATGCTGAAAAGCTCAAGGCTGCTGGCGTCCCATTTGGCCCACTTTTTGGAAAAATCAAAAACGGTCAGAACGTTGTTCTCGAAGATGGGACTGAAATCAAGGCAGCTGACTATATCTCAGCGCCACGTCCAGGTAAGATTATCACTATTCTTGGTGACACCCGAAAAACTAGTGCCAGTGTGCGTCTGGCTGTTAATGCCGATGTCCTTGTCCATGAATCCACTTATGGCAAGGGTGATGAAAAAATTGCTCGTAACCATGGCCACTCTACTAACATGCAAGCTGCACAAGTAGCGGTAGAAGCAGGTGCCAAACGCCTCTTGCTCAACCATATCAGTGCCCGTTTTCTCTCAAAAGATATCAGCAAACTCAAGAAAGACGCTGCTAGTGTTTTTGAAAATGTCCATGTGGTCAAAGACTTGGAAGAAGTGGAAATCTAAAAGCTTGAGAAAGGATAAGTATGTCTACTATTCTCATTACCGGAGCTAGCGGTGGTCTAGCCCAAGAAATGGTCAAACTCCTGCCCAATGACCAACTCATCTTGCTTGGTCGAAATAAGGAAAAATTAGTCCAAATCTACAGAAATCATCCCTGTGCAGAATTGATTGAAATCGATATTACCGATGATTCAGCCTTAGAAACTCTGGTAACTGACCTCTATCTCCGCTATGGCAAGATTGATGTCTTGATTAACAACGCTGGTTACGGGATTTTTGAGGAATTTGACCAGATTTCCGACCAAGATATTCATCAGATGTTCGAGGTCAATACCTTTGCCCTAATGAATCTGTCTCGTCGCCTTGCGGCTCGAATGAAGGAAAGTCGAAAAGGCCATATCATCAATATTGTTAGCATGGCAGGTTTGATCGCTACTGGCAAGTCTAGTCTCTACTCAGCGACCAAGTTTGCGGCCATTGGTTTTTCAAATGCTCTGCGCCTCGAACTCATGTCCTATGGTGTTTATGTAACGACGGTTAATCCAGGACCAATCCGAACAGGATTTTTTGACCAAGCCGACCCAGATGGTACCTATCTTAAGTCGGTTGAACGCTTCCTGCTAGAGTCAGATGCAGTGGCTAAAAAGATTGTCAAGATTATAGGAAAAAACAAACGAGAACTCAATCTACCGATGTTGTTGAACCTAGCCCATAAGTTTTATACCCTCTTTCCTAAGCTAGCTGATAAGTTGGCAGGGGAGACTTTTAATTATAAGTAAAAAGAACCAATATGCAGGTTGTTGCTAGCCTACATATTGGTTCTTATCATTTATCAACTATCAAACTGGACTTCTTCTAGTAGATAGTCGATAAAGCGTTCGCCCATCTTAGATAGGCTGGTTTTCTCATGCTGGATATAGACCAGTTCAATTGGGTCATCAATATCCAGTGGGATAGAAACGATATTGTCTCCGTTGAGGTTGCTGTTCAAAATCCCTGTTGCAATGGTATATCCATCCAAACCAATCAAGAGATTAAAGAGGGTAGCACGGTCGCTGACTACGATGGATTTCTTGTGGTGTTCTTGGGAAAGAATCTCTTCTGAAAAGTAGAAGGAGTTGTGCGTCCCTTGGTCATAGCTGAGATAAGGGAAGTTTTCCAAATCAGATAGTTTGACCTTGTCTTTCTTTGCCAGAGGATTGGTCTTGCTGACAAAGATATGCGGTTGTGCTGTGAAGAGATGGTGAGCCAGCAGATGATTGTCATCCAGCATCTTGGTTAAAACATCACGGTTGTAGCTGTTCAAAAATAGGACACCGACCTCACTACGGAAGTTCTTGACGTCATCGATAATTTCCCAAGTACGAGTTTCACGAAGGAAGAGTTCGTATTTTTCCATATCGCTTTTCTTGAGTAGCGATACAAAGGCATTGACCACAAAGGCATAGTGTTGAGACGAAACGCTAAAGAGTTCACGGTGGGCGACAGGATTTTTATAGCGTTCCTCCAGAAGCTGAGTTTGCTCGACAACCTGACGGGCATAAGAGAGAAACTCCATTCCATCACGGGTCAGGGTAATGCCCTTGGGATTGCGGATAAAGATTTCAATACCCATTTCATTTTCCAAATCTCTCACAGCATTGGAAAGACTCGGCTGAGTGATAAAGAGTTGCTTGGCTGCCTCATTCATGGAGCCAGTTTCGACGATTTTGATAATATAATGTAATTGTTGAATTCTCATGTTTTTATTGTACCACACTTGCGTCAGAATCGCCAAGGAAGATAGGAAAATCAAGGTATTGTGTGAGTCTCTTCTTGAAAAAAACACAAAAATTTGCTAGAATGAGTCTTATGAAAACATTCTATGATGTGCAGCAATTCCTCAAACGATTTGGTATTATTGTTTATATGGGAAAACGCTTATATGATATTGAACTGATGAAGTTGGAACTCTCTCGGATTTACGATGCAGGGCTGATGGACAAACTGGATTATCTGGAAGCGGAAGCGGTTCTTCGCAGAGAGCACAAGGTAGAATTGGATTATATTGAGAAAAATGGAGAAAAGAACTAATGGTTACTTGGATTTTGTGGGCACTTATACTGGCAATGTTGGCGTGGATGGGCTTTAACTATCTTCGTATTCGCCGTGCGGCTAAAATTGTGGATAATGAGGAATTTGAAGCCTTGATTCGTACAGGTCAATTGATTGATTTGCGTGATCCAGCAGAATTCCACAGAAAACATATCCTTGGTGCCCGTAATATTCCTTCAAGTCAGTTGAAGACTAGTCTTGCAGCCCTGCGTAAAGACAAACCTGTCCTTCTCTACGAAAACCAACGTGCGCAACGTGTCACAAATGCGGCCCTTTACTTGAAAAAACAAGGTTTTTCTGAGATTTATATCCTTTCTTATGGACTGGATTCTTGGAAAGGGAAAGTCAAAGTTGAGAAATAAGAAAACGAGCTTGGATGTTTCCGAGCTCATTTTTTAACCACTTTTTCTGAGAAATTCACGAATGCTTGTCAGCTCTTCTGAGTTGAGGGAGCGATAGTCTCCCTCTTGCAGGTTTTCATCCAAGCTCCAAGGGCCAAAATGGGTGCGTTTGAGGGAGGTCACCTTGACACCAACCGAGAGAAACATTTTCTTAACCTGATGAAATTTTCCTTCTGAAATGGTGATGGAGGCTTGACTGAAGGAAGGACTTGCAGATAGAATCTCTAGTCTTGCAGCTTTACAGACAGTGCCATCTAAAAAGACAATTCCCTTTTGAAATGCTTGGATATGGTCAGGTGTTAGAAGTCCATTAACCTCAACTTGATAAGTCTTATTCACATGATATTGGGGATGGAGGAGCTGAAAGCCCAAGGGACCGTTATCGGTCAAGAGGAGGAGTCCTGTCGTATCTCGGTCCAGTCGGCCGACGGCATAGAGCTTGTCAGACTGGATGTCAGGCGGAAGGAGATCCATGACTGTTGGAAGTTTCTTGTCTTTGTTGGCTGTAACGACACCAGCAGGCTTATGAAGCATAAGGTAGGTGTGCTCATAGCCTTGAATGATTCGGTCCTGATAAAGGAGTTCTTGTAGTCCTGTATCGATGTTTTGGGCTAAGGAGCGGGCTGGGCAAGCATCGACTAAAATTTCTCCTTTTAGTAAGGCTTGTTTCATGGCCTTTCGACTGATTTTTTCTTGGGCTAATAAATTATCTAAACGCATACTGTGCCTATCTTATCATAAGTCGCTTGCTTTGAAAAGGCTTGATGTGAAAAGAAAAGCATAGTGAAAACATTTACACTTGCTTGAGTTATGTTATTTACCTGAAATTATGGTATAATCGTTCAGTTAGAAAATAAATTTTGAATATTATAGAGGAAATCATGACAAAACTTAGAGAAGATATCCGTAACATTGCGATTATCGCCCACGTTGACCACGGTAAAACAACCCTTGTTGATGAATTATTGAAACAATCAGAGACTCTTGATGCACGTACTGAATTGGCTGAGCGTGCTATGGACTCAAACGATATCGAAAAAGAGCGTGGAATTACCATCCTTGCTAAGAATACAGCTGTTGCTTACAACGGAACTCGTATCAACATCATGGACACACCAGGACACGCGGACTTCGGTGGAGAAGTTGAGCGTATCATGAAAATGGTTGACGGTGTTGTCTTGGTCGTAGATGCCTACGAAGGAACTATGCCACAAACTCGTTTCGTATTGAAAAAAGCTTTGGAACAAGACCTTGTCCCAATCGTGGTTGTTAACAAAATCGATAAACCATCAGCTCGTCCAGCAGAAGTAGTGGACGAAGTCTTGGAACTGTTCATCGAGCTTGGTGCTGATGACGACCAGCTTGACTTCCCAGTGGTGTATGCTTCAGCTATCAACGGGACTTCTTCATTGTCAGATGATCCAGCTGACCAGGAAGCTACTATGGCACCAATCTTTGACACGATTATCGACCATATCCCAGCTCCAGTAGATAACTCAGATGAGCCTTTGCAGTTCCAAGTATCACTTTTGGACTACAATGACTTCGTTGGTCGTATCGGTATCGGTCGTGTCTTCCGTGGTACTGTTAAGGTTGGGGACCAAGTTACCCTTTCTAAACTTGACGGCACAACTAAAAACTTCCGTGTTACAAAACTCTTCGGTTTCTTTGGTTTGGAACGTCGTGAAATCCAAGAAGCAAAAGCAGGTGATTTGATTGCCGTTTCTGGTATGGAAGATATCTTTGTCGGTGAAACTATCACTCCGACAGATGCAGTTGAAGCTCTTCCAATCCTACACATCGATGAGCCAACTCTTCAAATGACTTTCTTGGTTAACAACTCACCATTTGCTGGTAAAGAAGGTAAATGGGTAACTTCTCGTAAGGTAGAAGAACGTTTGCAGGCAGAATTGCAAACAGACGTTTCCCTTCGTGTCGACCCAACTGACTCTCCAGATAAATGGACTGTTTCAGGACGTGGAGAATTGCACTTGTCAATCCTTATCGAAACAATGCGTCGTGAGGGCTATGAACTTCAAGTATCTCGTCCAGAAGTTATCGTAAAAGAAATCGACGGTGTTAAATGCGAACCATTTGAACGTGTTCAAATCGACACTCCAGAAGAATACCAAGGTTCTGTTATCCAAAGCCTTTCTGAACGTAAGGGTGAAATGTTGGATATGATTTCAACTGGTAATGGTCAAACTCGTTTGGTCTTCCTTGTTCCAGCGCGTGGGTTGATTGGTTACTCAACTGAGTTCTTGTCAATGACTCGTGGTTACGGTATCATGAACCACACCTTCGACCAATACTTGCCATTGATTCCAGGTGAAATTGGTGGTCGTCACCGTGGTGCCCTTGTTTCTATCGATGCTGGTAAGGCTACAACTTACTCAATCATGTCTATCGAAGAACGCGGTACGATCTTTGTCAACCCAGGTACTGAGGTTTATGAAGGAATGATCATCGGTGAAAACTCTCGTGAAAATGACTTGACAGTTAACATCACTAAGGCGAAACAAATGACCAACGTTCGTTCAGCTACTAAGGACCAAACAGCTGTTATCAAGACACCTCGTATCTTGACACTTGAAGAGTCTCTTGAGTTCTTGAACGACGATGAGTACATGGAAGTAACGCCTGAGTCTATCCGTTTGCGTAAACAAATCCTTAACAAAGCAGAGCGTGAGAAAGCTAACA
The DNA here is from genome assembly GCF_013276485.1 of Streptococcus sp. 4886. Taxonomy (NCBI): domain Bacteria; kingdom Bacillati; phylum Bacillota; class Bacilli; order Lactobacillales; family Streptococcaceae; genus Streptococcus; species Streptococcus sp. 4886. Next base: position 118,354 of record NZ_VMLD01000014.1, on the reverse strand, counting down.
AGAAGAAAAAATCAGCTGAATAAGAGCTAGAAAGAGAGAAAGATGGTCTATTTAGTCCTAGGAATTTTACTGCTCCTACTCTATGTATTTGCAACACCAGAAAGCATTAAAGGGACAGTCAATATCGTCGCTATGGTATGTATTTTAGTGGCACTTTTGGTTTTGTTGGCTCTATCTTTTCTGAAAATTTTTCAATTACCAACAGAAATATTCCTAGCAATAGCCATGTTAATCCTAGCTTACTTTAGTGTGAGAGACATCACACTCATGCCAGTCAAAAAAAGTAAAAGAAGATAAAAAAGAGAGTTTCGGCTCTCTTTTTGCTTGTTAGAATGCCTAATCTGAGCATTTTCATTTAGAATTATTTCCATAAAAATGGTAAAATAGTAGGAGTAGAAATGGAGTTCGAGACATGAAAGTAATAGATCAATTTAAAAATAAGAAAGTCCTTGTTTTAGGTTTGGCCAAGTCTGGTGAATCTGCAGCTCGTTTGTTGGACAAGCTAGGTGCCATTGTAACGGTAAATGATGGGAAGCCTTTCGAGGACAATCCAGCTGCGCAAAGTTTGCTGGAAGAAGGAATCAAGGTCATTACAGGTGGCCATCCTTTGGAACTCTTGGATGAAGAGTTCGCCCTCATGGTAAAAAATCCAGGCATTCCTTATAGCAATCACATGATTGAAAAGGCTTTGGCCAAGGGAATTCCAGTCTTGACTGAGGTGGAATTGGCTTACTTGATTTCAGAAGCGCCAATTATCGGTATCACAGGTTCGAACGGTAAAACAACCACAACGACTATGATTGGGGAAGTTTTGACTGCTGCTGGCCAACATGGTCTCTTATCAGGAAATATCGGCTATCCTGCCAGTCAGGTCGCTCAAACAGCGACAGACAAGGACACTCTTGTTATGGAACTTTCTTCTTTCCAACTCATGGGTGTTCAAGAATTCCATCCTGAGATTGCGGTTATTACCAACCTCATGCCAACTCATATCGATTATCATGGTTCTTTTGAGGAATATGTAGCAGCCAAGTGGAATATCCAGAACAAGATGACAGCGGCTGATTTCCTTGTCTTGAACTTTAACCAAGACTTGGCAAAAGAATTGGCTACTAAAACACAAGCTACAGTTGTACCATTCTCAACACTTGAAAAGGTTGATGGAGCTTATCTGGAAGATGGTCAACTCTACTTCCGTGGGGAAGTGGTCATGGCAGCGAATGAAATCGGTGTTCCAGGTAGCCACAATGTGGAAAATGCCCTTGCGACTATTGCTGTAGCCAAGCTCCGTGGTGTAGACAATCAAACTATTAAAGAAACTCTTTCAGCCTTTGGTGGTGTCAAACACCGTCTCCAATTTGTGGATGAAATCAAGGGTGTCAAATTCTATAATGATAGTAAGTCAACCAATATCTTGGCAACTCAAAAAGCCTTATCAGGATTTGACAACAGCAAGGTCGTTTTGATTGCAGGTGGTTTGGACCGTGGGAATGAGTTTGACGAATTGGTGCCAGACATTACTGGACTCAAGAAGATGGTCATCCTCGGTCAGTCTGCCGAACGTGTCAAACGGGCAGCAGACAAGGCTGGTGTAGCATATGTGGATGCAACTGACATTGCAGATGCGGCCCGCAAAGCCTATGAACTTGCGACTCAAGGAGATGTGGTTCTTCTCAGTCCTGCCAATGCCAGCTGGGATATGTATGCTAACTTTGAAGTACGTGGCGACCTCTTTATCGACACAGTAGCGGAGTTAAAGGAATAATATGAAAAAAATTGTCTTTACAGGTGGGGGGACGGTGGGACACGTTACCCTCAATCTTTTGTTAATGCCCAAGTTCATCGAAGATGGTTGGGAAGTCCACTATATCGGGGACAAGCGTGGTATTGAACACCAAGAAATCCTCAAGTCAGGCTTGGATGTCACTTTCCACCCCATTGCGACTGGAAAATTACGTCGTTATTTCTCTTGGCAAAATATGCTGGATGTCTTTAAAGTTGGTTGGGGAATTGTCCAATCGCTCTTTATCATGTTACGAATTCGTCCACAGGCCCTTTTTTCAAAGGGAGGTTTTGTCTCTGTGCCGCCAGTTATCGCTGCGCGTGTGTCAGGAGTGCTTGTCTTTATTCACGAATCTGACCTATCTATGGGCTTGGCCAATAAAATCGCCTATAAATTTGCGACGAAAATGTATTCAACTTTTGAACAGGCTTCAAGTTTGGCTAAGGTCGAGCATGTGGGAGCAGTGACCAAGGTTTCAGACCAAAAAAGTCCAGAACCCGATGAATTGGTGGATATTCAAACCCACTTTAATCCTAAATTGCCAACTGTATTGTTTGTCGGTGGTTCTGCAGGCGCTCGTGTCTTTAACCAATTGGTGACAGACCATAAGAAAGAACTGACAGAGCGCTACAATATTATCAATCTAACTGGAGATTCTAGTCTGAACGAGTTGAGCCAAAATCTCTTTCGTGTTGACTATGTAACCAATCTCTATCAACCCTTGATGGAATTGGCTGATATTGTTGTGACACGTGGTGGTGCCAATACGATTTTTGAGCTCTTGGCCATGGCAAAATTACATATCATTGTGCCACTTGGTCGTGAAGCTAGTCGTGGTGACCAGATTGAAAATGCGGCTTACTTTGTAAAAAAAGGCTATGCAGAAGAGCTTCAAGAAAGCGATTTGACCTTGGATAGTTTGGAAGAGAAGCTTTCTCACTTACTAAGCCACAAGGAAGACTATCAAGCCAAGATGAAGGCTTCAAAGGAATTGAAATCTCTAGCAGATTTTTATCAATTGTTGAAAAAAGATTTATCATAAGGAAAGTAAATGTCAAAAGATAAGAAAAATGAGGGCAAAGAAATCCTCGAAGAATTGAAAGAGTTATCAGAATGGCAGAAACGAAACCAAGAATATCTAAAAAAGAAGGCTGAAGAAGAGGCAGCCCTAGCTGAGGAGAAGGAAAAGGAAAGACAAGCTCGAATGGATTCAAAATCTGAAAAGTCAGATGAAACTGAGAACCAGAAGAGTGAATCTGACCCAAAGGACCCAGAATCAGCTAAGGAAGAGTCTGAAGAAAAAGTAGAATCCTCAGAGGTTGATAAAGAGGAAGAAGAGATAGAAGAATCAGGGTCTAAAGAGAAGGAGGAACAGGATAAAAATCTTGCTAAAAAGGCTACAAAAGAAAAACCAGCCAAAGCAAAGATTCCTGGTATTCATATCTTACGAGCCTTAACGATTTTATTTCCAAGTCTGCTTTTATTGATTGTCTCTGCCTACTTACTCAGTCCTTATGCGACCATGAAGGATATTCGTGTTGAGGGAACGGTTCAAACTACGGCTGATGATATTCGACAGGCTTCAGGCATTCAGGATACGGATTATACGATTAACCTTCTGCTAGACAAGGCAAAATATGAAGAGCGGATCAAGTCTAATTATTGGGTTGAATCAGCTCAACTTGTCTATCAATTTCCAACCAAGTTTACTATCAAGGTTAAAGAATACGATATTGTGGCCTACTATGTTTCTGGTGAAAATCATTATCCAATCCTTTCAAGCGGTCAGCTTGAGACTAGTTCTGTGAGCTTGGTCAGTTTGCCAGAAACTTATATATCAGTTCTCTTTAATGATAGCGAACAAATCAAGGCTTTTGTCTCAGAACTTGCTCAAATTAGCCCAGAACTCAAGGCAGCTATCCAAAAGGTGGAACTAGCTCCCAGCAAGGTGACTTCCGATTTAATTCGATTGACCATGAATGATTCGGACGAAGTCTTGGTTCCCCTGTCTGAAATGAGCAAGAAATTGCCTTATTACAGCAAGATTAAGCCACAATTGTCAGAACCGAGTGTGATTGACATGGAAGCTGGAATTTACAGCTACACTGTAGCGGATAAATTAATTATGGAAGCTGAGGAAAAAGCCAAACAAGAGGCTAAGGAAGCCGAGAAAAAGCAGGAAGAAGAACGTAAACGTTTAGAAGAAGAACAGAAAAAACAAGAGGAAGAGAGCAATCGAAACCAAACAAGTCAGCGTTCATCGCGTCGCTAGGTTTAGCTTTTCTTCTATAGCTCTTTAGTGACCATGTTTTTACTTGACAAGTGCTAGTAGAAATAATAGAATAATAGAAAACCTTTAAAGCAGTCCAGAGAGGCAGCTAAGGTTAGACGGTGAAAGGGTGGAGACTACCCATTTTTCGTGGAACCTTGCTGTTGGCAGGTTCCTTTTTTCGTGGCTTCTTGTGGCCAGACTCTCTCACTAGCAAAGGTAAAAGGAGAAACCTATGCGAGAACATCGTCCAGTTATTGCTCTTGATTTTCCAAGTTTTGAGGCGGTCAAGAAATTTTTAGCTCTTTTTCCAGAGGAAGAAAGCCTTTATCTAAAGGTAGGGATGGAGCTTTATTACGCAACAGGGCCTGAGATTGTATCCTACTTGAAAGGCTTGGATCATAGTGTCTTTTTGGATCTCAAGCTTCATGACATTCCCAATACAGTCAAGTCAGCAATGAAGGTCTTGTCTCAGCTTGGAGTGGATATGACCAATGTTCATGCGGCTGGGGGTGTAGAGATGATGAAGGCTGCGCGTGAAGGTCTTGGAAACCAAGCCAAATTGATTGCCGTCACTCAGCTGACCTCAACGTCGGAAGCCCAGATGCAGGATTTTCAAAATATCCAAACCAGCCTGCAAGAGTCTGTGATTCATTATGCCAAGAAGACAGCTGAAGCTGGATTAGACGGTGTTGTTTGCTCAGCTCAGGAAGTGCAAGTCATCAAGCAGGCTACCAAACCAGATTTTATCTGTTTAACGCCCGGAATTCGTCCACAGGGAGCTGCAGTTGGAGACCAAAAACGCGTTATGACACCTGCTGATGCCTATCAAATCGGTAGTGACTATATCGTAGTGGGACGTCCCATTACCCAAGCTAAGGATCCTGTTGCAGCTTATCATGCCATCAAGGATGAATGGACACAGGACTGAAATTAAAGAACTAGAGTAGAAAAATAAAAGGAGAAGACCATGACACTTGCTAAAGATATCGCTAGCCACCTCTTGAAAATCCAAGCCGTTTACCTCAAACCAGATGAGCCTTTCACTTGGGCATCTGGCATCAAGTCACCTATTTACACTGATAATCGTGTGACACTAGCCTATCCAGAAACTCGTACCCTAATTGAAAATGGCTTTGTGGAAGCTATCAAAGAAGCTTTTCCTGAGGTTGAGGTGATTGCAGGAACTGCGACAGCAGGGATTCCTCACGGAGCAATCATTGCTGACAAGATGAACCTGCCATTTGCCTACATCCGTAGCAAACCAAAAGACCATGGAGCTGGTAATCAAATTGAAGGCCGTGTAGCTCAAGGTCAAAAAATGGTAGTGGTTGAAGACCTTATTTCAACAGGTGGTTCTGTTCTCGAGGCCGTGGCAGCAGCTAAGCGAGAAGGAGCAGAGGTTCTCGGTGTTGTAGCGATTTTCAGCTACCAATTGCCAAAAGCAGATAAGAACTTCTCAGATGCAGGTGTCAAACTAGTAACGCTTTCTAACTATAGTGAACTCATTCACCTAGCCCAAGAAGAAGGTTATATCACACCAGAAGGACTCGACCTTCTAAAACGATTTAAAGAAGACCAAGAAAATTGGCAAGAGGTGTAAAAAATCAAAAGACTAAAAGGTTAAAAATTATACTATTCTGTCATATCAGGTGTATGAATGGCAAGATTCAAGTTGTTAATGTTTTTTACGTCAATTGTTTAAGTTTTAGATTTGCTTGGCTTGCTCTTATATAAAAAGTAGCACACGTCATGAAAGTTACAAGGGTTAAAGTATAATCCATAAACATGGTCAGATTTCCTTTTCTGAGATGTTGAAATTTCTTGCTTATCCCAGTCTTTTCAGTGATTTTAGCGTCAAGTTCTTTTTAGTTTTGAAAGATTATCCGTGAATTTCTTGCTTATTTATGATAAAATGGGAGTATCGCAAAAAATGACTCATCGTATTCAATTTTGAGTAAAACTAGGAGGATCCCATGTCTACAGAACATATGGAAGAACTAAATGACCAGCAGATCGTTCGCCGTGAAAAAATGGCTGCGCTCCGTGAACAAGGAATCGATCCTTTCGGAAAACGTTTTGAACGTACTGCAAATTCACAAGAATTAAAAGATAAATATGCCGACCTCGATAAAGAACAATTACATGATAAAAATGAAACAGCAACTATCGCAGGACGCTTGGTAACCAAACGTGGTAAAGGTAAAGTAGGTTTTGCCCACCTTCAAGACCGCGAAGGTCAAATCCAGATCTACGTTCGTAAGGATGCTGTCGGTGAAGAAAACTACGAAATCTTCAAAAAAGCAGACCTTGGTGACTTCCTTGGTGTCGAAGGTGAAGTGATGCGTACGGATATGGGAGAACTCTCTATCAAGGCTACTCACATCACACACTTGTCTAAGGCTCTTCGTCCTCTTCCTGAGAAATTCCATGGTTTGACAGACGTTGAAACAATTTACCGTAAACGTTACCTTGACTTGATTTCGAATCGTGAAAGCTTTGAGCGCTTTGTCACTCGTTCAAAAATCATTTCTGAAATTCGTCGTTACCTTGATCAAAAAGGTTTCCTTGAAGTGGAAACACCTGTTCTTCACAACGAAGCTGGTGGTGCTTCTGCCCGTCCATTTATCACCCACCACAATGCCCAAAACATTGACATGGTGCTTCGTATCGCGACTGAGCTTCACTTGAAACGCCTTATCGTTGGCGGTATGGAGCGTGTCTATGAAATCGGCCGTATCTTCCGTAATGAAGGAATGGACGCTACTCATAACCCTGAATTTACTTCTATCGAAGTCTACCAAGCTTATGCTGACTTCCAAGACATCATGGACTTGACTGAAGGTATTATCCAACACGCTGCTAAATCAGTTAAGGGCGATGGTCCAGTCAACTACCAAGGTACTGAAATCAAAATCAATGAACCATTTAAACGTGTTCACATGGTGGATGCTATCAAAGACATTACTGGTGTAGATTTCTGGCAAGACATGACTTTGGAAGAAGCTAAAGCTATCGCTGCTGAGAAGAAAGTTCCAGTTGAGAAACACTATACTGAAGTTGGTCACATTATCAATGCCTTCTTTGAAGAGTTTGTTGAAGAAACCTTGATCCAACCAACCTTTGTCTATGGACATCCAGTAGCTGTATCTCCACTGGCTAAGAAGAATCCTGAAGACCAACGCTTTACTGACCGTTTCGAGCTCTTCATCATGACTAAGGAGTACGGTAATGCCTTTACTGAGCTAAACGACCCAATCGACCAACTTAGTCGTTTTGAAGCCCAAGCCAAAGCCAAAGAACTTGGTGATGATGAAGCAACAGGTATCGACTACGACTACATCGAAGCCCTTGAATATGGTATGCCACCAACAGGTGGTTTGGGAATCGGTATCGACCGTCTCTGCATGCTCCTCACTGATACAACTACTATCCGTGACGTATTGCTCTTTCCAACAATGAAATAAGCACTTATCCTCTGGCTCTTGCCAGAGGTTTTTTGATGCAAAAAGAGACTGAATTTAAGGAGAAAATGAAGTATAGTGTGTTGAAGTTGAAATAGTACACTTTGATTTCTAAGACATTGTTAGAAATTGGTTTAAATTCCCTAATCAATTTGCGCATGTTTTATTTCATTTTACGATAGTACGCTGAAACTTTTCAAAAAGTACTAGAAATTGACTTGGATCCCCCAATTGATTTGTTCAGATTCACTATAAATAAAAATTAATAAGTGGGATAGGAAGTTAGCGTCACTAGGATAGTATCTTGCTTAAACAGTATATATGGGATTGATATAAGTCCCTAGGCCCTATTAGAGGATGTTCTGGTGTCTTATTCACTTGTTTTTTATAGCATTAGTAGATAGAATCAGCAAATAAAAAAGTAGTTCAAATGCCTGGCAGCAAAAAATCTCAACGATTCACTTAATATAGACTAAAGTTTAGAGTTTAAGGAAAGTAGGGATAGTATATTGTATGAAAAAATAAGATGGTTTTTAAGCAAAACTCTTGAAAATGATTGAAAAAAGAGTTATTATAGTTGTATAGTAAAAAGCAAACGCTTACTTAATCAAGGAGGACAGTTTATGTCATACAAAACAAGCAATGCAGAAGGGCATGTAGATTTCATCAATACCTATGATTTGGAGCCCATGGCGCAAAAAGTGATCCCTAAAGCAGCCTTTGGTTATATCGCCAGTGGAGCAGAGGATACTTTTACTTTACGGGAGAACATCCGTGCTTTTAACCACAAACTCATCGTTCCGCATACGCTTTGCAATGTAGAAAATCCAAGTACAGAAATTGAATTTGCAGGTGAAAAATTGTCTTCACCAATCATTATGGCGCCTGTTGCGGCTCATAAATTGGCAAACGAACAAGGTGAAGTGGCAACTGCGCGTGGTGTGCATGAGTTCGGTTCTCTTTACACAACCAGTTCTTACTCTACTGTTGACCTTCCAGAGATTTCTGAAGCCCTCCAAGGGACACCTCATTGGTTCCAATTTTACTTTAGTAAAGATGACGGGATTAACCGCCACATCATGGACCGTGTGAAGGCTGAAGGTTATAAGGCGATTGTCTTGACGGCAGATGCTACTGTAGGGGGTAATCGTGAAGTGGATAAGCGTAATGGTTTTGTCTTCCCAGTTGGCATGCCGATTGTTGAAGAATACCTGCCAGAAGGTGCTGGTAAATCAATGGACTTTGTTTACAAATCAGCTAAACAACGCTTGTCTCCACGCGATGTAGAATTTATCGCTGAATACTCAGGACTTCCTGTGTATGTCAAGGGACCACAATGCCGTGAGGACGTTGAACGTTCGCTTGCTGCAGGAGCTTCTGGTATCTGGGTAACCAACCACGGTGGTCGTCAAATCGACGGTGGACCAGCTGCCTTCGACTCACTTCAAGAAGTAGCAGAAGCAGTTGACAAACGTGTGCCGATCGTCTTTGACTCTGGTGTTCGTCGTGGTCAACATGTCTTTAAAGCCTTGGCTTCAGGAGCAGACTTGGTAGCTATTAGTCGCCCTGTTATCTATGGTTTAGCTCTCGGTGGTAGTGTTGGTGTGCGTCAAGTCTTTGAACACTTGAATGCGGAATTGAAGACAGTCATGCAGTTGTCTGGAACTCAGACTATTGAAGATGTCAAACACTTCAAGCTCCGTCACAATCCATACAACCCAACCTTCCCAGTTGACCCACGTGACTTAAAATTGTATTGATAAAAGAGATTGCCTCCACTGAATGTGGAGGTTTTTCTTCGTGTATTGGAAGAATAAATCGCTATCAAAAACTATATAAAGATATTTTTCGGTCAAATATCTTGCTAGAGCTTTCATTTTTTGCTATACTGGTGCAGTAATTAAATAATAAAGACATTTGGGGTGCTTTAGGCTGAGATGATACCCATTGAACCTGCTACAGTTAAGACTGGCGAAGGGAAATGTGAAACGTTTTTTCGTATGGCGAAATGAACGATCAAATCTTGTAAGTCAACTCTAATTCTTGATTGTAATTGGAGTTTTTTTGTTTATATAAAACTGGATAGGTTTGTTTAGGTAGCTCTCTGCAAATGCCCTAGATTTTCTTTAAAAGGGTCAAGTGAAACTAGGATTTTGCTTGGTATTTTATTGATTACTAAGGAGTAAAGAGAGGAAAAATAAATATGGAAACACAGGTTTATGCATTTGAGCCAGGTTTGACTGTTGGAGAATTATTAAAAAATAGTCAGAAGGATTGGCAGGCTGCAATCAATCATCGTTTTGTCAAGGAACTTTTTGCAGGGACAATTAAGAATAAGGTCTTAAAAGACTACCTAATTCAAGATTATCACTTCTTTGATGCCTTCTTATCCATGCTGGGTGCCTGCGTAGCCCACGCAGACCAGATTGAATCCAAGCTTCGTTTTGCCAAGCAACTAGGCTTTCTTGAAGCAGATGAAGACGGTTATTTCCAAAAGGCTTTCAAAGAGTTAAAAGTATCTGAGAATGACTATCTGGAAGTGAGCTTGCACCCTGTAACAAAAGCCTTTCAGGATCTGATGTATTCGGCAGTGGCTTCATCAGACTATGCTCATCTTTTGGTCATGCTGGTCATTGCAGAAGGTCTCTATTTAGACTGGGGTTCTAAAGATTTGGCTCTACCTGAAGCCTATATTCATTCGGAATGGATCAATCTCCACAGAGGTCCTTTCTTTGCAGAGTGGGTTCAATTTCTGGTTGACGAACTCAATCGTGTCGGGAAAGGTCGAGAAGATTTGACAGAACTTCAGCAACGCTGGAATCAAGCGGTCGCTTTAGAATTAGCCTTTTTTGATATTGGTTATGACGCCTAGAGAAAGTTTAGGATATTTACAAATTTGATGAGGTAAATCATTCAATGTAAATGAAAAAAATTTCTTAACAAAAGATAGAGATAAATCGAAATCAGTATATCGTATAAAGTGAAAAGGAAGGATTTCAATATGACAAGTTTAAAATTATTAAAAGAAAAAGCACCTTTGGTCATTTGCATAACCAATGATGTAGTAAAAAATTTCACAGCAAATGGATTAGTAGCACTGGGTGCCTCACCAGCTATGAGCGAGTACCCAGCAGACTTAGAAGATCTATTAAAATATGCTGGAGGATTATTGATTAACATTGGGACTTTAACGGATGATAATTGGAAATTATACCAAGCTGCTCTGAAAATTGCAGAGAAATATAATGTCCCAGCAGTTTTAGATCCTGTAGCCTGTGGAGCAGGAGAATATAGAAAAAAAGTAGCAGATGATTTAATCAACAATTACAAACTAGCTGCGATTAGGGGGAATGCTGGAGAGATTGCTTCTTTAGTAGGGATAAATGTGGCATCTAAAGGAGTAGATAGTGCTGGTGTGGATAATATTGATGAGATTGCTCTAGCAGCCAACGCTAAGTTTCATATTCCAATAGTAGTGACTGGAGAAGTTGATGCGATTGCTGTTAATGGAGAAGTGGTAACGATTCATAATGGTAGTGCCATGATGCCAAAAGTCATTGGGACAGGATGTTTATTAGGGGCAGTGGTAGCAAGCTTTATCGGACTAGAAAAAGGTCAAGAATTGAAATCATTAGAAACAGCAATGTTGGTTTACAATATCGCTGGAGAAATGGCAGAAAAACGTCCAAATGGACATCTTCCTGGAACATTTAAAGTTGAATTTATGAATGCCTTATACGAGATTTCAGATGAAGATGTAAAGGAATTCAAAAGAGTGAAGTAAAATGTTTCATAAAGAATTACTAAAACTATATTTTATTTGTGGAACGACTACTTGCCAAGGAAAAGATCTATATAGAGTCGTTGAGGAAGCCTTAAAAGGTGGTATAACCTTATTTCAATTTCGTGAAAAAGGTGAGGGAGCCCTGGAAGGTAAAGAAAAAGTTAAATTAGCAATTAAACTACAGGATCTTTGTAAAAAATACAATGTTCCGTTTATTGTTAATGATGATATTGATTTGGCGATGGAAATTGACGCTGATGGCGTACATGTAGGACAAGATGACCTTGGAGTTGATGAAATTAGAAAATTGATGCCAGATAAAATAATTGGTCTTTCTATAAAAAACGAGAAAGAATTTCAACAGTCAAAAGTTGAATATGTAGATTATGTTGGTGTTGGTCCTGTATTTGATACCCAGTCAAAAGATGATGCTGGTGGCGCTATAGGTTATGAAGGTCTTAAATTGATGAGAAAACTATTGCCACAAATGCCCTTAGTTGCAATTGGTGGGATACAGACGCAACATATTAAAGACATTATGAAGACCAATGTTGACGGTGTTTCAATCATTTCAGCAATATCGTATGCAAAAAATATAGAAAAAACTGTTCGAGAAATGAGTGAACAATAGGTATCTATCCTTGGATTCTAAGTAAGTGGAAGTTTTCCTTTTCTAAAAAGATATGTCCAGATTCAGTTTAAATAGCTAATCTATCAAACAAGACATTTGGTTTTTGCAAAAGAAAGATCTGCTGTCTTTGTGAGTGCAAGGCTGTATTTCCAGTTCAATTTCTTGAACTAGTATAAAATGTGTGTTATAATAATCATACAATTAAATAATAAAGACATTTGGGGTGCTTTAGGCTGAGATGATACCCATTGAACCTGATACAGTTAAGACTGGCGAAGGGAAATGTGAAAAGTTTTTTTCGTATGTCGAAAAGAACGGTCTAATCTTGTAAGCTAAACTCTAATTCCTATCTGTAATTAGAGTTTTTTCTTTTACGAAACTGGATGAAGGTGCTATAAAGCCTTTTGGTAGCTCACCTTGAGCACCCCACTTTTCTTTAAAAAAGGAGTTTTTTTATGTTGAAAAAATGGCAGTTAAAAGATGTTATCTTGCTTGCTTTCTTGTCTATCTTTTTTGGTGGGGTTTTCGTTGGTTCAGGATATGTGTATAATATTCTCAGCCTACTCTTAACACCTCTTGGTTTACAGGCTTTTGCCAATGAAATCCTTTTTGGACTCTGGTGTATGGCTGCGCCCATTGCTGCCATCTTTGTTCCGAGAGTCGGAAGTGCAACGATTGGAGAAGTGCTAGCTGCGCTTGCTGAAGTCCTTTATGGTAGCCAATTCGGTCTAGGTGCCCTTTTGTCCGGCTTGGTTCAAGGTTTGGGAAGTGAACTTGGTTTTATCGTAACTAGAAATCGCTATGAAAGTTGGCTCTCTCTAACTGCTAATAGTATTGGGATTACGCTTGTTAGCTTTATCTATGAATACATTAAGTTAGGTTACTACGCCTTTTCACTTCCGTTTGTCCTTTCCTTGCTTGTGGTACGTTTTATTTCTGTTTATTTCTTCTGTACCATCTTGGTTCGTGCCATTGTCAAACTCTATCATCAGTTTGCAACTGGAGGAAAGGCATAGATGGGTCTGGAATTACGGGAGATTCAGTCCCCAATTTTTTCGGAACCGATTGATTTTACTTTTCATGAGCAATCCTTTACCTTGTTAGTTGGGAGCAGTGGTTCAGGAAAATCGAGTCTCTTTCAAATGATTGCCCAAGTCAGTTCTCTTCCCTATAGCGGTCAAGTCCTGATAAACGGGAGCGAGGTCAGTCAGCTTTCTATCATCGAACGTATCCAGACGGTTGGTATTCTATTTCAAAATCCCAATCATCAATTTACCATGGAGAGCTTGTTTGAGGAGTTGATTTTTACCTTGGAAAATATTGGGCATCCCGTTCAGGAAATGGATTCTAAAATAGCAGAGGTTGTCCAGCAATGTCGTTGCAAGGACATCTTGCACCGTCCCATCCATCACTTATCAGGTGGAGAAAAGCAAAAGACGGCCTTGGCTGTTCTCTTTGCTATGAATCCTAGGGTCTATCTATTGGATGAACCTTTTGCTTCCATTGACCGCAAGAGTAGGATAGAGATATTGGAGATTCTAAAAGAGTTGGTCTCTAAGGGGAAGACAGTTATTTTGTGCGACCATGATTTAACGGACTATGAAGCCTATATAGACCATATGGTAGAGCTAAGAGACGGACAACTAAGGGAAGTGTTTCAAATCCCTTCCTCTGAGATGACACAGGTTACTTCAAAGGAAGTTGCTTCTAGCCCGGAACTATTCCATATGGATCGAACGACTTGTGAGCTTGGTAATCGCCCCCTCTTTTCGATTGTGAATTTTACATTTTACCAAGGAATTTCCTGTATTTTGGGTGATAATGGTGTTGGGAAATCAACTCTCTTTCGCTCCATTCTTCAATTTCAAAAGTATAAGGGGCGCATTACTTGGAAGGGGACAGTCCTGAAAAAGAAAAAGAGTTTGTACCGTGACCTGACGGGTGTTGTTCAGGAAGCTGAGAAACAGTTTATCCGAGTCAGTCTGCGAGAGGAACTTCAATTAGATGGACCTGATTCTGAAAGAAATCAGCGAATTTTCCAAGCTTTACAATATTTTGATCTGGAGCAGGCTCTTGATAAGAGTCCCTATCAATTAAGTGGTGGCCAGCAAAAGATTTTTCAGCTCTTGACCATCTTGATCAGCAAGGCTTCTGTGATTTTGCTAGATGAACCTTTTGCTGGTTTGGATGATAGAGCCTGCCATTATTTTTGTCAGTGGATTGTGGAGGAGAGCAATCAAGGAAGAAGTTTTCTGATCATTAGCCATCGTTTGGATCCCTTGATCTCTGTGGTTGATTATTGGATTGAGATGACTAGTCAGGGGCTCAGTCATGTGAAAGAAGTGACCATTACCAAACCTCTCCCATCTCTGAACAATGATACTCAAGGGGAGGTGAGATAGTATGGTCAAAGTAGCAACCCAGACACCGATTATCAGTCTCTTTTTGCTGATTTTATCCTTGGAAACATCTTTTATTCCTTCGATTGCTCTTAATCTTTCGGTAGTCGCATTTTGTATTCTCTTTATGCTCTATTACCGTCGATTTAAAGTATTGGCTTGGATGATTCTGCTTGCCATTTTGCCATCCTTTGCCAACTACTGGGCAGTTCATTTGCATGGTGATGTTTCCCAAGCAGTTATACTTGGTACCAGAGCTTTTGTGACCGTTTGTATCGGCCTTGTCTTTGTTTCCTCTATTTCCCTAAAAGAGCTTCTTTTATACTTGGCTCAAAAGGGGTTATCACGGTCATGGGCCTATGCCTTGATTGTGGTATTCAATTCCTTTCCCCTTATCCAGAAAGAAATCAAGTCCCTAAAGGAAGCTTGCTTATTACGCGGTCAAGAACTACATTTTTGGTCGCCCTTGATTTACAGTAAGGTTTTGATGACGGTCTTTAGATGGCGCCATCTTTACCTGAGAGCTCTATCGGCGCATGGATATGACGAACATGCACAGGTGAAGAATAGCTACCGGACTTTTTATATTCCTCAAAGGACAATATTCATCTACCTGCTGTTCTTTTTATTGCTTCAAACCAGTCTATTTTTATAAAGGAGTTATTATGGAATTTACAGATATTGCGATGGAATTATCTAAGGAAGCTTGGCAGGCTTCCTTTCATCATCCCTTTATTTTACAATTACAAGAGGGAAATTTAGAACCTGCCATTTTCCGATATTACCTGATTCAGGATGCCTACTATCTGAAGGCCTTCTCAGAAATCTATCACCTTTTGGCTGATAAGACTTCAAACCAAGAGATGAAAAGACTCTTGAAACAAAATGCTCAGAGTCTAGTGGAGGGTGAGTTATTTATCCGCCAACAATTTTTCAAGGAATTGGAAATCAGCGATCAGGAAATGGAGCAACATCCAATCGCTCCAACCTGTTATCATTACATTTCTCACATTTATCGGCAATTTGCAGAGCCAAACTTGGGCATTGCCTTTGCAAGTTTGCTACCTTGTCCTTGGTTATACCATGATATAGGCAAATCACTTAATCTTAAACCATCACCAAATCCTCTCTACCAACAATGGATTGAAACGTATACTACGGATGAGTTAGAGCAACAGATCAGAGAGGAAGAAGCTTTGGTCAATCAACTCTATCGAGAAAGTGACGAGACAGACAAGAAAAAAATGCTAGATGCCTTCCACATCAGTGTTCATATGGAAGCCAAGTTTTGGGAAATGGCCTACCAACACCAGACATGGAAGAGCGATTTACAGTCTTTAGAAAAAGGAGAAGAATAGAAGCATGAGAAAGCACCAATTACAAGTTCACAAATTAACCATTTTATCTATGATGATTGCCCTTGATGTAGTCCTTACGCCTATCTTTCGGATTGAGGGAATGGCACCGATGTCCAGTGTAGTCAATATTCTAGCGGGAATCATGATGGGACCTGTTTATGCTTTGGTTATGGCTACAGTGACAGCCTTTATCCGTATGACGACTCAAGGGATTCCGCCTTTAGCTCTCACAGGAGCGACTTTTGGAGCCCTTCTAGCAGGTCTCTTTTATAAGTATGGTCGAAAATTTTATTTTTCTGCCTTGGGAGAAATTTTGGGAACAGGTATTATTGGTTCTATTGTTTCCTATCCTGTTATGGTACTCTTTACAGGATCAGCTGCTAAGCTTAGCTGGTTTATCTACACTCCTCGATTTTTCGGAGCAACCTTGATTGGTACAGCGATTTCCTTTATTGCCTTTCGATTTTTAATCAAGCAGGAATTCTTTAAAAAAGTGCAGGGATATTTTTTTGATGAAAGGATAGACTGATGCAGGAATTGACAAATCCTTTTCCTATAGGCTCTAGTTCCCTCATTCACTGTATTACCAATGAGATTTCTTGTGAGATGCTAGCAAATGGGATTTTGGCTCTGGGATGCAAACCTGTCATGGCAGATGACCCCCGTGAGGTTCTTGATTTTACTAAGCAAAGCCAGGCATTCTTCATCAATTTGGGGCATTTGTCAGCTGAGAAGGAAAAAGCAATCCGTATGGCAGCTTCTTATGCAACTCAAGTTTCTCTCCCAATGGTAGTAGATGCGGTTGGCGTAACGGCTTCATCCATTCGTAAGAGCTTAGTTAAAGACCTTTTAGACTATAGACCCACGGTCCTTAAAGGAAACATGTCAGAAATTCGAAGTCTTGTTGGCTTAAAGCACCACGGCGTTGGTGTCGATGCGAGTGCTAAAGACCAAGAAACTGAGGATTTACTTCAAGTCTTGAAAGACTGGTGTCAGACCTATCCTGGTATGTCTTTCTTAGTTACTGGCCCCAAGGACCTCATCGTTTCGAAGAATCAGGTCGCTGTACTGGGAAATGGCTGTGCAGAATTAGACTGGATAACAGGGACAGGAGACTTGGTTGGAGCTTTAACAGCTGTTTTTCTCAGCCAAGAAAAGACTGCCTTTGAAGCTTCTTGCTTAGCAGTCTCTTATCTCAATATCGCTGCTGAGAGAATAGTTGTTCAAGGAATGGGATTGGAAGAATTTCGTTACCGAGTACTCAATCAGCTTTCGCTTCTAAGAAGAGATAAAAACTGGTTAGATGCCATCAAAGGAGATGTTTATGAATAGAGAAGCACTTAGACTATATCTGGTAACCAATCGCTATCAAGATTCCGTGGAAAGCTTTATTGAAAAGGTTGAGACGGCCTGCCGTTCAGGGGTTACCATAGTCCAATTACGAGAAAAAAATCTCACAACCAATCAATATTATCAACTGGCAAAACAAGTCAAGGAAATAACAGATGATTATCAGGTACCCTTGATCATCGATGATCGGTTGGATGTTTGTCTTGCGGTTGATGCTGCTGGTCTGCATATCGGAGACGATGAACTACCAGTTTCGGTTGCCCGACAAGTCTTGGGACCTGAAAAAATCCTCGGTGTAACTGCTAAAACAATAAAAAGAGCTCTGGAAGCAGAAACATCAGGTGCAGATTACTTGGGGACAGGAGCCATTTTCCCAACCACCACCAAGGAAAATGCGCCCATTACTCTGATATCGACCTTGAAAACAATTTGCCAAACGGTTGACATTCCAGTAGTTGCTATCGGAGGCTTGACTTCAGAGAACATTGACCAACTTATGGGCACGGGCATAGCTGGAGTAGCTGTAGTGCGTGATTTGATGCAGGCAGAAGATATAGAGGCAAAAACGCAAGTCTTTTTAACAAAGTTGCATGACATTATTTCCTAACTAATACTCAATGAAAATCAAAGAGCAAACTAGGAAGCTAGTCGCAGGTTGCTCAAAGCCCTGCCTTGAGGTTTTAGATAAGACTGACGAAGTCCGTTCAAAACAGTGTTTTGAGGTTGCAGATGGAAACTGACGTAGTTTGAAGAGATTTTCGAAGAGTATAAAAACTCTCTAATTCCCTTAAAGTGGGAACTAGAGAGTTTTTTTCTTAATCTTTAAAAGTTGTATGGTTGACTGGGCCAGAACCATGACCAAGTTGAGGAGCGTCTTGAATAGCTTTTGTGATAAAGGCCTTGGCCTTATCAACTGCCTGATAAAGGCTTTTTCCCTTGGCTAGTTCAGCCGTAATGACTGCAGCAAAGGTACATCCAGTACCATGGGTGTGACAGGTTTGAATTCGTGGACTTTCCCAGACAAATTGCTCATCCTTGGTAAAGAGGAAATCCTTGGCACCACCTTCGAGATGGCCGCCTTTGATAACAACAGACTGAGGACCAAACTCTTTTAAAATCAGGTGACCGGCACGCTGCATGTCTTCGGGGTCATGGATTGAAAAACCAACAATCTCTTCTGCCTCAGGAAGATTTGGCGTAATAATCGTTGCTAGAGGTAGTAAGTTTGTTTTGAGATAGTCTCTAGCACTTGAGTCGATCAAGGCATCTCCACTAGTCGCTACCATAACTGGATCTAAAACATAGGGACAATCCAGCTTTTTAAGATAGGGCTGGATGATTTCCATAATTTCGGTAGTTGCCAACATTCCAGTTTTTACAGCCTGAGGTGGAATATCCGAAAAGACACTGTCCAATTGGGCTTTCAACATTTGAGGAGAAACGTGCTCGATTAATTGAACGCCTCTGGTATTTTGAGCGACAAGACTGGTCACAACGGCCATTCCATAGACATCTCTCGCTTGGAATGACTTTAAATCAGCCATAATGCCAGCACCGCCACTTGGGTCAGTTCCTGCAATGGTCAAAGCAACGGGTAAATAAGTCATCTAAAACCTCCCAACCAACTGAAGTTTGTATTCTTAAGAACAAGCTAATCTGTTTCAGGAAGGTAATAGAAGACTGCTAGTCCCCATTATCATTTCCACTTCCATCAGCTAGCATTACCTAGATTGAGTCAGAGGGATCTAACGGTCGTTAATCTCAGCTTTACGCACCCCTAGTGGTTGTTTTCTTTTTTCTTTAGTATAGCATATTTTTATAGTTTATATAGTAAAATTTGATTGAAAATCCTTTATCATAGGGTTAAAATTCTATTTTTCAAAGAAAAGATTGATTTTATAGTTGACAAATGTAGATTTTAGAAGTATACTAATAACTGTAATTGACAAATGTAGATTTAGGAGGTGTGATTATGCAGATTTCAGATGCAGAATGGCAGGTCATGAAGATTATTTGGATGCAAGGAGAGCAGACCAGTACGGATTTGATCAGGGTTCTGGCGGAGAGGTTTGACTGGTCCAAGTCGACCATTCAGACTCTTTTGGCTCGTTTGGTTGAGAAAGAGTGTCTGACAAGGAAAAAAGAAGGCAAGTTCTTTGTCTATTCAGCCCTTTTAACTTTGGACCAAAGTCGGGATTTACTTGTTCAAGATATCAAGGACAAGGTTTGTTCTCGTAGGATTAAGAACTTGTTGGCTGATTTGATTGCTGAATGTGATTTTACTCAGGCTGACTTGGAATACTTGGAAGCTGTGATTTCTGAGAAGAAATCAAGCGCTGTAACAAAAGTAAAATGTAATTGTATGTAAAGGAGACGTCATGTTAAATAGTATTGTAACCATTATTTGTATTGCCCTTATCGCGTTTATCTTGTTTTGGTTTTTCAAAAAGCCTGAAAAATCTGGACAAAAGGCCCAGCAAAAAAAGGGCTACCAAGAGATTCGAGTGGAAGTCATGGGAGGCTATACGCCTGAGTTGATTATCCTCAAGAAATCAGTGCCAGCCCGTATTGTCTTTGACCGTAAGGACCCTTCACCCTGTCTAGACCAAATTGTTTTTCCAGACTTTGGTGTGCATGCGGACCTGCCTATGGGGGAAGAGTATGTAGTGGAAATCACACCTGAGCAGGCTGGAGAGTATGGTTTCTCTTGTGGCATGAATATGATGCACGGTAAGATGATTGTAGAATAGGAGAATGATATGACTGAAATTATAAAAGCAAATCTTGAAAATGGTGTTCAAAAAATCCGTATCACGGCAGACAAAGGCTACCATCCAGCCCACATTCAACTGCAAAAAGGAGTTCCTGCTGAGATCACCTTTCACCGTGTGACACCTTCAAACTGTTATAAGGAAATTCTGTTTGAAGAAGAAGGCATCTTGGAACCAATCGGCGTAGATGAGGAGAAAGTCATTCGTTTTACACCTCAAGAATTAGGTCAACATGAATTTTCTTGTGGCATGAAGATGCAAAAGGGGAGTTATACCGTAGTTGAGAAGACTCGAAAATCTCTATCACTTTTACAGCGTTTTTGGATTACCAGTATCTTCACTGTGCCTCTTGTGATTCTCATGATTGGAATGTCGACAGGAGGAATTAGTCACCAAGTCCTGCGTTGGGGCACCTTTTTAGCCACAACACCGATTATGCTAGTAGCAGGTGGTCCTTATATCCAAAGTGCTTGGGCTAGTTTTAAAAAGCACAATGCCAACATGGATACCTTGGTTGCTCTGGGAACCCTAGTGGCCTATTTCTATAGCTTAGTTGCCCTCTTTGCTGGTCTCCCCGTTTACTTTGAAAGTGCTGCATTTATCTTCTTCTTCGTTCTTATGGGAGCCGTTTTTGAGGAGAAAATGCGGAAAAATACTTCCCAAGCTGTGGAGAAATTACTTGATTTGCAGGCTAAAACTGCAGAAGTCTTGCGTGAGGATAACTATGTTCAAGTCCCTTTGGAGCAAGTCAAGGTAGGTGACCTGGTTCGAGTGCGTCCCGGTGAAAAGATTGCGGTTGATGGTGTCGTAGTAGAAGGTATCTCTAGTATTGATGAGTCTATGGTGACAGGTGAGAGTCTGCCTGTGGACAAGATAGTTGGAGATACTGTCATTGGCTCAACCATCAATAATAGTGGAACTCTTGTCTTTAGAGCAGAAAAAGTTGGTTCAGAGACTGTTTTGGCTCAGATTGTGGATTTTGTGAAGAAAGCTCAGACAAGTCGTGCGCCGATTCAGGACTTGACGGATAAGATTTCAGGGATTTTTGTCCCAGCAGTTGTCATTTTAGGGATTGTGACCTTTTGGGTTTGGTTCGTCTTGCTCAGGGATAGTGTAGTTGTGCTTGGAGCGAGCTTTGTGTCTTCGCTTCTCTATGGAGTAGCAGTTCTGATTATTGCCTGCCCTTGTGCATTGGGACTTGCAACACCGACAGCCCTTATGGTGGGGACAGGTCGCAGTGCCAAGATGGGGGTTCTCCTCAAAAATGGAACGGTTCTACAGGAAATCCAGAAAGTTCAAACTATTGTCTTTGATAAGACCGGGACTTTGACAGAAGGGAAACCTGTGGTAACAGATATCATCGGCGACGAAGCAGAAGTACTTGGATTGGCAGCTTCCTTGGAAGCAACTTCTCAACACCCACTGGCTGAGGCTATTGTTAAGCGAGCGAGTGAAGCTGGATTTGAGCTTCACACTGTTGAAAATTTCCAAGCCTCGCACGGAAAAGGTGTTTCAGGGAAAATCAATGGAAAACAAGTTTTACTTGGAAATGCTAAAATGCTGGATGGCATGAACATTTCTAGCACTTATCAAGATAAACTAGAAGAACTAGAAAAAGAAGCTAAGACAGTTGTGTTCTTAGCTGTTGACAATGAAATCAAAGGCTTGCTTGCTTTGCAAGATATTCCCAAGGAAAATGCCAAGCTTGCCATCAGTCAGTTGAAAAAACGTGGTCTTAAAACAGTCATGCTGACAGGAGATAATGTCGGTGTGGCGCGTGCTATTGCAGATCAGATTGGAATCGAAGAGGTCATTGCAGGTGTCTTACCAGAAGAAAAAGCCCATGAAATCCATAAACTACAAGCGGCTGGCAAAGTAGCCTTTGTTGGGGACGGTATCAATGATGCCCCTGCCCTCAGTGTAGCAGATGTGGGAATTGCTATGGGTGCTGGAACAGATATTGCCATCGAGTCAGCAGATTTGGTGTTGACAACTAATAACCTCCTAGGAGTGGTACGTGCCTTTGACATGAGTAAGAAAACCTTTAATCGAATTCTGCTCAATCTTTTCTGGGCCTTTATCTACAATGTCGCCGGAATTCCGATTGCAGCAGGAGTCTTTTCAGGTGTTGGACTGGCCCTCAATCCAGAACTAGCTGGTCTAGCCATGGCCTTTAGTTCTGTATCTGTTCTGACTAGTTCACTCTTACTAAACTTTAGTAAAATAGACTAAAAGTAATGACTAGATTTCTTTGTTATAAAACAGGAATGGCAGCATTTTCAAAACTGTATTAGAATAGAGAATAGAGAGTTTTGAGCAGATTTTTAGAAAAGTCAACATAAATATGATACAGTGGAATAGTAAAAGTTTGGAGAACGTTTCCAATTCTATGTAATCGTATTCTCCAAGTCTAAAAAAATTGAAGGAGAGTTATCACTATGACTCAAGGGAAAATTACTGCATCTGCAGCAATGCTTAACGTATTGAAAACATGGGGCGTAGACACAATCTACGGTATCCCATCAGGAACACTCAGCTCATTGATGGACGCTTTGGCTGAAGAAAAAGATATCCGCTTCTTGCAAGTTCGCCACGAAGAAACAGGTGCTCTTGCAGCGGTTATGCAAGCTAAATTCGGTGGCTCAATCGGGGTTGCAGTTGGTTCAGGTGGTCCAGGTGCGACTCACTTGATTAACGGTGTTTACGATGCAGCTATGGATAACACTCCATTCCTAGCGATCCTTGGATCACGTCCAGTTAACGAACTCAACATGGATGCTTTCCAAGAATTGAACCAAAACCCAATGTACAACGGTATCGCTGTATACAACAAACGTGTAGCTTACGCTGAGCAATTGCCAAAAGTTATTGACGAAGCTTGCCGTGCTGCAGTTTCTAAAAAAGGTCCAGCTGTTGTTGAAATCCCAGTAAACTTTGGTTTCCAAGAAATCGACGAAAACTCATACTATGGATCAGGTTCATACGAGCGTTCATTCATTGCTCCTGCCTTGAACGAAGTTGAAATCGACAAAGCTGTTGAAATCTTGAACAACGCTGAACGTCCAGTTATCTATGCTGGTTACGGTGGTGTTAAAGCTGGTGAAGTGATTACTGAATTGTCACGTAAAATCAAAGCACCAATCATCACAACTGGTAAAAACTTTGAAGCCTTTGAATGGAACTATGAAGGTTTGACAGGTTCTGCTTACCGTGTTGGTTGGAAACCAGCCAACGAAGTGGTCTTTGAAGCAGACACAGTTCTTTTCCTTGGTTCAAACTTCCCATTTGCTGAAGTTTACGAAGCATTCAAGAACACTGAAAAATTCATCCAAGTTGATATTGACCCTTACAAACTTGGTAAACGTCACGCCCTTGACGCTTCAATCCTTGGTGACGCAGGTCAAGCAGCTAAAGCTATCCTTGACAAAGTGAACCCAGTTGAATCTACTCCATGGTGGCGTGCAAACGTTAAGAACAACCAAAACTGGCGTGATTACATGAACAAACTCGAAGGTAAAACTGAGGGTGAATTGCAATTGTACCAAGTTTACAATGCAATCAACAAACATGCTGATCAAGATGCTATCTACTCAATCGACGTAGGTGACACTACTCAAACATCTACTCGTCACCTTCACATGACACCTAAGAACATGTGGCGTACATCTCCACTCTTTGCGACAATGGGTATTGCCCTTCCTGGTGGTATCGCTGCTAAGAAAGACAATCCAGATCGCCAAGTATGGAACATCATGGGTGACGGTGCATTCAATATGTGCTACCCAGACGTTATCACAAACGTTCAATACGACCTTCCAGTTATCAACGTTGTCTTCTCAAATGGTAAATATGCCTTCATCAAGGACAAATACGAAGACACAAACAAACACTTGTTTGGTTGTGACTTCTCTAATGCTGACTATGCGAAAATCGCTGAAGCGCAAGGTGCTGTAGGATTTACAGTTGACCGTATCGAAGACATCGATGCAGTTGTTGCAGAAGCTGTTAAATTGAACAAAGAAGGTAAAACTGTTGTGATCGATGCTCGCATCACTCCACACCGTCCACTTCCAGTAGAAGTACTTGAGTTGGATCCAAAACAACACTCAGAAGAAGCAATCAAAGCCTTCAAGGAAAAATACGAAGCAGAAGAACTCGTACCATTCCGTCTCTTCTTGGAAGAAGAAGGATTGCAATCACGCGCAATTAAATAATTTCTCTCGTCGAAAATCAAGTGTAAACTGTGTTATCTTCACCTCGCCGTACTCCAGTACTGCCTGCGGTTCGATACCTTGTTTATTCTTTGATTTTCATAGAGAGAAACTTGAAAAGATCGGAGCAATCCGGTCTTTTTATGGAGGAGAGTAAATGGATTTAAATCAATTAGATATTATCGTTTCAGATGTTCCCCAAGTCTGTGCTGACTTGGAGCATATCTTGGATAAAAAGGCAGATTATGCTGATGATGGTTTTGCTCAGTTTACTATTGGCAGTCACTGTTTGATGTTGTCCCAAAATCATTTGGTTCCTTTGGAAAATTTTCAGTCAGGAATCATTCTTCATATCGAGGTTGAGGATGTAGACCAGAATTACCAACGGTTGAAAGAGCTTGGTATCCAGATTGTAAACGGTCCAGCTGTAACCGATTGGGGAACAGAGTCCTTATTAGTTAAAGGTCCAGCTGGTCTAGTGCTTGATTTTTATCGTATGAAATAAGGTGCTTAGTCGTTTGACGTTAACCTTAGCTATTTTTAAAACAGAAATTGAGAATATGAACTATTGAAAAGATCGGAGCAATCCGGTCTTTTTAATATAAAGAAATTGCATATAAATAGTTGACAGCGTTTTCCTAAAATCTTATAATAAAAATATAACAGCAGAAAATAAGACTGATATGGAAAGGAGAAATATGATTAAACAGCTGTAGTAAGTGAATTTTCTTAATTCGTTAGGAGGAAAGAGATGCAAAAAAAGGATGTTTATCTAATCTGTATGACCATGATTATCTGTTCAATTATTATAGGTTTGATTGTAGGAAGTTTTATTTTGCATGGTCTTGAAGATATTGCAGCAATCATTAACCACGGCTTGCTGACAATCAATCAATCTATCCATTGATTGACAAGAGCTATTCATTTTTACATTTTATGGATTAAACAGATCGGAGTCATCCGGTCTGTTTCTTATCACAAGCTTGTGATAGTTCACATTTTTATAATAAAACTCTTAAAGTCTTGCTTATTTTTGTATTAAATTATAAAATAGAAAGTATAAAAGAATAAAAGAGGTTTTGAAAATGTCTGAAAAACAAATGAAAGTGTTGGGCTGGGCAGCGACCTTTATGTCTGTTATGATGTATGTATCATATTTCCCACAAATCATGAATAATCTTGCCGGTCAAAAAGGCAACTTCATTCAACCCCTAGTCGCAGCTATCAACTGTAGTCTCTGGGTTTACTATGGTCTTTTCAAGAAGGAAAGAGATATTCCACTTGCAGCTGCTAATGCACCAGGTATCGTTTTTGGCCTTGTGACGGCTATTACAGCTTTGATTTAAAAAGAAGACTGGTTTCAGTTTTGTTCGTTTATGAAAATAGATGCTTCATTAAAGTAATTTTTGAATGAGAGTTGAGGAAAAAAGTCCAGTGACAGCTAGCTTTACGAGAGTCTTTTATGTTCGTCTCTATCAAAGAAAAAAGTATATCGTTACTATTTTTACAAAATCTTCTCCCTACTTTATAAGATAGGAAAAAGAGTTCAATTCGAACTCTTTTTTTGCTATAATGAGGGGAGAAAAATCAGACAGGAGATCAAGATGTCAGAACCATTATTTTTACAATCAGTTATGCAAGAAAAAATCTGGGGTGGTACCAAGCTACGTGATGAGTTTGGCTACGATATCCCAAGTGAAAAAATCGGAGAATACTGGGCTATCTCAGCCCATCCAAATGGTGTCTCTAAAGTTGCCAATGGTCGTTTCGAGGGAACAGACCTGGCTACTTTATATGCAGAGCACCGTGAATTGTTTGGCAACCGTCCAGAGCCTGTATTTCCACTTTTGACCAAAATTCTCGATGCCAATGACTGGCTCAGTGTTCAAGTTCATCCAGATGATGCTTATGGACTCGAGCATGAAGGCGAGCTTGGAAAAACAGAGTGCTGGTACATCATCGCTGCGGATGAAGGTTCAGAGATTATCTACGGGCATAATGCCAAGTCAAAAGAAGAACTCCGCCAGCAAATCGAAGATAAAAACTGGGATGCCTTGCTGACAAAAGTACCAGTTAAGGCTGGAGATTTCTTCTATGTGCCAAGTGGAACTATGCACGCTATCGGTGCAGGCATCTTGATTCTTGAAACCCAACAGTCTAGTGATACTACCTATCGCGTTTATGACTTTGATCGCAAGGACGACAAGGGCAACTTGCGTGAACTTCACCTTGAAAAATCCATTGATGTCTTGAATATTGGTGAGCCTGCAAATAGCCGTCCTGTAACTGTTAAAGCAGATGATTTGCGTTCCACTCTCCTTGTATCCAATGATTTCTTTGCAGTTTACAAGTGGGAAATTACTGGAGAAGTTGACTTTGAAAAGACAGCTGACTACAGCTTGTTTAGTGTCTTAGCTGGTCAAGGTCAACTGACTGTTGACGGAAAAAACTATCCAATCCAAAAAGGCAGCCACTTTATCCTACCAAGTGATGTTGAAGCTTGGACTCTGGAAGGGCAAGATTTGGAATTGATTGTTAGCCATCCATAAAAAAGAAAGGGCCTGAGTTTACTACTCAAGTCCTTTTTGATTACATAAATTGGGCGATGAAGACCACGATGATGATGATTGGAATGATGAAACGAAGAAGGAAGAGCCAGACTTGGAAAAGTCCTTGTTTCCATGCCGTTTCATCAAGATGGAGTTCCTCCATAGCAAGAGCCTTCTTGAAGATGTAGCCTGTAAAAAGTGAAAGGCAGAGAGCTCCAAATGGCATGAGGAGATTGGAAACCAAGAAGTCCATAGCGTCAAAGAAGGTCTTCCCAAAGATGTGAGCATCCGCCATAACACCGTAAGATAGGGCTGAAGGAATGCCAAAGACAAAGGTCAAAATTCCTAAAATCACACTCCATTTAGCACGCTTGCTGTTGTCCTGGTTGGTGATATTGCCTACATTGATTTCCAGCATCACGACAGAAGAAGTGACCGTCGCAAAGAGGAAGAGCAAGAGGAAAAGGATGTAGAAAATGGTTCCAAAAGGCATCTTGTCAAAGAGTTGAGGCAAGACGATAAAGAGCAGGCTTGGTCCCCCTTCAGACTGGATGTTGAAGGCTGACATGGCTGG
Organism: Streptococcus sp. 4886; assembly: GCF_013276485.1. NCBI lineage: Bacteria > Bacillati > Bacillota > Bacilli > Lactobacillales > Streptococcaceae > Streptococcus > Streptococcus sp. 4886. Next base: position 91,211 of record NZ_VMLD01000014.1, on the reverse strand, counting down.
GAAAATGGCTAGTCCTGCCATGATGGACACCGAGATGTTCATGGCTACGATGGAGATTCCTGACTGAACTAGATTGGTTTTCTTGTCCAAGTAGGACGCATAGGTCAGCATGGCTGTCACCCCTAGTGAGAGGGCAAAGAAAGATTGTCCCAGAGCATAGAGGAGACCAGCACTTGTCAGTTTTGAAAAGTCTGGTTTGAGGAAGTAAAGAACCCCTTCCATGGCATTTGGCAAACTGAGAGAGCGCCCAATGATGACAACAAAGATGATAAAGAGCAGGGGCATCATAACTTTCGAAGCTCTTTCAATCCCTTTTTGAACACCACGTGATACAATAAAGATATTCAATAAGATAAAGGCTGCTTGAGCTCCAAGGGCAATGGCTGGATTGGAAATAATATCGGTAAAGAGCTGAGCATAGTCACCCGTTCCGCTAAGCTGGAACAATTTTCCAAACTCGATGCCTAGATAAACCAGAATCCATCCTCCGATAACACTGTAGAAAGATAAGAGGATAAAGAGGGCAAAGGCACCAATCCAACCGATAAAGTTGTACTTACTATTCTTGCCTAGTTTTCCAAAGGTTTTGATAGCTGAAACACCAGCACTTCGGCCGAGGGTAAACTCAGCTAGCAAAAGGGGAAAACCGATTAGAATAGTGGAGATGAGAAAGACTAGTAAAAAGCCACCTCCACCGTTAGCAGCAGTCATATAGGGGAATTTCCAAACGGCACCAAGTCCGATGGCTGAACCAGCAGATGCTAGGATAAAGCCCAGTTTAGAACCCCATTGCGATTTTTCAGACATAGTTAAACTCCTAAAATTAGTGTTACAAAAGAAAAAGCTACTGCCCTTGGCAAATAGCCTCATCAGTACTTAAAGTGAGCGTTTCTTTTGATTGATAGACTTGACTATCCTATCATGTTTTCTAAGGTCTGTCAAGAAAACCATTTTCATGTTATGATAAAGTAAAAAAATTTCGCAAAAATGCTTGACTCTGACCTAAGGGGAGGGGTTATACTATCAATGTAGGAGGAAATCATGTACCATATAAAAGAAGCTGCCCAGCTTTCAGGTGTCTCTGTTAAGACCCTACACCACTACGATAAGATAGGACTCTTAGTCCCCTTAAAGTCAGGAAACGGCTATCGAATCTACAGTAAAGAGGATTTGGAACGTCTTCAGGTCATTCTTTACTATAAATATCTAGGCTTTTCTTTAGAAAAAATAGCAGAGCTATTAAAGGAAGAAAGGACAGGTTTATTGTCTCATTTGACCAGGCAGTTGGACTATTTGACTCGAGAAAGGCAACATCTGGATAGCTTGATTTCAACCTTGCAAAAAACCATTCAAGAACAAAAAGGAGAAAGAGAAATGAGCATTCAAGAGAAATTTGCTGGATTTAACTATCAAGACCATCAAAAATACCACCAAGAGGCGGTAGAGAAATATGGACAAGAAGTCATGGACCAAGCGTTAGAGCGCCAAAAAGGTCACGAAGACGAAGCTACGGCTGCTTTCAACCAAGTTTTTCAAGCATTGGCACAAAATCTTCAAGCTGGTCTACCTGTAACAGCAACCGAAAATCAAGAAGAAGCTGCTAAACTCTTGCAAGCCATTCGTACTTATGGATTCGACTGTACTATTGAAGTCTTCGGTCATATCGGTAAAGGCTACGTCTACAACCCAGAGTTTAAGGAAAACATTGACAAATTTGGAATTGGAACAGCTCAGTACACATCAGATGTCATTGCCCATTATGTCCAAACTCAGACAAAATAAAATCGGAGGAGTGATCTTCCGATTTTTACTAAATTCAAGCACTACTTGCTTAATAATTTTTCTACTACATTTAGTTTTCGCATTGTCAAATCTACATTAAAAAGCTTTTCAAGATAGTTGGTATGGAGTTTCTTTTGTTTTGCAGTTCTAGGGAGATAGAGGTAAAGACAATGGTTACCGATACAAATTTCTTCTTCACCGTAATCAATTTTCAATTTTTCTAAAGGGAGACTTTGAATAGATTCTTGATAAAAAATCACGTGTATACGGTCATAAAGATAGTGTTCTCCAAACGGGTTTTCTTGGACAATTTTTTTAAAATCACTTTTATTCTTGATAACCATTTTTAAGTCGGCCCCAATTTTTTCCTTTATCAGAGTATGAACACGTTCTCGTATTTCTTCGAGAGCTAAGTTACTTTCAAGAATAATATTTCCACTTTGAATATAAGTTCGAACTTGTTGAAAACCAGCTTCTGTCAAGATATCTACTAGATAAGACATTTTAGGGATAGCATTTTTTCCATTAGGAGTAACTCCCCTTAACAAGATAATATGTTCCAAAGGACTTCCTTTCTTTTGGGGCTGATTTAGCCATTGAATAATTTAGATTTAGATTGGGTTTGATCCCGCCACCCAGCCGGTACAGAGGGCTGAAGTGATATTAAACCCACCCGTGTGGGCATTGATATCCATGACCTCGCCAGCAAAGTGGAGGCCAGGTACCAGCTTACTTTCAAGGGTTTTAGGGTTGATTTCCTTAAGACTGACGCCACCCTTGGTGACAAAGGACTTGGCAAGGGACATTTTTCCGGTCACAGGGATTTTGAGGGCCTTAATAGACTGGAGAAGTTGTTCTCGTTCCTTTTCAGTCAGTTGTTTGACTTTTTCAGGATAGCTTTGCACAAAAAATTCTGCCAAGCGTTCTGGAAGCAAAGTTTTTAAGGCATTTTTTAGAGATTTTTCCCTATTTTCTTCTAGAAATGCAACCAAGTCATTTTCAGAAAGTTGAGGCAAAACATCGAGTGAGAGAACCTCTCCGCCCTTGACAAAGCTAGACATACGCAGAGCAGCAGGGCCTGACAAACCAAAGTGGGTAAAGAGCAAATCGTGAGTGATGACATGCTTACCATAGCTTAGGGTCACATCGTCCAGCGAAATACCCTGCAAAGCCTTGTGTGGAAAATCTGTCAACAAAGGACTTTCAGCTGCCTCAAGCTCGGTAATGGTGTGCTTAAAATGACGGGCAATCTCATGACCAAAACCAGTCGAACCAGTAGAAGGATAGGATTTACCACCTGTTGTGACAATGAGTTTCTCACAAGTGAAGGTTTGGTCTGCGGACTTAAGGACAAACTGGTTGTCGATTTTTTTAACCGAAACAATTTCGGTTTGAGTGGCAACTTGGCCGCCTAGCTCAGTGATTTTCTTTTCTAAAGCCTCGATAATGGTTCGTGATTTGTCACTGGCCGGAAAGACGCGTCCGTGGTCTTCGACCTTAAGTTTAACACCATTTTCTGTAAAAAAGTTAATGATATCATGGTTATCAAACTGGGAGAAGACACTGTAGAGAAAGCGCCCATTTCCAGGGATGCCAGCTAGCAGGTCGTCCAAGCTACCATTGTTGGTTACATTGCAACGACCACCACCAGTACCAGCTAATTTTTTTCCGAGTTTCCGATTTTTTTCGATGAGGAGGGTTTTCTGTCCATAAAAGCTACTGGAAATCGTAGCCATCATACCAGCAGGTCCCCCACCGATAACAATAGTATCAAAATGTTTCATAGCTCTATTGTACCACAAAAAAACAAGAGATGAAGGTCACCTCTTGTCAAGAATGCAATTAATCAATTTCATATCCCATCAGCAAACCACCATCTTCTGCATAGAAACTGCAGAGACCAGAGGTTGGTAGAATTTTAATATCCGCCTGTGGGAAATTTTCACGAATTCGCTCTGAAAGCTGTTGGCAACATTTCTCGTTATTGCGTTGGGCCATGACAATACGGCCACCAGCATAACCAGCTTTTATTAACTCTTCATAGGCTGCCTGAATCGATTTCTTTGGTCCTCTTGCTTTTTGTAGCAATTCGAGAGTTCCAGTTTCACTAGCTTCTCCGACCATACGGATATTTAGAAGGCCAACGACTGTACCGATAAGCTTGCTCAAACGGCCGTTTTTTACCAAGTTATCGACCTTTGCTAGAACAAAGAGCAACTTGGTTTTTTCTTGATAGGCAGTGATAGTTTCAACCACTTCTTCAAAAGATAGGCCCTGGTCAATCAAGTCATTTAATTTTTCTACAAGCAAGTCAACTTCACCGCCAGCAGACAAACTATCAATTACATGAATTTTAGTGTCAGGATGTTCTTCCAGATAAATATTCTTGGCCAGTTGCGCACTATTGTGACTACCAGAAAGAGTACCTGTGATGGTTACTAGGAAAATGTTTTTGGCACCTTCAAATGCCCGCAAATAATCATCTGGGCTTGGACAAGCTGATTTTGAAGCTTCTGCGGTTGCATACATGGTTTCCATCATTTGGTCAATATCAAGACAGGCATCATCAACAAAGACCTGATCAGCTACTTGAATGGTTAAGGGGACGCTTACAAAGGTTGTGTCAATAGCTGGTGTTGCCAGCTGACGATAATCACAACCAGAGTCAGCAATAATCTTCCAAGTCATAGAAATTCTCCATCTTTGTCAGTTATACATTGACAAAGGTTCTGTCTTTTTTTACAATTATATCATGAAAACCCTTGAAACAAAAGCCTCATCCGTCTGTTGTGACAAGTAGAAAGAAAATGTTATGTCTGAACGTAGAATCTCTGAAAAGTCTCTTGAAAATCTCAGAAAATCAAACCAAGAATCCAATTTATTAACCAGAGAAGCCATTGAAACAGCCCTCTTACAACTCTTGGAAAAAAAGGACTTGACCAAGATTAGTATTTCTGAATTGGTCAAACGTGCAGGCGTTTCGCGTGCAGCCTTTTATCGCAATTATGATTCCAAAGAGGAGATTTTAGAAAGCGTCTTTAAACGAACTGTCCACAATATTATGAAACAGCTGCATCATTACGATTTAAAGACAGACCTTTATCTGGTCTGGGTTCACCTTTTCCGAGAAGCAAGAAAGGAAGCCAGAGTGATTCAACTGGCCTTGGATTACCATTTAGAAAAAATCTTTGTCCAAGCCATGCAGGAATTTTTAGAAAAATACCATGGAAAATCAAAAGGTGTCAGCTCTTATCTTCATTCCTTTTGGAGCTCGGCCATCGTCTCTGTTCTTTTAAAATGGATCAAGGATGGCATGAAGGTACCTGCTGAAAAGATAGCGGATTTACGGTTACCATTTTTTAAAAAATAGAGAAAAAGGAGAAGAGATATGACTGAAAAAAGACTAGCATGGGATGAGTATTTTGCAGCCCAAGCCCTACTAATTGCCAATCGATCCACTTGTAAACGTGCCAAAGTGGGTGCGATTCTGGTAAAAGATAATAAGGTTATTTCCACTGGTTACAATGGTTCGGTATCAGGAACCGAGCATTGTATTGACCACGAATGTCTAGTCATTGAAGGACACTGTGTTCGCACCCTTCATGCTGAGGTCAATGCTATCCTTCAAGGTGCAGAACGTGGTGTTCCTAAAGGCTTTACAGCCTATGTAACCCATTTTCCTTGTCTGAACTGTACAAAACAATTGCTGCAGGTTGGTTGCAAGCGCGTGGTTTATATTAACCAGTATCGAATGGACGACTATGCCCAATACCTTTATCAAGAAAAGGGAACAGAATTAACCCATTTACCACTTGAGACAGTACAGGCAGCTCTTAAAGAGGCAGATCTAATGTAAAAATTATCAAAAATAAATGGTTTAGAAAGATTTTTAAACCGTTTTTTGGTATAATAAGAAGAATAAATTGAAAGAAGGAATTCCAAAAATGGGAAAAATTGAAGTTATTAATCACCCGCTGATTCAACACAAATTGTCAATCTTGCGTCGTACAGATACTTCTACAAAAGCTTTTCGTGAGCTAGTAGATGAGATTGCAATGTTGATGGGGTATGAAGTACTTCGTGATCTTCCACTAGAAGATGTGGAGATCGAAACACCAATCACAAAAACAGTTCAAAAACAATTGGCAGGTAAGAAATTGGCCATCGTTCCAATCTTGCGTGCAGGTATCGGGATGGTTGATGGTCTCTTGAGCTTGGTTCCAGCTGCTAAAGTTGGTCACATTGGTATGTACCGTGATGAAGAAACGCTTCAACCAGTTGAATACTTGGTGAAATTGCCTGAGGACATTAACCAACGTCAAATTTTTGTAGTAGACCCAATGTTGGCAACAGGTGGATCAGCAATCTTGGCCGTTGACTCACTTAAAAAACGTGGTGCATCAAATATTAAATTTGTCTGCCTTGTATCTGCTCCAGAAGGTGTAAAAGCCCTTCAAGAAGCTCATCCGGATGTAGAAATCTTTACAGCAGCCTTGGATGAACGCTTGAACGAACACGGTTACATCGTTCCAGGTCTTGGAGATGCTGGGGACCGCTTGTTCGGTACGAAATAAGATCGAAAAGAAGAATGACTTGGAAAAGAAGTTCCAGTCACGAAAGGAGGTTGAGTTTTTGTTTCTGTCTAATGAAAACAGAGCAAAAATTTGACCTTTTTTGACCAAGATATTATAATAGTCTTATCTTCTGTCATTTGACCAACAAAAATAAAACTCAAAAGGAGAAATGAATGATTCCTGTAGTTATTGAACAAACAAGCCGTGGAGAACGTTCTTACGATATTTACTCACGTCTTCTTAAAGACCGCATCATTATGCTGACAGGTCCCGTTGAAGACAATATGGCCAACTCTGTTATTGCCCAATTGCTTTTCTTGGATGCCCAAGATAGTACAAAAGATATTTACCTTTATGTCAATACACCTGGTGGTTCTGTTTCAGCTGGTTTGGCAATCGTTGATACTATGAACTTTATCAAGGCAGATGTCCAAACCATCGTTATGGGAATGGCTGCATCTATGGGGACTGTTATTGCATCAAGTGGAGCAAAAGGCAAGCGTTTCATGCTTCCAAATGCAGAGTATATGATTCACCAACCGATGGGTGGTACAGGTGGTGGTACTCAACAAACCGATATGGCGATCGCTGCAGAACACTTGCTTAAAACTCGTAATACCTTGGAAAAAATCTTGGCTGAAAATTCAGGTCAGTCAATCGAAAAAGTCCATGCAGATGCAGAACGCGATAACTGGATGAGTGCCCAAGAAACACTCGAATATGGCTTTATTGATGAAATCATGGCCAACAATTCATTGAACTAATGATGATAGAAGGCAAACTCGACTGGGTTTGCTTTTTTTGGTATAATAGGGAGAGATTTCTTAGAAAGAGGATTTATCATGTTTGAAAAAGTCAATCGATCTGGCTTGATTATCTATCTTTACTATAATCGTGATGCCAAAAAACTGCAGGATTATGGAGATATTACCTATCATTCCAAGAAACATCGTTACTTACAACTTTATGTTCCAACTCAAGAAGTGGAGCAATTGGTCGGGCGCTTGAGCAAGGAAAAGTTTATCAAAAAAGTCAGAGTTTGTCATATCCAAGAACTGGAAACACCCTTTGTGGGCAACCTTTACCGAGAAGAAAACGTTATCAGATAAAAATTTAAAGAAAAGTGTTGACAATTTTCTGATAATTCGGTATATTCTTAACAGACTATTTAAGAAATAAGGAGACAAAAAAGATGAAGAAAAAATTTGCCCTATCGTTTGTGGCGCTTGCAAGTGTAGCACTTCTTGCAGCCTGTGGAGAAGTGAAGTCTGGAGCAGTCAACACTGCTGGTAACTCAGTAGAGGAAAAGACAATTAAAATCGGATTTAACTTCGAAGAAACTGGTGCCGTAGCTGCCTACGGAACATCTGAACAAAAAGGTGCCCAACTTGCTGTTGACGAAATCAATGCAGCAGGTGGTATCGATGGAAAACAAATCGAAGTAGTCGATAAAGATAACAAGTCTGAAACAGCAGAGGCTGCTTCAGTAACAACTAACCTTGTAACCCAATCTAAGGTATCAGCAATCGTAGGACCTGCGACATCTGGTGCAACTGCAGCTGCGGTAGCGAATGCTACAAAAGCAGGTGTCCCATTGATCTCACCAAGTGCGACTCAAGATGGATTGACTAAAGGTCAAGATTACCTCTTTATTGGAACTTTCCAAGATAGCTTCCAAGGAAAAATTATCTCAAACTATGTTTCTGAAAAATTAAATGCTAAGAAAGTGGTTCTTTACACTGACAATGCCAGTGACTATGCTAAAGGTATTGCCAAAGCCTTCCGTGAAGCTTACAAGGGTGAGATCGTTGCAGATGAAACTTTTGTAGCAGGTGACACAGACTTCCAAGCAGCCCTTACAAAAATGAAAGGGAAAGATTTTGATGCTATCATCGTCCCTGGTTACTACACTGAAGCTGGTAAAATTGTAAACCAAGCGCGTGGTATGGGAATTGACAAACCAATCGTTGGTGGTGATGGATTCAACGGTGAGGAGTTTGTACAACAAGCAACTGCTGAAAAAGCATCAAACATCTACTTTATCTCAGGCTTCTCAACTACTGTAGAAGTTTCAGCTAAAGCTAAAGCCTTCCTTGACGCTTACCGTGCTAAGTACAATGAAGAGCCTTCAACATTTGCAGCCTTGGCTTATGATTCAGTTCACCTTGTAGCAAACGCAGCAAAAGGTGCTAAAAATTCAGGTGAAATCAAGGATAACCTTGCTAAAACAAAAGATTTTGAAGGTGTAACTGGTCAAACAAGCTTCGATGCAGACCACAACACAGTCAAAACTGCTTACATGATGACCATGAACAATGGTAAAGTTGAAGCAGCAGAAGTTGTAAAACCATAATAGAAAAATGTTGAAATAGGGAATGAGCCTCGGACTCACTCCCTGTTTCGATATTTAATACTCTTCGAAAATCTCTTCAAACTGCGTCAACGTCGCCTTGGATTATATATGTGACTGACTTCGTCAGTCTTATCTACAACCTCAAAGCAGTGCTTTGAGCAACCTGCGGCTAGTTTCCTAGTTTGCTCTTTGATTTTCATTGAGTATAAGAACCTATCAAAAAGTGAGGGAAAACCCTCGGAATTATATATAGAAAGAGTGAATCTTATGCTCCAACAACTAGTAAATGGTTTGATTCTAGGTAGTGTTTATGCGCTGTTAGCCCTAGGATATACCATGGTTTACGGAATTATCAAGCTCATCAATTTCGCCCACGGTGATATTTATATGATGGGAGCCTTTATCGGTTATTTCTTGATTAATTCTTTCCAAATGAATTTCTTTGTAGCGCTTATTGTAGCTATGCTAGCGACAGCCATTCTTGGTGTCGTGATTGAGTTCCTTGCTTACCGACCTTTGCGTCACTCTACTCGTATTGCTGTTTTGATTACAGCTATTGGGGTTTCTTTCCTATTGGAGTATGGCATGGTCTATCTGGTTGGTGCCAATACCCGTGCCTTCCCTCAAGCGATTCAAACAGTTCGCTATGATTTGGGACCAGTTAGCCTAACAAACGTGCAGTTAATGATCTTGGCCATTTCCTTGATTTTGATGATTTTGTTACAAGTCATTGTTCAAAAGACCAAGATGGGGAAAGCCATGCGTGCGGTATCAGTAGATAGCGATGCGGCGCAATTGATGGGGATCAATGTAAACCGTACTATCAGCTTTACCTTCGCTTTGGGTTCTGCTCTTGCGGGTGCGGCTGGTGTTCTGATTGCCCTCTATTATAACTCTCTTGAGCCTTTGATGGGAGTTACTCCAGGTCTTAAGTCTTTCGTTGCCGCAGTACTTGGTGGTATCGGAATCATTCCTGGTGCGGCGCTTGGTGGATTTGTAATTGGTCTATTAGAAACCTTTGCGACAGCCTTTGGGATGTCAGACTTCCGTGATGCCATTGTTTATGGAATCTTGTTGTTGATCTTGATTGTCCGCCCAGCTGGTATCCTTGGTAAAAATGTGAAAGAGAAGGTGTAAACGATGAAGGAAAATTTAAAAGTTAATATTCTATGGTTACTCCTTTTGTTAGCTGGTTATGGCTTGATTAGTGTACTGGTTTCAGTTGGAGTACTCAACCTGTTCTATGTACAGATTTTACAACAAATTGGAATCAATATTATTCTGGCTGTTGGTCTCAACTTAATCGTTGGTTTTTCAGGACAATTTTCACTTGGTCATGCTGGTTTCATGGCGATTGGTGCCTATGCAGCAGCTATTATTGGTTCTAAATTACCGACCTACGGTGCCTTCTTTGGAGCTATGCTGATAGGGGCTTTACTTTCAGGAGCGGTTGCCTTGCTTGTCGGCATTCCAACCTTGCGTTTGAAGGGGGACTATCTTGCGGTAGCTACTCTAGGTGTTTCTGAAATTATCCGTATCTTTATCATCAATGGCGGAAGCCTTACAAATGGTGCGGCAGGTATCTTGGGAATTCCAAACTTTACAACTTGGCAAATGGTTTACTTCTTTGTCGTGATTACAACCGTTGCAACCTTGAACTTCTTGCGTAGCCCAATTGGTCGTTCAACCCTCTCTGTTCGTGAGGATGAAATCGCTGCTGAGTCAGTTGGGGTTAATACGACTAAAATTAAAATCATCGCCTTTGTCTTTGGTGCTATTACTGCAAGTATTGCAGGGTCACTTCAGGCAGGATTTATCGGTTCAGTTGTACCGAAAGATTACACTTTCATCAACTCAATCAACGTTTTGATCATTGTTGTATTTGGCGGACTTGGTTCCATTACAGGTGCGATTGTATCGGCTATTGTTCTGGGAATTTTGAATATGCTTCTCCAAGATGTTGCCAGCGTGCGTATGATTATCTACGCTTTGGCCTTGGTATTGGTAATGATTTTCAGACCAGGGGGACTTCTTGGAACGTGGGAATTGAGCCTATCACGTTTCTTTAAAAAATCTAAGAAGGAGGAACAAAACTAATGGCATTACTTGAAGTAAAACAGTTAACCAAACATTTTGGCGGTCTAACAGCTGTTGGAGATGTGACTCTTGAATTGAACGAAGGGGAATTGGTTGGACTAATCGGTCCAAACGGAGCTGGGAAAACCACTCTTTTCAACCTTTTGACGGGTGTTTATGAACCAAGTGAGGGGACAGTAACCCTAGATGGTCACCTTTTAAATGGGAAGGCACCTTATAAGATTGCTTCTTTGGGACTTGGTCGTACTTTCCAAAATATCCGTCTCTTTAAAGATTTAACAGTTTTGGATAATGTTTTGATTGCTTTTGGCAACCATCACAAACAACATGTTTTTGCTAGTTTTTTGCGCTTACCAGCTTTTTACAAGAGTGAAAAAGAATTAAAGGCTAAGGCTTTGGAATTGCTTAAAATCTTTGATTTAGATGGTGATGCAGAAACTCTTGCTAAAAACCTTGCCTACGGACAACAACGTCGTTTGGAAATTGTTCGTGCCCTTGCTACGGAACCTAAAATTCTCTTTTTAGATGAACCAGCAGCAGGTATGAACCCACAGGAAACAGCCGAATTGACTGAGTTAATTCGTCGTATCAAAGATGAATTTAAGATTACGATCATGCTGATTGAACACGATATGAATCTGGTCATGGAAGTTACAGAACGTATCTACGTACTTGAATATGGTCGTTTAATTGCTCAAGGAACTCCAGACGAAATTAAGACCAATAAACGCGTTATCGAAGCTTATCTAGGAGGTGAAGCCTAATGTCTATGTTAAAAGTTGATAATCTTTCTGTACATTACGGTATGATCCAAGCAGTCCGTGATGTAAGCTTTGAAGTGAATGAAGGAGAGGTAGTTTCACTTATCGGTGCCAATGGTGCAGGTAAGACAACCATTCTCCGTACCTTGTCTGGTTTGGTTAGACCGAGTTCAGGAAAAATTGAATTTTTAGGTCAAGAAATCCAAAAAATGCCGGCTCAGAAAATCGTAGCAGGTGGCCTTTCACAAGTACCAGAAGGACGCCACGTCTTCCCTGGCTTGACTGTTATGGAAAATCTTGAAATGGGAGCTTTCTTAAAGAAAAATCGTGAAGAAAATCAAGCTAACTTGAAGAAGGTTTTCTCACGCTTTCCTCGTCTTGAAGAACGGAAGAACCAAGATGCAGCAACTCTTTCAGGGGGGGAACAACAAATGCTTGCCATGGGACGCGCTCTTATGTCAACACCAAAACTTCTTCTTTTAGATGAACCATCAATGGGACTTGCCCCAATCTTTATCCAAGAGATTTTTGATATCATTCAAGATATCCAGAAGCAAGGGACAACTGTCCTCTTGATTGAACAAAATGCCAATAAGGCACTCGCAATCTCTGACCGAGGCTATGTACTGGAAACAGGCAAAATCGTCCTATCAGGAACAGGAAAAGAACTCGCCTCATCAGAAGAAGTAAGAAAAGCGTATCTAGGTGGCTAAAACAATCCAGTGGATTGTTTTAGTCGGCAGATGAAGATTGCGAAGCAATCTTCGCATAGTCTGGGAGACTAGTTTAGGTTGCAAATGAAGATTACGAAGTAATCATCATTATAGTCCGGGGAACCTTTTTAGTCGGCAGATAGAGATTGCGAAGCAATCATCAGAATCCAGTGGATTGTTTTAGTCGGTGGATAAGGATTACGAAGTAATCTTCGCATAGTCTGGGAGACTAGTTTAGGTTGCGGATAGAGATTGCAAAGCAATCTTCATCTACATTGAAAAATTAATTTCTAATAATTGAAAAAACCGAATGAAGCGTACCTATCCTTCATTCACAGAGCTCGATTTTAGAGCTCTTTTTGCTAGCTTATTCATACTTTTCTGAATTTTGAAAAAGAAATGTAAGCGTTTGATAGATTTACAAAAAGATTGTATAATAGGGATAAGAATAGAAAAGGAGAAGTCTCATGGCAGTTAAAGATTTTATGACCCGCAAGGTAGTGTATATTAGTCCAGATACAACAGTATCTCATGCAGCAGATTTGATGAGAGAGCAAGGGTTGCACCGCTTGCCTGTTATCGAAAATGATCAATTAGTTGGTTTGGTGACTGAGGGAACCATTGCCCAAGCAAGTCCATCAAAAGCAACCAGTCTTTCTATCTATGAGATGAATTATCTTCTGAATAAGACAAAAGTAAAAGATGTCATGATTCGCGATGTTGTCACTGTCTCAGGCTATGCGAGTCTAGAAGATGCAACTTATCTGATGTTGAAAAACAAGATTGGTATTCTTCCTGTCGTAGATAACCATCAAGTCTATGGGGTTATTACGGACCGTGACGTTTTCCAAGCCTTTCTCGAAATTGCTGGTTATGGAGAAGAAGGAATTCGTGTGCGCTTTGTTACAGAAGATGAAGTTGGTGTCCTTGGTAAGATTGTTTCTCTAATCGTTGAAGAAAATTTGAATATTTCGCATACAGTCAATATTCCGCGTAAGGATGGTAAGGTGATTATCGAAGTTCAAATCGATGGATCAATTGATTTACCAGCCTTGAAAGAAAAATTTGAAGCAAATGGCATTCAAGTGGAAGAAATCACTCGCACTTCAGCAAAAGTCTTGTAGGAAGGGAAGCCGAAAGGCTTCTTTTTTCATAAAAAGGGACTAGAGCAAAAGATGGAAAGAAATGATAAAATATGCTATAATGAAATGATGTAAAAAAGGAGTATTTATGGACATTTCAGTAATCCGTCAAAAAATTGACGCAAATCGTGAAAAATTAGCTTCTTTCAGGGGGTCTCTTTGACCTAGAAGGTCTAGAGGAAGAGATTGCCATCTTGGAAAACAAGATGACAGAACCTGATTTTTGGAACGATAATATCGCGGCCCAAAAAACGTCGCAAGAATTAAATGAATTAAAAAACACCTATAATACCTTCCATAAGATGGAAGAGTTGCAGGATGAAGTTGAAATTTTATTGGACTTTTTAGCAGAAGACGAGTCGGTTCAAGAAGAACTGGTAGAGCAGTTAGCCGAACTTGATAAGATGATGACCAGCTATGAGATGACGCTTCTCTTGTCGGAACCTTATGACCACAACAATGCCATCTTGGAAATCCATCCAGGTTCTGGTGGTACAGAGGCTCAGGACTGGGGTGATATGTTGCTGCGTATGTATACTCGCTATGGCAATGCTAAAGGTTTTAAAGTAGAAGTATTGGATTATCAAGCAGGTGATGAGGCTGGTATTAAGTCGGTGACCTTATCATTTGAAGGGCCTAATGCCTATGGTCTTCTCAAGTCAGAAATGGGAGTTCACCGTTTGGTGCGAATTTCGCCGTTTGACTCTGCTAAACGTCGCCATACCTCTTTCACATCTGTAGAAGTGATGCCAGAATTGGATGATACTATTGAAGTGGAAATCCGTGAAGATGATATCAAGATGGATACCTTCCGTTCAGGTGGTGCCGGTGGACAAAACGTCAACAAGGTTTCAACAGGTGTGCGTCTGACCCACATTCCAACTGGAATTGTTGTTCAATCAACAGTGGATCGGACCCAGTATGGAAATAGAGATCGTGCCATGAAAATGTTGCAGGCTAAGCTCTATCAAATGGAGCAAGAGAAGAAGGCTGCGGAGGTAGATTCCCTCAAGGGTGAGAAAAAAGAAATCACATGGGGAAGCCAAATCCGTTCTTATGTCTTCACGCCTTATACTATGGTAAAAGATCACCGAACTAGCTTTGAAGTTGCTCAGGTAGATAAGGTTATGGATGGGGACCTAGATGGTTTTATCGATGCCTATCTCAAGTGGCGCATTAGCTAAGATAGAAAGGAAGTCACATGTCAATCATTGAAATGAGAGATGTCGTCAAAAAATACGACAACGGAACGACTGCCCTACGCGGTGTTTCGGTCAGCGTTCAACCGGGGGAATTTGCTTACATCGTAGGACCTTCAGGAGCAGGGAAGTCAACTTTTATTCGTTCTCTGTATCGTGAAGTAAAAATCGATAAAGGAAGCCTATCAGTTGCTGGTTTTAATCTGGTTAAGATTAAAAAGAAAGATGTCCCGCTTCTACGTCGTAGTGTTGGGGTTGTCTTCCAGGATTATAAACTGTTGCCAAAGAAAACGGTTTATGAGAATATTGCTTACGCTATGGAAGTAATCGGGGAAAATCGCCGTAATATCAAAAAACGAGTGATGGAAGTTTTGGACTTGGTTGGCTTGAAGCACAAGGTTCGTTCTTTCCCAAATGAGCTCTCAGGTGGGGAGCAACAGCGGATTGCGATTGCGCGTGCTATTGTAAATAATCCCAAAGTACTGATAGCCGATGAACCAACAGGAAACCTAGATCCGGATAATTCATGGGAAATTATGAATCTTTTGGAACGGATTAACCTACAAGGGACAACTATTTTGATGGCGACTCATAATAGCCAGATTGTAAATACCTTGCGCCACCGTGTCATTGCCATTGAAAATGGCCGTGTCGTTCGTGACGAATCAAAAGGAGAGTATGGATACGATGATTAGTAGATTTTTTCGCCATTTATTTGAAGCCTTAAAAAGTTTGAAACGAAATGGTTGGATGACAGTAGCTGCTGTCAGTTCAGTCATGATTACTTTGACCTTGGTGGCAATATTTGCTTCTGTTATTTTCAATACAGCGAAACTAGCTACAGATATTGAAAATAATGTCCGTGTAGTAGTTTATATCCGAAAGGATGTGGAAGATAACAGTCAGACAATTGAAAAAGAAGGTCAAACTGTTACAAATAATGACTACCACAAGGTATATGATTCTTTGAAGAACATGTCTACGGTTAAGAGTGTTACCTTTTCAAGTAAAGAAGAACAATATGAAAAGTTAACCGAGACAATGGGAGATAACTGGAAAATCTTTGAAGGAGATGCCAATCCTCTCTATGATGCCTATATTGTAGAGGCAAACACTCCAAATGATGTAAAAACTATAGCCGAAGATGCTAAAAAAATTGAAGGTGTCTCTGAGGTTCAAGATGGCGGTGCCAATACAGAAAGACTCTTCAAGTTAGCTTCATTTATCCGTGTTTGGGGACTAGGGATTGCTGCTTTGTTAATTTTTGTCGCAGTTTTCTTGATTTCAAATACCATTCGTATTACCATTATTTCCCGCAGTCGCGAGATTCAAATCATGCGCTTGGTCGGAGCTAAAAACAGTTATATTCGTGGACCGTTCTTGTTAGAAGGAGCCTTTATCGGTTTATTGGGAGCTATCGCACCATCTGTTTTAGTCTTTATTGTTTATCAAATGGTTTACCAATCTGTCAATAAATCGTTGGTAGGACAAAATCTATCCATGATTAGTCCAGATTTATTTAGTCCTTTGATGATTGCCCTACTATTTGTGATTGGAATTTTCATTGGTTCACTGGGATCAGGAATTTCCATGCGCCGATTCTTGAAGATTTAGGTAAAATAATTATTTTTATGAGGAGGTTGTAAAATCTCCTTTTTTGCTACAAGAGTTTTTGAAAAGGGACTTCTAATACTCAATGGAAATCAAAGAGCAAACTAGGTAGCTCGCCACAGGATGCTCAAAATACTGTTTTGAGGTTGTAGATAAGACTGACGAAGTCAGTCCCATATATACGGTAAGGCGACGCTGACGTGGTTTGAAGAGATTTTCGAAGAGTATCAAGAAGTCGCCCGGAGAAGACTTTTTGATGGCTAACTTGAACTTGAAATTTGGCACTAGAAATTTTTTTGAAAAAAGAGTATTTTTTTGAATAAAAGCCTTTACAAAAAAAATTAAAGTGGTATAATTAAATCATAAAAGGTGCAAACGTTTTCGTAAAACGTTTGCCTAAATAAAAATAAAGGAGATTTGAATGATGAAAGATACATTCAAAAATGTCTTGTCTTTCGAATTTTGGCAAAAATTCGGTAAGGCTTTGATGGTGGTTATCGCGGTTATGCCGGCTGCTGGTTTGATGATTTCAATCGGTAAGTCTATCGTGATGATTAACCCAACCTTTGCACCACTCGTTATTACTGGTGGTGTACTAGAGCAAATCGGTTGGGGGGTTATCGTTAACCTTCATATCTTGTTCGCCCTCGCTATTGGAGGAAGCTGGGCTAAAGAACGTGCTGGTGGTGCTTTCGCCGCTGGTCTTGCCTTCATCTTGATTAACCGTATCACTGGTACAATCTTTGGTGTATCAGGCGATATGTTGAAAAATCCAGATGCTATGGTTTCAACACTATTGGGTGGGCAAATCAAAGTTGCTGATTACTTCATTAGTGTTATGGAAGCCCCAGCATTGAACATGGGTGTCTTCGTAGGGATTATTTCTGGTTTTATTGGAGCAACTGCTTACAATAAATACTATAACTTCCGTAAGCTTCCTGATGCACTTTCATTCTTTAACGGAAAACGTTTTGTACCATTTGTAGTTATTCTTCGTTCAATAATTGCTGCAATTGTACTTGCAGCTTTCTGGCCACTTGTGCAAACTGGTATCAATAGCTTTGGTATCTGGATTGCTAACTCACAAGAAACTGCTCCAATCCTTGCACCATTCTTGTATGGTACATTGGAACGTTTGCTCTTACCATTTGGTCTTCACCACATGTTGACTATCCCAATGAACTACACAGCTCTTGGTGGTACTTATGAGGTCCTAACTGGTGCAGCTAAAGGTAGCCAAGTATTTGGTCAAGATCCACTTTGGCTTGCGTGGGTAACAGACCTTGTAAACCTTAAAGGTACTGATGCTAGTCAATACCAACACTTGTTAGATACAGTACATCCAGCTCGTTTCAAAGTTGGACAAATGATTGGTTCATTCGGTATCTTGATGGGTGTGGTTGTGGCTATCTACCGTAATGTTGATGCTGACAAGAAACACAAATACAAAGGTATGATGATTGCGACAGCTCTTGCAACATTCTTGACAGGGGTTACTGAACCAATCGAATACATGTTCATGTTCGTCGCAACACCTATGTATCTTGTTTACTCACTTGTTCAAGGTGCAGCCTTTGCTATGGCTGATGTCGTAAACCTACGTATGCACTCATTCGGTTCAATCGAGTTCTTGACTCGTACACCTATTGCAATCAGTGCTGGTATCGGTATGGATATCATTAACTTCATTTGGGTAACTGTTCTCTTTGCTGTAATCATGTACTTTATCGCAAACTTCATGATTCAAAAATTCAACTACGCAACTCCAGGACGTAACGGAAACTATGAGACTGCTGAAGGTTCAGAAGAAGCTAGCAGTGAAGTGAAAGTTGCAGCAGGTTCTCAAGCTGTAAACATTATCAACCTTCTTGGTGGACGCGCAAACATCGTTGATGTTGATGCATGTATGACTCGTCTCCGTGTTACTGTTAAAGATGCAGATAAAGTAGGAAATGCAGAGCAATGGAAAGCAGAAGGAGCTATGGGTCTTGTCATGAAAGGACAAGGGGTTCAAGCTATCTACGGACCAAAAGCTGACGTATTGAAATCTGATATCCAAGATATCCTTGATTCAGGTGAAATCATTCCTGAAACTCTTCCAAGCCAAATGACTGAAGCACAACAAAACACTGTTCACTTCAAAGGTCTTACTGAGGAAGTTTACTCAGTAGCAGACGGTCAAGTTGTTGCTTTGGAACAAGTAAAAGATCCAGTATTTGCTCAAAAAATGATGGGTGATGGATTTGCAGTAGAACCTGCAAATGGAAATATTGTATCTCCAGTTTCAGGTACTGTATCAAGCATCTTCCCAACAAAACATGCTCTTGGTATTGTGACTGCAGCAGGTCTTGAAGTATTGGTTCACATTGGTTTGGACACAGTAAGTCTTGAAGGTAAACCATTTACAGTTCATGTTGCTGAAGGACAAAAAGTTGCAGCAGGTGATCTCCTTGTCACAGCTGACTTGGATGCTATCCGTGCAGCAGGACGTGAAACTTCAACAGTAGTTGTCTTCACAAATGGTGATGCAATTAAATCAGTTAAATTAGAAAAAACAGGTTCTCTTGCAGCTAAAACAGCAGTTGCTAAAGTAGAATTGTAATATACTTGAGGTTGGAAGCTGTATTCCAACCTCTTATTTTGGGAGAAAAGAATGAAATTTTTAACACTCAATACTCATAGTTGGATGGAGAAAGAAGCAGAGGAAAAATTCCAGATTTTGCTTGAGGATATTCTTGAAAAAGACTATGATTTGATTTGTTTCCAAGAAATCAATCAGGAGATTACTTCGCCAGAGGTGGAGGTTAATGATCTCTATCAAGCTTTGCCAGCAGCTGAGCCTATTCATCAAGACCACTATGTTAGACTCTTGGTTGAAAAGTTGTCAGAGCAAGGGAAAAATTACTACTGGACCTGGGCTTATAACCATATCGGTTATGATTGCTACCACGAAGGTGTGGCTATCTTGTCTAAAACACCTATTGAAGCCAGAGAAATTTTAGTTTCAGATGTGGATGATCCAACTGACTATCATACTCGCCGTGTTGCCTTGGTTGAAACTGTAGTTGATGGAAAGGAGCTTGCAGTTTCAAGTGTCCACCTTTCTTGGTGGGATAAAGGTTTCCAAGAAGAATGGGCACGATTTGAGGCTGTCTTGAAAGAATTGAACAAGCCGCTTTTGCTAGCTGGAGATTTCAACAATCCGGCTGGACAGGAAGGCTACCAAGCTATTTTAGCTAGTCCATTAGGCTTACAAGATGCATTTGAAGTTGCTCAAGAGAAAAGTGGTAGTTATACTGTTCCACCAGAAATAGATGGATGGAAAGGGAACACTGAACCCCTTCGGATCGACTATGTTTTTACTACCAAAGAGTTAGCGGTGGAAAATTTACATGTCGTATTTGATGGTAACAAGAGTCCGCAAGTTAGTGATCACTATGGCTTGAGTGCTATTTTAAACTGGAAATAATAACTGAAAAGAGGTTGGGATTCACAAATTCCAGCCTTTTTCTTATTAGAGAAGCTACTGGAAATAGCCTAATACTCTTCGAAAATCAAATTCAAACCACGTCAGCTTCACCTTGCCGTACTCAAGTACAGCCTGCGGCTAGCTTCCTAGTTTGCTCTTTGATTTTCATTGAGTATAAATAAGTGAGGCTACTGAAATGGAATAAAATATGGTATAATTGGTAAGATAGATAGAATCGAGGATATTATGTCATTTACGAAATTTCAATTTAAAAACTATATTAGAGAAGCCCTGCAGGAGTTGAAATTTACAACTCCAACAGAGGTACAAGATAAGTTGATTCCCATTGTCCTGTCAGGCCGAGATTTGGTTGGAGAATCAAAAACAGGTTCGGGTAAGACTCACACTTTCCTATTGCCGATTTTCCAGCAATTAGATGAAGCCAGCGATAGTGTTCAAGCAGTCATTACTGCACCGAGTCGTGAATTAGCTACTCAAATTTACCAAGCAGCTCGTCAGATTTCAGCTCACTCAGAAGTGGAAGTTCGTGTGGTTAATTATGTGGGGGGGACAGATAAGGCTCGCCAGATTGAGAAATTGGCAAGTAAGCAGCCTCATATTGTTATCGGAACGCCTGGCCGTATTTATGACTTAGTTAAGTCTGGTGACCTAGCTATTCACAAGGCTAAGACCTTTGTGGTCGATGAGGCAGATATGACCTTGGATATGGGATTCTTGGAAACTGTTGATAAGATTGCTGGCAGTCTTCCAAAGGACCTGCAATTCATGGTCTTCTCAGCGACTATTCCACAAAAGTTGCAACCATTCTTGAAAAAATACTTGTCAAATCCTGTCATGGAGAAAATCAAGACCAAAACGGTCATTTCTGATACCATTGATAATTGGTTGATTTCTACTAAGGGACGTGACAAGAATGCTCAAATTTATCAATTGACTCAGTTGATGCAGCCTTATTTGGCAATGATTTTTGTCAACACTAAGACACGTGCTGATGAATTACATTCATATCTGACTGCTCAAGGATTGAAGGTAGCGAAGATTCATGGAGATATTGCTCCTCGTGAGCGCAAGCGAATCATGAATCAGGTGAATAATCTGGATTTTGAGTACATTGTCGCAACAGACTTGGCGGCGCGTGGGATTGACATTGAAGGTGTTAGCCATGTCATCAATGATGCCATTCCGCAAGACTTATCTTTCTTTGTGCACCGTGTTGGTCGTACTGGACGCAATGGCCTAGCTGGTACAGCTATTACCCTTTATCAGCCAAGCGATGACTCGGATATCCGTGAGTTGGAGAAATTGGGAATCAAGTTTACTCCTAAGATGGTCAAAGACGGGGAATTTCAAGATACCTATGACCGTGATCGTCGTGCCAACCGTGAGAAAAAACAAGATAAGCTTGATATTGAAATGATTGGTCTGGTTAAAAAGAAAAAGAAAAAAGTCAAACCGGGTTATAAGAAGAAAATTCAATGGGCGGTTGATGAAAAGCGCCGTAAAACCAAGCGTGCTGAAAATCGCGCTCGCGGTCGTGCAGAGCGTAAAGCTAAACGCCAAACATTTTAATAGTAATTGTTGGAGTGCTGAGCTCCAACTTTTTGATTTATGAGAACGAACTATCTAAACCGAAACACTACATTAAAGACTGCAAATTGTGTTTAAAAATGGTATAATGATAAAGTTATATAGTCCCGATAAGATGGTAGGTACTTCTATTTTTTCTTGCGAGTCGCAACTCGCAAAGAATGACGGCTCCAAAGTAGTCGCTCGTCATTCTACGGTTGCCGCTATAATGCGGTCACCCTATGCGCCTTACTAGTTTCAGAAATAAAAAAGTATTGTTTTTATTTCTTTCGCGTCGCAACTCGTAGATGATAGGGATTTCTATCAGTACTTTGTAACTCTATAACACTATTTTTAAGGGGGGACATTTTTATGTCAGAACGTAAATTATTCACGTCTGAATCTGTATCTGAGGGGCATCCAGATAAGATTGCAGACCAAATTT
This sequence comes from Streptococcus sp. 4886, assembly GCF_013276485.1. Taxonomy (NCBI): domain Bacteria; kingdom Bacillati; phylum Bacillota; class Bacilli; order Lactobacillales; family Streptococcaceae; genus Streptococcus; species Streptococcus sp. 4886. The sequence continues at coordinate 69,478 of NZ_VMLD01000014.1, read as the reverse complement.
CAGATGCGATTTTGGATGCTATTTTAGCCAAAGATCCAGAGGCGCACGTTGCTGCTGAGACAGCTGTTTATACTGGTTCTGTCCATGTTTTTGGTGAAATTTCGACAAATGCCTATGTGGACATTAACCGTGTGGTTCGTGATACCATTGCAGAGATTGGCTATACCAATACAGAGTATGGATTTTCTGCAGAGACGGTGGGAGTCCATCCGTCACTTGTTGAGCAGTCACCGGATATCGCCCAAGGGGTTAATGAAGCCTTAGAAGTTCGTGGAAATGCAGACCAAGATCCGCTGGACTTAATTGGTGCTGGAGACCAAGGTCTCATGTTTGGATTTGCAGTGGATGAAACAGAAGAGCTCATGCCATTGCCAATTTCACTCAGCCACAAGTTAGTTCGTCGTTTAGCAGATCTTCGTAAATCTGGGGAAATCAGCTATCTTCGCCCAGATGCTAAATCACAAGTTACAGTTGAGTATGATGAAAATGACCGTCCAGTACGTGTGGACACAGTTGTTATTTCAACTCAGCACGATCCAGAAGTCAGCAAAGAGCAAATTCACAATGATGTCATTAATAAGGTTATCAAAGAGGTTATTCCAGCCTCTTACTTGGATGAGCAAACAAAATTCTTCATCAATCCTACTGGTCGTTTTGTAATCGGTGGACCTCAAGGAGACTCAGGTTTGACTGGTCGTAAGATTATCGTGGATACCTATGGTGGCTACTCTCGTCATGGTGGCGGTGCCTTCTCTGGTAAAGATGCGACTAAGGTGGACCGTTCTGCCTCTTATGCAGCTCGTTATATTGCAAAGAATATCGTTGCAGCAGGTCTGGCTAAGAAAGCGGAAGTGCAATTGGCCTACGCTATCGGTGTTGCCCAACCTGTTTCTGTTCGTATCGATACCTTTGGTACAGGAAGAGTAGCTGAAAGCAAGCTTGAAAAAGCGGCTCGTCAAATCTTTGACCTTCGTCCTGCAGGAATTATTCAAATGCTGGACCTCAAGCGCCCAATTTACCGTCAAACAGCGGCTTACGGACACATGGGACGTACAGATATTGACCTTCCATGGGAACGCTTGGACAAGGTAAACGCTTTGAAAGAAGCAGTCAAATAAATGAATTGAAGAAAGAGGGAATCTCCCTCTTTTTTATGGTTTTTAACTATACTGGGATACTGTTCTGAAAATCCATTTTGCGAAAGTAGAGATTTACATGTATTTCTTTAAAAATGATAATGGTTGAGATTTCTCCTCGTAATAGATAATCATGGGGATATTTCAATCCAAAGTTTTATTCGTTATCACTTGACTATTGCAAGGTTTTCTAGAGCAACAGAGTCATGGAATGGACTCATGGTTGAGATTTCTCCTTGTTGCTTGGACTTCATTCAAAAGTCTGTTACCCAAACCTTGTTCAAACTTCCAATACACTAGCTGTTTCCATAGCATGACTTCTGCACTAGACTTTCTTTTCCGAATAAATAGATAGAACCATAGAATCTAGTAAACCTAGAATTAAAACTGTGGTATAATATTAGCAATAAAAGGAATCTGGAGGATTAGAATCATGGTATCAACGAAAACACAAATTGCTGGTTTTGAGTTTGATAATTGCTTGATGAATGCAGCAGGTGTGGCTTGTATGACGATAGAGGAGCTAGAAGGGGTTAAAAACTCAGCGGCAGGAACCTTTGTCACTAAGACAGCAACCTTGGACTTCCGTCAGGGAAATCCTGAGCCACGCTATCAAGATGTCCCACTTGGTTCTATCAACTCTATGGGCTTGCCGAATAAGGGCTTAGACTATTATTTGAACTATCTTTTGGACTTGCAGGAAAAAGAGCCGAACCGAACTTTCTTTTTATCTCTAGTTGGCATGTCTCCAGAGGAAACCCATACTATTTTGAAAAAAGTCCAAGAGAGTGATTTTCGTGGTCTGACTGAGCTAAACCTCTCCTGTCCAAATGTTCCAGGAAAACCTCAGATTGCCTATGATTTTGAGACAACAGACCGGATTTTGGCAGAAGTATTTGCTTACTTTACAAAACCTCTTGGAATTAAGCTTCCACCTTATTTTGATATTGTTCACTTTGACCAAGCGGCAGCTATTTTTAACAAGTATCCGCTCAAGTTTGTCAACTGCGTCAACTCAATCGGAAACGGACTGTATATAGAAGATGAATCTGTCGTTATTCGCCCTAAAAATGGTTTCGGTGGGATTGGTGGGGAGTATATCAAACCGACTGCTCTAGCTAATGTTCACGCCTTTTATCAACGCTTAAACCCTCAAATCCAAATCATCGGAACAGGAGGAGTTCTGACTGGTCGTGATGCCTTTGAACACATCCTCTGTGGTGCCAGTATGGTACAGGTGGGAACCACCCTTCACAAAGAAGGCGTCGGTGCTTTCGAACGTATTACCAATGAACTAAAAGCTATCATGGCGGAAAAAGGGTACGAGAGCTTAGAAGATTTCCGTGGGGAATTGCGCTATATTGATTAAATTCATTAAAAAATCAGAAGAAAGGAGAGAAGATGCTAACCATTGAAGAAAGTCAGAAGTTGACTTTATCAAATTTACCTAGTCTAAGCCTATTTACAGGGACAGATCAGGGTCAGTTTGAAGTGATGAAGAGTCAAGTATTGAAACAGATTGGCTATGATTCTGCCGACCTCAACTTTGCCTACTTTGATATGAAAGAAGTAGTTTACAAGGATGTGGAACTGGAGTTAGTCAGCCTTCCTTTCTTTGCGGATGAGAAAATCGTGATATTGGATCATTTTGTTGATATGACAACAGCCAAGAAACGCTTTTTAACAGATGATGAGCTTAAGTCGTTTGAGGAATACCTTGACAATCCTTCGCCAACAACCAAGTTGTTGATCTTTGCGGAAGGAAAACTGGATAGTAAAAGACGGTTGGTTAAATTACTGAAGCGTGATGCCAAGGTTTTTGACGCAGTAGAAGCCAAAGAACAAGAATTGCGCCAGTATTTCCAAAAGTGGAGCCAGAAACAAGGTCTGCAGTTTGCCAATAATTCTTTTGAAAATCTCCTTATCAAATCTGGTTTTCAATTTAGCGAAATTCAGAAAAATCTCCTCTTTTTACAGTCCTATAAGGCAGATTCTGTTATCGAAGAAGAGGATATTGTCAACGCTATTCCCAAGACCTTGCAGGACAATATCTTTGACTTAACTCAGTTTATTCTGACTAAAAAGATGGACCAGGCGCGAGATTTGGTGAGGGACTTGACCTTGCAAGGTGAAGATGAAATCAAACTGATTGCAGTCATGCTGGGACAATTTCGGACTTTTACTCAGGTGAAGATTTTGTCGGAGTCTGGGCAAACAGAATCGCAGATTGGAAGTAGTCTAGGAAGTTTTCTCGGACGTAATCTTAATCCCTATCAAATCAAGTTTGCGTTGAGGGATTCGCGAGGACTTTCCTTGAGCTTTCTGAAGCAAGCTATTTCCTATTTGATTGAGACAGACTATCAGATTAAGACAGGTCTTTATGAAAAAGGTTTCCTTTTTGAAAAGGCACTCTTACAGATTGCTAGTCAGGTAAATTGATATTTTTTTGAAACTACAACCCGCGTCAATATTATCTTGTCGTGGGTTTCTTGCTGATTTGCTTGTTTTATACTCAATGAAAATCAAAGAGCAAACTAGCCGCAGGTTGCTCAAAGCACTGCTTTGAGGTTGTAAATAAGACTGACGAAGTCAGCTCAAAACATGTTTTTGAGGTTGCGGATGAAACTGACGAAGTCAGCTCAAAACACTGTTTTGAGGTTGTGGATAGAACTGACGAAGTCAGTAACCATATCTACGGCAAGGCGACGTTGACGCGGTTTGAAGAGATTTTCGAAGAGTATGATTAGAAAGTATCTCAGTGATTTCCTTATCTATAAGCAAAAAACTTGAAAAAAGTGAATGTTTGCGTTATCATTTTCATATAGAAAGAAAAAGAGGTATTACAGATGGCTATTATCTTACCAGAACTTCCATATGCATACGACGCTTTGGAACCATACATCGATGCGGAAACAATGCACTTGCACCATGACAAACACCATCAAACTTATGTCAACAATGCCAATGCAGCTCTTGAAAAACACCCTGAAATCGGTGAAGACCTTGCAGCCTTGCTTGCTGATGTAGAATCTATCCCAGCTGATATCCGTCAAGCGCTTATCAACAATGGTGGTGGACACTTGAATCACGCTCTTTTCTGGGAATGGATGACTCCTGAGAAAACAGCTCCTTCAGCAGAACTGGCAGCAGCAATCGATGTAACATTTGGTTCATTTGAAGAATTCCAAGCAGCCTTCACTGCAGCAGCAACAACTCGTTTCGGTTCTGGCTGGGCATGGTTGGTTGTCAACAAAGAAGGTGAACTTGAAGTGACTTCAACAGCAAACCAAGACACACCAATCTCAGAAGGTAAAAAACCAATCTTGGGCTTGGACGTTTGGGAACATGCTTACTACGTGAAATACCGCAACGTGCGTCCTGACTACATCAAAGCTTTCTTCTCAGTGATCAACTGGAACAAAGTAGATGAATTGTACGCAGCTGCTAAATAATGATAGTTGGAGGGAAGAATTGTTCTTCTCTTTTTAAGGTTATATTATTTTGGTCTGACAAAATCGTCAGACTTTTTTCATTTTTATGAGAAACGTGCTAACTGCTAGAAATTATGGTAGAATAAAGTATTAAGTAATCGTGGAAAAAGGATATCTATGCGAAAAGAAATTGCACCTGAATTATACAACTATAACAAGTTTCCTGGTCCTGAGTTCCATTTACACGGGGACAAGGTTGAAACGGAAGGGATAGCTTTTTCCTTGGTGGAAAATATCAAGGATGCCTTTGATGTGACGGCTTTTAATCAGCGTTTTTCAGAAGTCTTAACCAAGTTTGATTATATCGTGGGAGACTGGAGCAACGAACAGCTTCGCCTACGAGGTTTTTACAAGGATGATCGAACAGAAGAAAAACTTGAAAAAATCAGTCGTTTACAAGACTACCTTTTAGAGTATTGTAGTTACGGTTGTGCCTATTTTGTCCTGGAAAATGAAGATCCTAAGCGAGCATCATTTGACAAGAAAATGCGTAAGAAGGAAGAAGAAACATCTTCTAAAAAAGGAAAGAAACCGGTTCAAACCAAACGAAAACCGAATGCAGATAAGAAAAATAGACGTCGTCAGAAAGATCAGCATTCTCAGAAAGAGGACAAGGGACAACGTCATTTTGTCATTCGTCAGAAGTGAGTAGAGAATAAGGAGAAAAAATGAAACCGTCAATTTATAGTTTAACACGTCAAACCATGCAGGAATGGGTTTTGGAGCAGGGAGAAAAGAAATTCCGTGCAGATCAAATCTGGGAATGGCTCTACCGTAAACGTGTCCAGTCATTTGAAGAGATGACCAACCTTTCCAAGGATTTGATTGCTAAACTTAATGACCAGTTTGTGGTCAATCCCTTGAAACAACGTATCGTTCAAGAGTCTGCTGATGGGACAGTTAAATATCTTTTTGAATTGCCAGATGGAATGCTGATTGAGACAGTACTCATGCGTCAACACTACGGTTTGTCTGTCTGTGTGACCACTCAGGTCGGATGTAATATCGGTTGTACCTTCTGTGCTTCTGGTTTGATTAAGAAACAACGTGACCTCAATAACGGTGAAATCGTAGCGCAAATCATGCTGGTTCAGAAATACTTTGATGAGCGTGGTCAGGACGAACGCGTCAGCCATATCGTTGTCATGGGAATCGGTGAACCATTTGATAACTATAACAATGTCTTAAATTTCGTTCGTACTATCAACGATGACAAGGGAATGGCTATCGGTGCTCGTCACATTACGGTTTCAACCTCAGGTTTGGCCCATAAAATTCGTGATTTTGCTAATGAAGGAGTTCAGGTCAATCTTGCCGTTTCCCTTCACGCACCCAACAATGAATTACGCTCAAGTATCATGAAGATTAACCGTGCCTTTCCGATTGAAAAACTTTTCGCAGCCATTGAGTATTACATTGAAACAACCAACCGTCGTGTAACATTTGAGTATATTATGCTTAATGAAGTCAACGACGGTGTAGAACAAGCCTTGGAATTGGCTGAATTGCTCAAGAACATCAAGAAATTGTCTTATGTAAACTTGATTCCTTACAACCCAGTTAGTGAGCATGACCAATATAGCCGTAGTCCTAAAGAGCGCGTCCTTGCCTTCTATGATACGCTTAAGAAAAAAGGAGTCAACTGTGTGGTTCGTCAAGAACATGGTACAGATATTGATGCAGCTTGTGGACAATTGCGCTCTAATACAATGAAACGTGACCGCCAGAAAGCAGTCGCAGCAGTCAATCCTTAATGATGAAGAAGAGTTATAATCATGTTTTGATCTGGGGAGTCATTTTTTATAGCATTTGCATTGTCTATTTTTGCTTTACTCCTCAAGAACATTCTCCCGTGGGGGTGGAAACTCCAGGTATTCAGCATCTTGGACGCCTGGTTTTTCTTTTGACTCCTTTCAATTCTCTCTGGAAACTGGGAGAAGTGACTAGTTTGGGGCAAGTCATTTGGATCTTTTTGCAGAACATTTTAAATGTCTTTTTGCTCTTCCCTCTGGTCTTTCAACTCATCTATCTGTTTCCTTCCTTAAGACAGACAAAAAAAGTCATTGTTTTCAGTTTTCTCTTAAGTCTTGGAATTGAATGTACGCAGTTAGTCTTGGACTTTTTCTTTGATTTTAATCGCGTCTTTGAGATTGATGATTTGTGGACCAATACCTTGGGTGGTTATCTGGCTTGGCTACTTTATAAACGATTACATAATACTCAATGAAAATCAAAGAGCAAACTAGGAAGCTAGCCGCAGGCTGTACTTGAGTACGGCAAGGTGAAGCTGACGTGGTTTGAATTTGATTTTCGAAGAGTATAAAAACAAGATAAGGAATTAAAATGAGTATTTTAGAAGTTAAAAATCTGAGTCACGGTTTTGGTGACCGTGCAATTTTTGAAGATGTGTCCTTCCGTCTCCTCAAGGGTGAACATATCGGCCTGGTCGGTGCCAATGGTGAAGGGAAATCAACCTTTATGAGTATTGTGACTGGTAAGATGCTGCCAGATGAAGGGAAGGTTGAGTGGTCTAAATATGTGACTGCTGGTTACTTAGACCAACACTCTGTCCTTGCTGAAGGCCAGTCGGTGCGCGATGTTCTCCGTACGGCTTTTGATGAGCTTTTCAAAGCAGAAGTCCGTATCAATGATCTTTATATGGAAATGGCTGAAGATGGAGCGGATGTTGATGCTCTCATGGAAGAAGTGGGAGAACTTCAAGACCGTTTAGAGAGTCGTGATTTCTATACTTTGGATGCTAAGATTGATGAAGTAGCGCGTGCCCTTGGTGTCATGGACTTTGGCATGGATACGGATGTAACCTCTTTGTCAGGTGGGCAAAGAACCAAGGTACTTTTGGCTAAACTCCTCCTTGAAAAGCCCGATATCTTGCTTTTGGACGAGCCAACCAACTACTTGGATGCTGAGCATATTGACTGGCTCAAGCGCTATCTCCAAAACTATGAGAATGCCTTTGTCCTTATTTCGCACGATATTCCATTCCTGAACGATGTGATTAATATTGTCTACCATGTGGAGAATCAACAGCTGACGCGTTATTCTGGTGACTACTACCAGTTTCAAGAAGTCTATGCTATGAAGAAATCTCAGCTAGAGGCAGCCTACGAACGTCAGCAGAAAGAGATTGCAGACCTTAAAGATTTTGTCGCTCGAAACAAAGCGCGTGTTGCAACACGAAACATGGCCATGTCCCGTCAGAAGAAATTGGATAAGATGGATATTATCGAACTGCAAAGTGAGAAACCAAAGCCATCCTTTGATTTCAAATCGGCTCGTACACCAGGGCGCTTTATCTTCCAAGCCAAGGACTTGCAGATTGGTTACGACCGTCCTCTGACTAAGCCTTTAAACCTTACCTTTGAACGCAATCAAAAGGTTGCTATTATCGGTGCTAATGGTATTGGAAAAACGACTCTCTTGAAGAGTCTCTTGGGCATTATTCCACCAATCGCTGGGGAAGTGGAGCGTGGAGATTATTTAGAACTTGGTTACTTTGAGCAGGAAGTAGAAGGAGGCAATCGCCAAACACCACTTGAGGCTGTTTGGAATGCCTTTCCAGCTCTCAACCAAGCAGAAGTCCGTGCAGCTCTTGCCCGTTGTGGTTTGACAACCAAGCATATTGAAAGTCAAATTCAGGTCTTGTCAGGTGGGGAACAAGCCAAGGTTCGTTTCTGTCTCTTGATGAATCGTGAAAACAACGTTTTAGTGCTGGACGAGCCGACCAACCACTTGGATGTGGATGCCAAGGATGAACTCAAACGTGCTCTTAAAGAATACAAGGGATCTATTCTTATGGTCTGCCACGAACCAGACTTCTATGAAGGCTGGATGGACCAAATCTGGGATTTTAATAATTTAACTTAAGAATGAGTATAAAAGAAATACAGTACCGAATGTGGATACTGTATTTCTTTGGTTTTTAAGATTTAAAATCGTAGTCTTTCACCACTTCGATGCTATCGATAGTAATAGCAGTCGTTGGTTTGTCTTTTTCATCTTTTTCGGCTTTGGCAATCTTATCCACAACATCCATACCGTCAATCACTTGACCAAAGACTGGGTGTTTGCCATCTAGACTAGGGTTTCCCCCTTCTTTATAGGCTTCGATGATTTTCTTTGGATACTTGCTTGTAGGGAGTTTAGCAGAGGTATCTGTAGAGTTTTGGTTGATGAAGAACTGGCTTCCATTGGTGTTTGGTTGACCAGTATTAGCCATAGAAAGAGCACCACGGATATTATAGAGATAAGGAGTAATCTCGTTTTTGAAACCAGTTCCCTTGTCTTTAGTCTTATCCTTGTCATGCCAGATGGACTGACCACCTGTACCGTCCCCTTTTGGATCTCCAGTTTGGACCATAAAGCCATCGATGACACGATGGAAGGTAATGCCGTTATAGTAGCCTTCTTTGGCATGAGTGAGAAAGTTTTCAACTGCTAGAGGAGCGAGTTTGGGGAAGAGTTTAATGCGAATATCACCTTGGCTCGTGTGGAGAATCACTTCAGCCTCGTCTTCAGCAACTTCCTTAGAAAGTTGTGGGAAATTGGCATTCTCGTTTGTTAAAGCATCGTTTAACTCCTTAGCAGATTGGGCTGCTACTTTGGAGCTTTCCTCAGCAGCAAGACTGGAATCAACATAGTCATCACCACGTAGACTGCGTTGGATGCTGCTACATCCAGCTAGAGCTACAGTGGATAGTAAAAGAAGGGTTGCTAGTTTTTTCATTCTATTCCTCTCAAAAATTCATTTCTACCATTGTACCCTAAAAGGAAGTGGATTTCAAATGTTAGTAACAAGGCAGTTTTACAGTCAACAATCAAAAAATCGCTTGTTTAGAGATTTTTCTTTGGATGACGGTCGACAATGTCCTGGTACTGTTCCAGTATTTCCTCTCCCTTTGGAGTCAATTTGTAGCCACGATTGCTAATTCTTCTTCTGAAAAATGCTCATGAAGGGCTTGGTTCAGGTTGGTAGCTTTCATTTTAGAAAGTCCTGTAATTCCCTTCTTCTTTAGGATATTCTTTTTCATGGTAGCGTATTAGATGGTCAAGTGAGTAAAAAGCAGTTTCAATGACAGCATAATCTTTTTCCACCAGAGTTTTTAGATGCTTAGGGGCATCAATACCATAAGTATACTCAAAGTATTTAGGAAACCAGATCTTAAGAAAGCTCGTAAAGTTTCACAATTAGTAAAGGTTAATTCAAAAGAATTACTGTATTTTAAAAGAGCACATTTTCAATGGATTTTTTCTTTTGGCTTCAATTCCTAATTAATCAATGAACTTAATACTAGGTCTCGAAAAGAATTATGCTTCCTTTTTCTGTCTGAGTTCAAAGAGGTCTTCTACTTTCAGATTAAAAACTTGAGCAATTTTAAGAGCCATTTCTAGCGAAGGGTTGTAACGGTTATTTTCCAAGTGCAGAATTGTCTCGCGTCGCATGCCGATGAGGTCGGCTAACTCCTGCTGGGTCATGCCTGTGGACTCACGAACAGATTTGAGATTAGTAATAATCTTGCTTTCTTTGGCCATGTTTATCCTCTACGTTCCAAGATAAGATAGACAACCGAAAAGATGAAAATCAAGGCAGCTATGCTAATAAATATCTGTCCCATGTAAAGAGTGAGAGACCCCATATACCCAATGATAACTGCTAGGATCATCAGTGTGCCTAGTATAAAAACAAACATCAAGCTAGCTGCCTTGGCTAAATTAGCATAAAAGCGTTCGTCCGGAGTTTCCTTGACATTTTTCCAACAGAAAAAACCAAATACAATCACTTCAATAACGAGGCCAATTCCCAAAATCCATTCTTTAATACCAGAACTTACGCTTGGGGTCGCAACCCAAATCCCTACTGTATAAAAAATGCTTGCTGCAAAAAAAAGTATCGTGTAAAGCTTAGCAGACAAGTCAAAAATAGTCTTTCCCTTACTTTTCTGACTCTTATGAGGCCATGGTTTCATATGTAGCCAGCCCCAAATAGCTACAATCTGACCTAACACTGAAATACCAGCAATAACTAACTTGGGTCCCCAACTAAGATTAGAACCAAATAAAACAATAAAATCAATAAAGAGAGCTACGGCAATCATTGCAATGAGGCCACGCATTTTTTGACTTTTTTTCATGATAGACTCCTTTTTATGTTATAAATATATAACACTTAAATTTTATGTTATAAATATATCACATTTAAATTTAGAAAGCAAGAATTTTATGTGTCAAGGTGGTAATTATTTGAAAAAATTTTTTAATAAAAGCCCTCGATAGTCAAACAATTAAAGAATTCTTTGAAGCAATACATCGGATTTGGTTTGGATAGTTTTGTTAATAATATTTGATGATAAAAAATTTCTGGAAAATCTAGATACTGTATGAATCTCTACTTTTTTCTTAGACTATTATAAAGTCTGTCAGAATAAGCGTTATAGGTGTAGAAGTTAATTTTTACAGAACTAAATTATTTCCTTATTTAGAATCTATTACTTCATATTTTATAAATAATTAGTAGATATCGTTCTTAAAATCCTTGATATTTCGTTTGGGAATGGGCTTAGGATTTAGGAGCCAAGTATCCAAATCTCGTTCAGGAGAGATGGAGGGTTTGACTTGATGGTCTTTATAAAATGTTTCTAATACTCTTCGAAAATCAAATTCAAACTACGTTAGCTTTGCCTTGCCGTAGATATATGTAACTGACTTCGTCAGTCTTATCTACAACCTCAAAGCAGTGCTTTGAGCAACCTGCGGCTAGCTTCCTAGTTTGCTCTTTGATTTTCATTGAGTATAAAATAGTATTCACGGATAGCTTCTTTCAAACATTTATTTCCTACTTCTAACAAATTTCTAAAAGGTTTAAGAATTTTATAGTCTGTCAAGTTTTTTTCTTGACACCTGCCAGAAATCTGCTATAATAGAACATGTGCTAAATAGCTCAGCTATTTCACCGAAATAAAAAATAAGAAAAGAGACTTTAAAAATGGCAGTTAAAATCCGTTTGACTCGTATGGGTTCTAAGAAAAAACCTTTCTACCGTATCAACGTAGCAGATTCACGTTCACCACGTGACGGACGTTTCATCGAAACAGTTGGAACTTACAACCCACTTGTTGCTGAAAACCAAGTAACTTTGAAAGAAGACCGCGTTCTTGCATGGTTGGCTGATGGAGCTCAACCTTCAGATACAGTTCGCAACATCCTTTCAAAAGAAGGTGTATTGAAGAAATTCCACGATTCTAAATTCTCAAAATAAGTTTAAAGTAGGTTGACAGATGGATACGATTGAAAATCTTATTATTGCGATTGTGAAACCCTTGATTTCACAACCAGATGCCTTAACTATCAAGATAGAAGATACACCAGAATTTTTGGAATATCATTTGGATCTTGATCAAAGCGATGTGGGTCGTGTAATCGGTCGTAAGGGTCGCACTATTTCTGCGATAAGAACGATTGTCTACTCTGTCCCAACTGAAGACAAAAAAGTAAGAATCGTTATTGACGAAAAATAAGAAGGGCGGGACGAATGTCTCGCTTTTTTTGCAAGGAGCAGGATATGAAAGATTTAACGTTTAGACAATTACAAGACTACCTACTGGAACATTACCAGCAGTCTCGGACTGAGGAAGGTCTCTTTATGAAGTTAGTGGAGGAAGTCGGAGAAGTAGCTGAGGTTTTGAATGGTCGTTCTGGTAGAAAAGAAGGAGTTCAAGATTCGAACGAGGAACTAGCAAAAGAACTGGCTGATATTATTCACTACACTGTCGCAATTGCGGCCATCAACGACATAGATCTAACCAAGACTATTTTTGAAAAAGACAAAAAGGCGTCTATCAAATATCAGCATGAACGTGATTTGGAAGGATTTTTGAATGGAAAGTAGAGATGTTGTCCCCTTCCTCCAACTTGAGAAAATCCTTGGAACATGATAAAATAAAGGATAAGGATTTTTAATAATTCATTATATAGAATGAGTGGATTTCTTTATGAAGAGGTTTGAAGTATCTACAGAGATTGGTAGTCTCTCTGTTACTTATCAAAAGCAAAAGAAAATGCTAGTTTGTTTAAGTGGCGCAGGTTTGCTACCAAGTTATGAAAATTTTTCACTTATACTTGAAAAACTTCCTCCTACAATTGGTTATTTGACAATTGATTTTCCGAACACAGGTAGGAGTCCGATTCATGACCAAACTGGAAAAAATCTAGATAATCTTGCAGATGCAGTTTATGAAGTGCTTGAAGAATTGGCGATTTTTGAATATATACTTTGTGTACATAGTTTGAGTGGAATTTTAGCTTGCAAATTACTCAACAAATCAATTAAGTGTCAGGCTTTACTAGCAATTGAACCGACAACTAAAAAAATCATGTTTGCTGATTTTTCAGAAAATCCTTATCCAGAAATGGAAGAGCAGATGAGGCTGATTGACGAGTGTGATCCTGAACTTTATTTTAAGAACTTAACTCAAGCAACATTTAGTCCTGAAACGAATAAAGAAATCTGGGAAATAATGCAAGAAAAAGGCTTAGAGTTGGAAAAGCAAAATCCAGGATTTCAGATATCTGGAGAGATTATTGAGGAAGATTTTGAGGATGTATCAATACCAGATTGTATCCCTGTATTTGTTTTTTGTCAGCCTTATAGAGAAAAAGAGTACAGAGAATCAGAATATTGGACTTCCAATACTAAACTCATTTTAGGAGGGAATCACCATTATTTACAATGGTCCGAAGCGGAAAAAATTGCGGCTATTATTCGAGAATTGTTAGAATAAGATGGAAAGAAGGAGACTACGGGAGACAAGATGAACTACTTTAATGTTGGGAAAATCGTCAATACGCAGGGGTTGCAGGGTGAGATGCGAGTCTTGTCTGTGACGGATTTTGCAGAAGAACGGTTTAAAAAAGGAGCTGAGCTGGCCTTGTTTGATGAAAAAGATCAGTTTATCCAAACAGTGACCATCGCTAGCCACCGTAAACAGAAGAACTTTGACATTATTAAATTCAAAGATATGTACCATATCAACGCTATCGAAAAGTATAAGGGATACAGTCTCAAGGTTGCTGAGGAAGATTTGAATGACCTAGACGATGGTGAATTCTACTATCACGAGATTATCGGTTTGGAAGTCTATGAGGGTGATAACTTGATTGGAACCATCAAGGAAATCCTGCAACCAGGTGCTAACGATGTCTGGGTGGTCAAGCGAAAAGGCAAACGTGACTTGCTCTTGCCTTATATTCCACCAGTGGTTCTCAATGTTGATATTCCGAATAACCGTGTCGATGTGGAAATTTTAGAAGGGTTAGATGATGAAGATTGATATTTTAACCCTCTTTCCAGAGATGTTTTCTCCGCTAGAGCACTCAATCGTTGGAAAGGCTCGAGAAAAAGGGCTTTTGGATATCCAGTATCATAATTTTCGAGAATATGCTGAAAAGGCCCGCCATGTAGATGATGAGCCCTACGGAGGCGGTCAGGGGATGTTGCTCCGAGCTCAACCCATTTTCGATGCCTTTGATGCTATTGAAAAGAAAAATCCGCGCGTGATTCTCCTCGATCCTGCTGGAAAGCAGTTTGATCAGGCTTATGCTGAGGATTTGGCCAAAGAAGATGAACTGATCTTTATCTGTGGTCACTACGAGGGGTATGACGAGCGCATTAAGACCTTGGTGACGGATGAGATTTCCCTGGGGGACTATGTCTTGACTGGTGGAGAGTTGGCAGCTATGACCATGATTGATGCTACGGTACGCCTGATTCCAGAAGTGATTGGCAAGGAGTCTAGCCACCAAGATGATAGTTTTTCTTCAGGCCTTCTTGAATACCCTCAGTACACACGTCCCTATGATTATCGAGGAATGGTCGTGCCAGATGTATTAATGAGCGGGCACCATGAAAAGATTCGTCAGTGGCGATTGTATGAGAGTTTGAAGAAAACCTACGAACGCAGACCGGATTTGCTTGAAGATTATCAACTGACAGTAGAAGAAGAAAAAATGCTGGCAGAAATCAAAGAAAACAAAGAATAAAGGAGAAACCTATGCAAGTAATCAAACGTGATGGAGAAATTGCTGAATTTAATCCAGATAAGATTTACCAAGCTATCTTAAAGGCAGCCCAGACTGTCTATGTATTGACAGATGATTTGCGTCAAAATCTTGCACAAGTCACTAAAAAAGTGGTTTTGGATTTGGAAGAAGCCAAGGTAGAACGTGCTACCATTAGCATGATTCAGTCTATGGTTGAACATCGTTTACTGGGTGCAGGTTACATTACCATTGCAGAACACTACATTTCCTATCGTCTGCAACGTGACTTGGAAAGAAGTGGTTATGGAGATCATATCGCGGTTCATTTACATTTTGAACAAGTTCGCTAAGAAAAAAGAGTGGGATGAAGTAACTACATCTCACTCTTTCTTAAATCTATTTTTTTGAGCTGTTTGGACAGTTGAAGGTACAAATCGCAGGCGTTGAATATCGCTTATGCGGATAATACGGCTTACATTTTTGGAAAAATTTTTCACGATAATTTGCTGGCCTTGTTGATCGTATTTGATGATGTCACCTGTAAAACTTGTCTCAGACAAGATAAGGTGAACAGCGGTTTGTTTCTGGATAGCCTCTTCAATAGTGGCTGTAAGGGAGTTGGTTTCAGTCTGGTCAGGTTGGTCATGTCCATTTAAAAAGTCATGTATTTTATCTAGAACTTGCTGGAATTTATGTCTCATATTGGCCTCCCTTCTTTTATATCAATATTATATAAAATTTTCCTAAAATCTACAAGATTTTACGAATAATCAAATGAAAGCTAAAAAAGGAGAAGAAAATGGCAGAATTTACATTTGAAATCGAAGAGCACTTGTTGACTCTTTCTGAAAACGAAAAAGGTTGGACTAAGGAAATCAACCGTGTGAGCTTTAATGGTGCCCCTGCAAAGTTTGATATTCGTGCTTGGAGTCCAGATCATACTAAAATGGGCAAGGGGATTACTCTCTCCAATGAAGAATTTCAAACCATGGTGGATGCTTTTAAAGGAAACTAAGTTTTCAAAATGAAAGAAAAGGATATTGAGTCATGGCAACTCGATATCCTTTTTTAGTTAGCGAAGTAAGCCTGATTTTTAAGGCGTTGAAGTAGTGGACGGCTAATAAAACTAATAGCTAGAAGTTTACCAAGGTCTGGAATGATAAAGGGAAATACCCCCACAACAAGAGCTTTTTCAAATGCCATTCCAGCTAGAAAATGCAAGCTGAGAATCCCTCCGACAAAGACAAGGGCATCACCCAAGAGGTTTGCAAGAAAAATATTGACAATCCCACTCTTGCTGTTAGTTAGGGAAGAAGTAAGTCCAGAGTAAACGAGATAAAACCAAAGATAGCCTGCAGTAGGGCCAACTAAAGCCTGAAATCCAGCTCCACCTCCTGCAAAGACAGGAAGACCGATTGCACCTAGAAGAAGATAGAGTGCAACAGAAAGTACAGCCTCTCTCGGTCTAAAGACAGTAGCAATCAAGCCGATTGCAAAGTTTTGCAGAGTGAAGGGAACAGGTCCAATTGGAAGACTGATTTGTGCCAAAACAGCAATGAGAGCAGCCCCAATAGCAGGGATAGCATAAACGTGAGCTTTTTTCAAAATAGTTAACCTCTTTTCTGATGTATAGTAACTATTATACTCGTAGGAGAATTATTGTCAACCTATTTTTGAAAACAAGGTAACAAAGACTGTAACGGCCGATTTGATTCACAAGAGAAGTTGGATAATTGTTTTTTATCGATTTGTAAATCGCCTTTATAGATAATCCCATTTTATCAATAAAAAATATACTATAAATACTTGACAAACTAAAATATTAGTATTAAATTAATATTGTAAACACTTACAAATAAATGTGTTCAATTTTAAAATAGAGAATTATTACTGAGTTTTTGTCAAATATTATAATTCAAGGAGAAGTAAAATACCAAAAATTTACTAAGAAGAAGTTCATTTTGCTGGCTACAAGTTTTTTCAGTTTTGGATTTGCTACTACAGCTAGTGTTGGTAGTGAAACTACAGCAATCCCAGTTCTATATCCGATTATTGATTTATGGAAGTATGGTGTAAGTGATAGCTATGGTTATTCGAATTACTTTGTTAGTTCTTCAAATAATATTAGTTCAGAGTCATCAGTAACGAATATTTTGGGAACGTTAAAGTTCACGATAAAAAAGATTATAGATGGACATTTTCAAGCAAAAAATTTGAAATGATGTTCGATTAAATGCACATTGGGATTATTATAGATTTTAAACAATAATTTATGAAAACAAGAGACCCAATTATAAAATAGAGTCTTTTGTCATATGGTAATTGCTTATGAAATTAAAATTATGTATCATTGGATTCTTCTTTTGTTTGATTGCTACAATTGGTCTGGTCACTATTAGTGATACCGAAATCCCCATACCTTTACCAATTGATGGTGCTTTTTCTATCCAAGGAAAAAGTAATCTTTCTAATAACGAAATATACGAAATGGTTCGTGACTTATCAAAAACGGAAAAGGTTACCATTTACAAGCCAATCGTTCAGAGTTCGGGTCAGTTGAAGTATGTAAACTTTGATGATGTAAATAATGAACAATTAAAGTCAGCACCAATAGTAGGGATGTATTACACACTTGGGAAAATAGATGTAGACAGTTTGAAACCACTTACGATGACTGGACTACAAACAGTATATATGGCTTATCCTTGGTATATAGGAGGAATATTACAATTTACTGGAACTTTAAGAATACTGTTAATGGGTTCAATTTACTTAACTTTATTAGTTGTTTTATTTGTTGTTAGGACGAGGCAGATCAAAGAAGGAGTGATACGACGTTCTTTGGGCTTGCCTGTATACGACCTTAGAAGAGAGTATGTCATTTCTCTTATTTTTGAACTGATTATGATGGCTTTATTGATGATTTCTTACAGTTCTTTTTTGGGTAATGGTTTCTTCACCTATAGTTCTAAGTTATTTTTCTCTCTGCTTTTAACGAATTTTATACTATTTCAAATCATTGATCTTATTACTTTTGTTTTATTTTGGTTGACGATTCAGATTGAAAAGCCCATTGAAATTATCAAAAACAAGGCGAAAAATAAACTTATTTTTGTCGTATGGCTTGTCATCATTTCGATTATCATTCTTGTCTCAGGAATTTTTTTACAAGAAACAAATAGTAGTCAATCTAGTATTAACATACAAATACAGAATTTAGTACCATGGGACACAGTAAAAGACTGGAGAAGGATTGAGTTCCTTGGAATTGAAAGTAACTCTGCTAAAAATGGAGAAGTTAGTGATTCAGATGGTCAGTATCTACAGATAGTTGCTGCCTTAAAAAACTTAGATTTTTTATATATAGAACGATCTTCGGCATATGTTCCAGATTTCATGAAAACTTCGCATGTTATAGAAAATTTTTCTAAACAATTAGAAAATGACGGGATAACGAATTCAGAAATAAATAAAGAGTTGATTTATATTAATCAAACAGGTGCTAACCTACAAAATAAAGTGAATGGAACAAACTATCATCTTTTAGATAATAAAATAGCAACCATCTATATTCCTGAGAAGTGGAAAGAAAACCAGAAATCTATTGAGAATACAGTTGTAGCAGAACAATTTATTGGAACAAACTATACAAAAGAAGAGCTTGCAGTACAAATAATTCCTGATGGGGAAAAAATTTTTTATTTTAATGAGGATGCTGATATCGATCATAAAAATAAAGATATTTTACCAATGGCAAGTGTAGCAGATAGCAAAGATAACATTGTTGTTGTGTTAGATACAGACAAAATGATGGAAAATAATAAGTTTTCTTTGGCTAGTAACATACTATATAAATCTCTTTTTAGTCCTGAAGCGGTAAAAAAAATAAATGAGATGACTGTCCCGTTGAATTTCTCAATGAATCCAGTAGATGTTTACCAAATTGTGAAATTAAAGATTCAATCCTTAGAGCACCAAATTCTACTATCACAAATCTTGCAGAAGATAATTTACAGTATTGTCTTTATACTCATTTATCAATATGTCCAACTTTTTATTACTCTAAAACAGAATGAATATGTGAAAAAAATCATTTTGGGTCTGTCAAAAACATATATAGCAATTTCAAGTCTCAAATATTTTATGATGACTATTACAATGGTTATTCTATTTACATTTCTTATGACAGGACAAATAGAGTTGCTATATATTGGAGTGGCTTCTCTGCTAGTTTTGATGTTGTCAATCATAATGAGTTTTAGGAAATTATCTGAAAGCTACACTAAAATTTTAAAAGGAGATGAATCATGACAATTGACCTTTTGAACGTTTCAAAGAGTTTCGGCTCAAAGAAGATCTTTACAGACTTAAATTTAATATTTGAATCTGGAAAAAGCTATGCATTGATTGGATGTTCTGGCTCCGGTAAAAGTACCCTTCTTAATATTATAGGAAGATTAGAAAAAATTGACAGTGGGAATGTTTTAGTTGATAAACAAGATATTTGGAAGATAAAAGAAAGAACTTTTTTTAAAAATACTGTTGGATATGTATTTCAGAATTATTCTTTAATAGATAACAAAACAGTATATGATAATCTGAGCCTTATCACTAAAGACAAAAAAACAATAACTGACGTACTTGAAAAAGTAGGACTGTCAAGTGACTATTTACATCAAAAAATATACGAATTGTCTGGTGGGCAGGCTCAACGTGTAGCTATTGCCAGAATGTTAATGAAACCACGTAAAATTATTTTAGCAGATGAGCCCACAGGAGCTTTAGATGGTGAGATTGGAAAAGAAATCATTCGTTTGTTATTAAATGAAAAAGATGAAGACAAATATGTTATAATAGCGACGCATGATCCAGCTGTCTATAACGAAGTTGATGTGATAATTGACATGAAAGATATAGGGTATAATGTATGAAAAAGATAATTTATATTGCTTTGATCTTTGTAGCTGGGTTACTTGCCTTCTTCTTTTTTGGAAAACAAATGATTACAAAAGAAAATATCAATAAGCCAACGGTAGAGTTAACAGTCTATACGCTTTCTTCTAGTGATACAGAAAAATGGAATAAAGTGAGACAAGTAGAAACGGAAGAAGCTATATACTTCATAACTGTGAAAGAAGTATCATCTTCAGAAGAAGTATTTTCAAACATCATTGCAAATGGAGCTGCTACGGGGTTCGGAGTTCGTGAAGAAGAAGTGAAGAAATTCAATAATGGTTTAGGAGACACTATAGAGGACTCTAAGCATAATAAACTAATTGAAATAGAATTTTTTACTTTTTCTGATGATGGCGAGGGATTTGTGGTAGCAAACTTTGACTACGGTAAAGAAGAGTTGAATTCTCAGAAAAAAGATATAAAAGAGTTATATAAAAAAATATATGAATCTTTTAAAGAAAAGAATAAATGATTGTATTATAATCCTTGTATTTTGCTATGGTTTGTTAATTGATTTTTGCATATCTTACTTCAACATACTATAAAATAAAACATAAGAAAACGAGTATCTCCAACTACGGAAATACTCGCTTTTTGCTATTTAGAAGTGTTTTTTGCTTTGCTTCTTTTGTTTCGATTAACGCATGGTTACAAATTCTTCAGATGCAGTTGGGTGAATTGCCACAGTTGCATCAAAGTCTGCCTTGGTTGCTCCCATTTTGATAGCAACGGCAAATCCTTGAATCATTTCATCAACACCGTATCCAATTCCATGAAGTCCGACAACTTTTTCTTCTGAACCAGCTGTGATCAATTTGAAACGAGTTTCTTGACGGTTGCAAGTGCAAGCAGAGTACATAGAAGTAAAGCTTGATTTGTAAACCTTGATTTGGTCTTGACCGTATTCTTTAATAGCTTGCTCTTCTGTCAAACCAACCGTTCCGATAGCAGGGTGTGAAAAGACGACAGTTGGAATAGTTGAGTAATCCATTTTTGCAGTAGTTTTTCCGTTAAAGAGACGTTCAGATAGGGTACGCCCAGCCTTGATTGCAACTGGAGTCAGTTCTTTTTCACCTGTTACATCACCTAGAGCGTAGATTCCTTCAACAACAGTATTTTGGTATTCATCCACTTGGATAAAGCCACGTTCGTTCAGGGTTACTCCAGCTTTTTCAAGTTGCAATCCCTTAACGTTTGGACGGCGACCAGTAGCCCAGATAACTTGGCTAGCTGTGTGACTGGTACCATCTTCGAAATAAATAGTAATGCCTTCAGCAGTTTTTTCTAACTTGGCAGGGACTTTGTGAGTATGAAGTGGTAAGTTGGTTCTTTCCATTTCCTTGACCAAACCTTCAACGATGTAAGAGTCAAAACCACGTAAAGGGCGATCACGGCGAACAAAGAGGTCTGTCTTGACACCAAAAGTGTGGAGTACGCCAGCCAATTCCACAGCGATATAACCAGCGCCTAGAATGGCAACTGACTCTGGAAGTTCTTCCCAGGCAAATACATCATCAGAAGAGCCACCTAGCTCAGCACCAGGAATATTTGGAATACTTGGATGGGCACCTGTAGCAATCACGATATGTTTAGCACGAATGAGTTCACCATTTACGCTAACAGTATGAGAATCTACAAATTCAGCATGGCCTTCAATCAAGTCTACACCGTTGCGTTTAAAACTGCCATCATAAGAAGAACGAGCACGATCGATGTAAGCTTCACGATTGCGACGTAGGGTTGCAAAGTCAAAGTTAAGATCAGTAGTCTTAAAGCCGTAGTCTTCTCCAAATTGATGGAAAGTCTCAGCGATTTGCGCCCCGTACCACATGATTTTTTTCGGAACACAACCGACGTTAACACAGGTTCCACCTAATTTCTTTTCCTCAATAACGGCCGCTTTGGCTCCATGTTCACCAGCACGGTTCATGGTGGCAATTCCTCCGCTACCTCCACCGATAGCAATGATATCGTATTCTCTCATTGAAAACTCCTTTGTACTCTTTTAAATAGTCGAGTGTCTTTTTTGATAGTCATATTCTATCTTTTTTTTGATTTGATTGCAAAAATCTGCTACGCACAAAAAATTGCAAAAAAGCTTGCCAAATAAGTCAAAATAATGTATTATATAACTAGTACAACAGAAAAGGAGAATTTCCGAACGATTGTTTAATCCTGAACTGTCATTATTTCCATCTGAACTGCATTGTTTGCTGGAGGGAAATCTGGTATAATAGCAAAGTATTGTAAAAAAGAAAAGGAGTTTCATTATGAAGAAAAAGAATGGTAAAGCTAAAAAGTGGCAATTGTATGCAGCAATTGGTGCTGCAAGTGTAGTTGTATTGGGTGCTGGAGGGATTTTACTCTTTAGACAACCATCTCAAACCGCTGTAAAAGATGAACCTACTCATCTTGTTGTTGCCAAGGAAGGAAGCGTGGCATCCTCTGTTTTATTGTCAGGGACAGTAACAGCAAAAAATGAACAATATGTTTATTTTGATGCTAGCAAGGGAGATTTAGACGAAATCCTTGTTTCTGTGGGCGATAAGGTCAGCGAAGGGCAGGCTCTAGTCAAGTACAGTAGTTCAGAAGCCCAGGCGGCCTATGATTCAGCGAGTCGAGCAGTTGCGAAGGCAGATCGTCATATCAATGAACTCAATCAAGCACGAAATGAAGCCGCTTCAGCTCCGGCTCCTCAAACCTCTGCGCCAGCAGGAGGAGAAGATGCAACGGTGCAAAGCCCAACTCCAGTGGCTGGAAATTCTGTTGCTTCTATTGACGCTCAATTGGGTGATGCCCGTGATGCGCGTGCAGATGCAGCAGCACAATTAAGTAAGGCTCAAAGTCAGTTAGATGCAATGACGGTTCTCAGTACCCTAGAGGGAACTGTGGTCGAAGTCAACCATAATGTTTCCAAATCTCCAACAGGAGCTAGCCAAGTAGTCGTTCATGTCGTAAGTAATGAAAATTTGCAAGTTAAGGGAGAACTGTCTGAGTACAATCTAGCCAACCTTTCTGTAGGTCAAGAAGTAACTTTTACTTCTAAAGTGTATCCTGATAAAAAATGGACTGGGAAATTAAGCTATATTTCTGACTATCCTAAAAACAATGGTGAAGCAGCTAGTCCAGCTGCCGCAGCTTCTGGTAATTCTGGTTCTAAATATCCATACACTATTGATGTTACAAGTGAAATCGGTGATTTGAAACAAGGATTCTCAGTAAGTGTTGAGGTCAAAAATAAGAGTAAAGCCATTTTGGTTCCTCTAACAAGTGTTGTGACTGAAAATGATAAGAACTATGTCTGGGTGCTTGACGAGCAGAAAAAGGCCAAGAAAGTGGAAGTTGGTTTGGGTAATGCTGATGCAGACAACCAAGAAATCACTTCAGGTCTGACAAATGGAGTCAAGGTCATCAGTAACCCAACGTCTTCTCTAGAGGAAGGAAAAGAGGTGAAGGCTGATGAAGCAACTAATTAGTCTAAAAAATATCTGCAGAAGTTACCGTAACGGTGACCAAGAACTGCAGGTTCTCAAAAATATCAACCTAGAAGTGAATGAGGGTGAATTTGTTGCCATCATGGGACCATCTGGTTCGGGTAAGTCTACTCTGATGAATACGATTGGCATGTTGGATACACCAAGTAGTGGAGAGTATTATCTTGAAGGCCAAGAAGTGGCTGGACTTGGTGAAAAACAACTAGCCAAGGTCCGCAACCAACAAATCGGTTTTGTTTTTCAGCAGTTCTTTCTTCTATCTAAACTCAATGCTCTGCAAAATGTAGAATTGCCCTTGATTTACGCAGGAGTTTCGGCTTCAAAACGGCGCAAGTTAGCTGAGGAATATCTAGATAAGGTTGAATTGACTGAGCGTAGTCACCATTTACCTTCGGAATTATCTGGTGGTCAAAAGCAACGTGTGGCTATTGCGCGTGCCTTGGTAAACAATCCTTCTATTATCCTAGCAGACGAACCGACAGGAGCCTTGGATACCAAAACAGGTAACCAAATCATGCAACTATTGGTTGACTTGAACAAAGAAGGAAAAACTATTATCATGGTAACGCATGAGCCTGAAATCGCTTCTTATGCTAAACGCCAGATTGTCATTCGAGATGGAGTTATTTCATCTGATAGTGCACAGTTAGAAAAGGAGGAAAACTAAGATGCAGAATCTGAAATTTGCCTTTTCATCTATCATGGCTCATAAGATGCGTTCTTTGCTTACCATGATTGGGATTATTATAGGTGTTTCATCAGTTGTTGTGATTATGGCTCTAGGTGACTCCCTATCTCGTCAACTCAACAAAGATATGACCAAATCTCAGAAGAATATTAGTGTCTTTTTCTCTTCTAAAAAAAGTAAAGATGGGTCTTTTACTCAGAAACAATCAGCTTTTACGGTTTCTGGAAAAGAAGAGGAAGTTCATGTTGAACCACCAAAACCGCAAGAATCTTGGGTCAAGGAGGCAGCCAAACTCAAGGGAGTGGATAATTACTATGTAACCAACTCAACGAACGCCATCTTGACTTATAAAGATAAAAAGGTTGAAAATGCCAATTTGACAGGCGGGAATAGAACCTATATGGAGGCTGTTAACAATGAAATTCTTGCAGGTCGTAGTCTGAGAGAGCAAGATTTCAAAGAGTTTGCAAGTGTCATTTTACTTGATGAAGAATTGTCCATTAGTTTATTTGGCTCTCCTCAAGAGGCTATTAACAAGGTTGTAGAAGTCAATGGATTTAGTTACCGGGTTATTGGGGTTTATACTAGTCCAGAGGCTAAACGTTCAAAAATATATGGTTTTGGTGGCTTGCCCATTACCACAAATACTTCCCTTGCTGCGAATTTTAATGTAGATGAAATAGCTAATATTGTCTTTCGAGTGAATGACACCAGTTTAACTCCAACTCTGGGTCCAGAACTGGCACGAAAAATGACAGAGCTTGCTGGCTTGCAACAGGGAGAATATCAAGTATCAGATGAGTCAGCTGCATTTGCAGAAGTTCAACAAACGTTTAGTTTTATGACGACGATTATTAGTGCCATTGCAGGTATTTCTCTCTTTGTTGGAGGAACTGGTGTTATGAATATCATGCTGGTTTCGGTGACAGAGCGTACCCGTGAAATTGGTCTCCGTAAGGCTTTGGGTGCAACTCGTGCTAATATTTTAATCCAGTTTTTGATTGAATCCATGATTTTGACCTTGTTAGGTGGATTAATTGGCTTGACAATTGCAAGTGGTTTAACTGCCTTAGCAGGTTTGTTACTGCAAGGTTTGATTGCGGGTATAGAAGTGGGAGTATCGATCCCAGTTGCCCTATTTAGTCTTGCAGTTTCAGCTAGCGTGGGTATAGTTTTTGGGGTCTTGCCAGCCAACAAGGCATCGAAACTTGACCCAATCGAAGCCCTTCGTTATGAATAAAATAAACAAGATGGACACTCGTCTATCTTGTTTTTGTATAGATTTCCATATCGAAAATCCTTAAAAATGTGATATAATGAAGTGTTAGAAAAACAGGTTTCATTTGCCTGGAAAGGAAAAATTATGTCTGAAAAGAATTTTTATATTACAACGCCGATTTACTATCCATCTGGTAAGCTTCATATCGGTTCTGCCTACACAACCATTGCTTGTGATGTCCTAGCACGTTATAAACGCCTGATGGGCTACGATGTCTTTTATTTGACAGGTCTTGATGAACATGGTCAAAAGATTCAACAAAAAGCAGAAGAAGCTGGCATTACACCACAAGCCTATGTTGATGGAATGGCAGTTGGAGTTAAAGAACTCTGGCAATTACTAGATATCTCATACGATAAATTTATCCGTACAACGGATGACTACCATGAAAAAGTTGTCGCACAGGTCTTTGAGCGCTTGCTTGCTCAAGATGACATCTATTTGGGTGAATACTCTGGCTGGTATTCAGTATCAGATGAAGAATTCTTTACAGAAAGCCAGCTTGCGGAAGTATTCCGTGATGAAGCTGGAAATGTAACTGGTGGTATTGCTCCATCAGGTCACGAGGTTGAATGGGTATCTGAAGAATCATACTTCCTTCGCCTCAGCAAATACCAAGATCGTTTGGTCGAATTTTTCAAGTCCCATCCTGAATTTATCACTCCAGATGGTCGTCTGAATGAAATGCTTCGCAACTTCATCGAGCCAGGTTTAGAGGATTTGGCAGTTTCTCGTACAACCTTTACATGGGGTGTGCCAGTCCCATCAAATCCTAAGCACGTTGTCTATGTTTGGATTGATGCCCTTCTTAACTATGCGACAGCTCTTGGCTACGGTCAAGACGAACATAGTAACTTTGACAAGTTCTGGAATGGAACAGTCTTCCACATGGTAGGAAAAGACATCCTTCGTTTCCACTCCATCTACTGGCCAATCCTTCTTATGATGTTGGATGTTAAATTACCTGATCGTTTGATTGCCCATGGTTGGTTTGTCATGAAAGATGGTAAAATGTCTAAATCTAAAGGGAATGTCGTTTACCCTGAAATGTTGGTAGAGCGTTATGGACTAGATCCACTTCGTTACTACCTCATGCGCAGTCTTCCAGTTGGTTCAGATGGAACTTTCACTCCTGAAGACTATGTCGGCCGTATCAACTATGAATTGGCTAATGACCTTGGCAACCTCCTCAACCGTACGGTTTCCATGATTAACAAGTATTTTGATGGACAAATTCCAGCCTATGTAGAGGGTGTAACAGAGTTTGACAATGCTCTTGCTCAAGTAGCAGAGCAATCAATCGCTGACTACCATACACACATGGAAGCAGTTGACTACCCACGTGCGCTTGAAGCAGTCTGGACTCTTATCTCTCGTACTAATAAATACATCGACGAGACAGCTCCATGGATCTTGGCTAAGGATGAAGCTCTTCGTGACCAATTGGCAAGTGTTATGAGCCACTTGGCAGCCAGCCTTCGTGTCGTCGCTCACTTGATTGAACCATTTATGATGGAAACTAGTCGTGCGGTTATGACTCAACTTGGCTTAGCAGAAGTTTCTAGTCTTGAAAACTTGAGTTTGGCTGCTTTCCCTGAGGGTGTAACAGTAGTTGCCAAAGGAACACCAATCTTCCCACGCCTGGATATGGAAGAAGAAATCGCCTATATCAAGGAACAAATGGAAGGAAACAAGCCAGCTGTCGAAAAAGAATGGAACCCAGATGAAGTTGAACTCAAACTCAACAAGGATGAAATCAAGTTTGAAGACTTTGACAAGGTCGAAATCCGTGTCGCAGAAGTCAAAGAAGTGTCTAAAGTAGAAGGTTCAGATAAGTTGCTTCAATTCCGCTTGGATGCTGGTGATGGAGAAGATCGTCAAATCCTCTCAGGAATTGCAAAATACTATCCAAATGAACAAGAATTGGTCGGCAAGAAAGTTCAAATCGTTGCCAATCTCAAACCACGTAAAATGATGAAGAAATATGTCAGCCAAGGTATGATCCTATCAGCTGAACATGATGGACAATTAACCCTTCTCACAGTTGATCCAGCTGTACCAAACGGAAGTGTGATTGGGTAAAAATAGACAGGACTAGTTCATGCTAGTTCTGTTTTTTTATTTACACTCAATAAAAATCAAAGAGCAAACTAGGAAACTAGCCACAGGTTGCTCAAAGCACTGCTTTGAGGTTGTAGATGAAACTGACGAAGTCAGCTCAAAACATGGTTTTGAGGTTGTGGATAGAACTGACGAAGTCAGTAACCATACATACGGTAAGGCGACGCTGACGTGGTTTGAAGAGATTTTCGAAGAGTATTAACTATTATGCTTTACAAACTAGTATAGAAGTAGTATACTATAGGTGGAGCTACTAGTAGGTATTACAAAATAGATTAGAAGGGAGAAGTGATGAAGGAAACTCAACTATTAAAAGGTGTTCTTGAAGGTTGTGTCTTGGATATGATTGGTCAAAAAGAGCGATATGGTTATGAGTTGGTTCAAACTTTGCGAGAGGCTGGATTTGACACCATTGTTCCGGGAACTATTTATCCTTTGTTGCAAAAGTTAGAAAAAAATCAATGGATAAGAGGCGACATGCGTCCGTCGCCAGATGGTCCAGATCGGAAGTATTTTTCGTTAACTAAAGAAGGAGAAGAGCGTGTCTCGGTCTTTTGGCAACAATGGGACGATTTGAGTCAAAAAGTAGAAGGAATTAAGAATGGGGGTTAAACCATGAAGAAAATGAAGTATTACGAAGAAACAAGCGCTTTGCTGCATGAGTTTTCTGAGGAGAATCAGCAGTATTTTGAGGAACTGTGGGATAGTTTTAATCTTGCTGGATTTCTCTATGATGAGGACTATCTCAGAGAGCAGATTTATTTGATGATGTTAGATTTCTCAGAAGCAGAACGAGATGGCATGAGTGCAGAGGATTATCTAGGTAAGGATCCTAAAAAATTAATGAAAGAGATGCTCAAGGAAGCGCCACGTAGTTCTATCAAGGAGTCCCTTTTGACGCCAATTCTTGTCCTAGCGGTATTACGTTATTATCAACTACTAAGTGATTTTTCTAAAGGTCCTCTCTTAACAGTCAATTTGCTCACATTTTTAGGGCAACTTCTTCTTTTTCTGATTGGTTTTGGACTTGTGGCCACAATCTTACGTTGGGGGCTAGTCCAAGATTATCCTAAGATGAAAATTGGCACTTATGTTGTCGTTGGGACTATAGTTCTGCTAGTTGTTCTAGGATATGTAGGAATAGGAAGTTTCATACAAGAAGGAGCCTTTTATCTTCCTGCTCCCTGGTATAGTTTCCTTGTCTTTACGCTTTCTCTAGTCATCAGTATTTGGAATTGGAAAGAAGCGGTCTTTCGTCCCTTTGTCAGTATGATTGTTGCCCATCTTATTGTAGGCTCTCTGCTCCGTTATTATGCGTGGATGGGCATTTCAAATGTTTTCCTCACAAAGATTATTCCTTTAGCAGTTCTCTTTATTGGAATCTTTGTCTTGTTCCGTGGGTTTAAGAAGATAAAATGGAGTGAAATATAGTCAAAAAGCCGTTACAAAGCGGTTTTTTGTTATAATGAAGAGAAGAATGTTAGAAATTTAAGGAGAAAAATTTGATGAGATACATAACTCTTGGTCAAGATGATAAAGAATTATCAGAAATTGTTCTCGGAATGATGAGAATAGAAGATAAGTCTGTAAAAGAAGTTGAAGAGCTTGTAGAAACAGCACTTTCTGTTGGAATCAATGCTTTCGACTTGGCTGATATATATGGTCGTGGTCGTTGTGAAGAACTGTTAGGTCTTGTCCTAAAAAATCGTCCAGATTTAAGAGAAGAGATGTGGATTCAGTCAAAATGTGGCATTCGCATTGAAGAATTTACCTATTTTGATTTTTCTAAGGACTATATTATAAAATCAGTAGACGGTATTTTGCAAAGATTGAAGATTGATCATCTAGATAGCTTGCTTCTTCATCGACCAGATGCTTTGATGGAATCTGACCAAGTAGCAGAAGCCTTTGATCTCCTTTATAAACAAGGTAAGGTTCGAAATTTTGGAGTTTCTAATCAAAATCCTATGATGATGAAGTTGCTTAAAAAAGATGTCAAGCAGCCGCTAACTGTTAATCAGCTACAATTGAGTGCGGCTTTTACTCCAGGATTCGAATCAGGTTTTCATGTTAATATGGAAGATAGTCAAGCAGCTATGCGAGATGGCAGCATTTTTGAATATTGCAAATTACACGATGTGGTCATTCAAGCATGGTCTGTCTTACAATTCGGGTATTTTAGAGGGAATTTTGTTGGCAATGAGAAATTTCAAGCTTTAAATCAAGTACTTGAGCGTTTAGCTATTAAATATGGAGTAACTTCTTCAACTATTGCTATTTCTTGGATATTACGCTACCCAGCCAAAATGCAGGCAGTCGTAGGTACAACAAATCCTAAGCATTTGATAGAAGCTAGCCAAGCGACAAACTTTAATTTAACAAGAAAAGAATGGTATGAAATTTATCTTGCAGCAGGGAATAATTTGCCATAAGTAGAAGCAGATGTAAATAAATCACGGTCAAAAAGCCGTTGTAAAGCGGTTTTTTTGTTATAATTAAATGAAGAATGTAGAATCAAAGGAGAAAAATATGACATTTGAAGAAATGCTGCCTGGGTTAAAGGCTAAGAAAAAATATGTACGAACTGGTTGGGGAGGCGCTGAAAACTATGTCCAACTCTTTGATACTATTGAACAAAACGGGATTGCACTTGAAGTGACGCCCTATTTCCTAATCAACGTGTCTGGAGAAGGAGAAGGTTTTTCCATGTGGAGTCCGACACCTTGTGATGTTTTGGCGACGGATTGGGTAGAAGTGCATGACTAAATGTGTACTCATTACAGGCGTTAGTTCAGGAATTGGTCTGGCTCAAGCTAGCCTCTTTTTAGAGAAGGGCTATCAAGTTTATGGAGTTGACCAAGGTGAATATCCACTCTTACAGGGTGATTTCCACTTTTTACAGAGAGATTTGACCTTGGGCTTGGAGCCTATTTTTGACTGGTGTCCACAGGTGGATATTTTGTGCAATACTGCTGGAGTTTTGGATGATTATAAACCACTGTTGGAACAGACAGCGCAGGAAATTCAAGAAATTTTTGAAATTAACTACGTGACTCCAGTAGAGTTGACTCGATTTTATTTGACACAAATGTTGGAAAATAAAAAGGGAATCATCATCAATATGTGCTCCATCGCTTCTAGCCTAGCAGGTGGCGGTGGACACGCCTATACTTCTTCGAAGCACGCCTTGGCAGGCTTTACCAAGCAGTTGGCTCTAGACTATGCAGAAGCTGGGATTCAGGTATTTGGGCTTGCTCCAGGAGCAGTCAAGACAGCTATGACCGCTGCAGATTTTGAGCCAGGTGGATTGGCTGACTGGGTGGCTAGTGAAACACCCATCAAACGTTGGATAGAACCAGAGGAAGTGGCAGAAGTCAGTCTCTTTTTGGCCAGTGGAAAGGCATCTGCCATGCAGGGACAAATTTTGACAATAGATGGTGGCTGGTCTTTGAAGTAGGAGGATCTGATGGAAATCAAAAGACACTTTGGAGTCTACGCTGTTTGCTTTGAAAATAGGAAGTTACTCTGCATTGAAAAAACGAGAGGCCCTTATCAACATCGGTATGATCTACCTGGAGGCAGTCAGCAACTTGGTGAAGGACTGACGGAAACGCTGACTAGAGAAGTTATGGAAGAGACGGGATTTACTGTTAGAAGCTACTCTAATCCTCGAATCTACGATGTTTTCGTCAGGGAAGAGTTAAAAAATTTTATGGTTCACCATATCATGGCCTTGTATGATGTTGAAATGAATGAGAGTGCACCT
Source organism: Streptococcus sp. 4886 (assembly GCF_013276485.1). Classification (NCBI taxonomy): domain Bacteria; kingdom Bacillati; phylum Bacillota; class Bacilli; order Lactobacillales; family Streptococcaceae; genus Streptococcus; species Streptococcus sp. 4886. The sequence continues at coordinate 38,494 of NZ_VMLD01000014.1, read as the reverse complement.
CAAGTTACGATTTCGGAAGCTGTATCTGATGGTGCGAATGATTCACTGGGATATGTTTGGATGGATATTCAAGAGATTACAGAAGAAATGCATCGCTATTAGTCTTGAAGGTCAAAGCAGAGTTATTAGGATTTCCAGAACTGGGCAATACTTCTTACATGAATTGGAAGGTGAATGATGAAAAATCAACTTGCTCTTAGTGGCGAAAAACTTGATGAAAAAGTTTACCCACAACTATTTCATCATGTTGGCATGATTCGTGGGGAATATTTATTGAGAGAGCTCAATCAAAACATCCTGTTATCAAGTTGTCAGCAATTTGTAAAAGATTATCTAGACACTATTTGTTCCTTGTACTCGGATGAAGAGGTCTGGTATCGTTTTTCAGAATTAACGAATACAGAAGCCAATTGTTTAGAGGGAACTAAAGAGTATTTTGATGAACGTCATCCTTTGTTTGGTTATAGAGGAACTAGACGTTTACTAGCGTGTTCGGATGAATTTCAGGCTGAGGCAAATGTCGTTACAGAAGTTTATCAAACCAATCCCAATCTGTCTGTTATTTTTCCTTTTGTCAATGATGCCGATCAATTAAAGCAAGCTATTAGAGTATTACATCAGCATGGTTTTACTGGGAAAGTCGGAACGATGATTGAATTACCGTCAGCGTATTTTGACTTGGATAGGATACTGGAAACGGGCATTTCAAAGATTGTAGTTGGAATGAATGATTTGACTTCTTTTGTTTTTGCGACCGTGAGAAACAGTCAATGGCATGATATGGAAAGTCCAATAATGTTAGATATGCTAAGAGATATGCAGGATAAAGTAAGGATGAAAAAGATTGATTTTGCTGTAGCAGGCTATCTGAATACTTCTTTCATACAAAAAATAAATCAGATGGATATCGAATGCATTCTCCATTACAGCTCTATTCCGGAGATTTTTGATTTAGAAATTGACCATCCAGACCACCTCAAACGTGTAAAAGAAGAAAGTAAAAAATTACAAAGGAGAAACCCATGACACCGCAAGAAATGTGGAATAAATACAAACAAATCAATCCTTCTATCGGAGATGAAATCGATGCTTGGGCTTTTGGAGTGGAAGCCGATCTCTTGGCAGATTTGGTTTTAAAAGGAGAAAAGACAGCAACAGCTTCAGCCTACGACCTCTACGCACTAGAAGATGAACCCCTTCCGCAAGAAGGGACCTTCGATGTCATTTTAAATAGCCAAGATCAAGCTGTCTGTATTGTCGAAATTACAAAGGTTTCTGTTGAACCCTTCAATCAAGTTTCTGCTGATCATGCCTTTAAAGAAGGGGAAGGTGACAAATCTTTAGCCTATTGGCGTCAGGTTCATGAGGATTGTTTCGCCGAGTGGCTGAGGGAGGCAGGACAGACTTTTACACCTGACAGCAAGGTTGTTTTAGAAGAATTTCGCAAGGTCTACCCCCTGTAGACTGTTAGACGGAAGAAAGTTTTAGAAATCGCTGTCCAATCCTTTTTTCTTAGACAAAACATGATATAATAAGTTTGTTTGAAGAAGAGCTCTAGCTCTTAAACTTAGAATAGGAGAAAACTATGCAAGCAGTTGAACATTTTATTAAGCAATTTGTTCCTGAACACTATGATTTATTTTTAGACTTGAGTCGTGAGACCAAGACGTTTTCAGGGAAGGTGACCATCACTGGTCAAGCACAGAGTGACCGTATTTCCCTCCACCAAAAAGACCTGGAAATCGCTTCTGTAGAAGTTGCAGGTCAAGCTCGTCCATTTACAGTTGACCATGACAATGAAGCCCTTCATATCGAATTGGCTGAGGCTGGTCAAGTTGAAGTGGTTCTTACCTTTTCTGGTAAAATCACAGACAACATGACAGGGATTTACCCTTCTTATTACACAGTTGATGGAGTCAAGAAGGAAGTCTTGTCTACTCAGTTCGAGAGCCATTTTGCGCGCGAAGCCTTTCCATGTGTGGATGAGCCAGAAGCCAAAGCAACTTTTGACCTCTCTCTACGTTTTGACCAAGCAGAAGATGAATTGGCCTTGTCTAACATGCCAGAAATCGATGTTGAAAACCGTAAGGAAACAGGTATCTGGAAGTTTGAGACAACACCTCGCATGTCTTCTTACTTGTTAGCCTTTGTTGCGGGTGATTTGCAAGGTGTGACGGCTAAAACTAAAAACGGTACCCTGGTAGGTGTCTACTCAACCAAAGCACATCCACTTTCAAATCTTGATTTCTCACTGGATATCGCTGTTCGCTCTATCGAGTTTTACGAAGATTACTATGGAGTTAAGTACCCAATTCCTCAATCTCTCCATATCGCCCTTCCTGATTTCTCAGCTGGTGCTATGGAAAACTGGGGTCTGGTGACCTACCGTGAAGTTTACTTGGTTGTGGATGAGAACTCTACATTTGCTAGCCGTCAACAAGTTGCCCTTGTTGTTGCCCATGAATTGGCTCACCAATGGTTTGGTAACCTCGTAACTATGAAATGGTGGGATGACCTTTGGCTCAATGAAAGCTTTGCTAACATGATGGAGTACGTCTGTGTGGATGCTATTGAACCAAGCTGGAATATCTTTGAAGATTTCCAAACAGGTGGAGTACCTCTTGCTCTTGAACGTGACGCTACTGATGGCGTTCAGTCTGTCCACGTCGAAGTTAAACATCCAGATGAAATCAATACGCTCTTTGACGGAGCTATCGTCTATGCCAAAGGAAGTCGCCTCATGCACATGCTTCGCCGTTGGCTAGGTGATGCCGATTTTGCCAAAGGTTTACATGCCTACTTTGAAAAACATCAGTACAGCAATACAATTGGTCGTGACCTTTGGGATGCCCTTGGTCAAGCGTCAGGACGTGATGTCGCAGCCTTTATGGATTCTTGGTTAGAACAGCCTGGTTACCCAGTTCTTACTGTCAAAGTTGAAAATGATGTCTTGAAGATTTCACAAAAACAATTCTTCATCGGTGAGAACGAAGACAAGAACCGTCTCTGGGTTGTGCCACTCAATAGCAACTGGAAAGGCTTGCCAGATACACTTGAAACTGAAAGCATCGAAATTCCAGGCTACGCAGCTCTTCTTGCTGAAAATGACGGAGCTCTTCGTTTCAATACTGAAAATACAGCCCACTACATTACCGACTATCAAGGAGACTTGTTGGATGCAGTTCTTGCTGACCTAGTTAATCTTGATAACACAAGTAAACTTCAAATCGTTCAAGAACGTCGTTTGCTTGCTGAAGCAGGGCACATTTCTTATGCTGACTTGCTCCCAGTCCTTGATAAACTTGCTAAGGAAGAATCTTACCTTGTCGTTTCAGCCATTTCTCAAGTAATTTCTGCCCTCGAGCGCTTTATCGATGAAGGAACAGAAGCTGAAATAGCCTTCAAAGCCTTGGTTGCTAAATTGGCTCGTCACAACTATGACCGTCTTGGTTTTGAAGCTAAAGACGGAGAATCAGATGAGGATGAATTGGTTCGTCAGTTAGCCATTTCTATGATGATTCGCTCAAATGATGCAGAAGCTAGCCAAGTCGCTAGCCAAATCTTCGCGGCTCACAAGGAGAATCTTGCAGGACTCCCAGCAGCAATTCGCTCACAAGTTCTGATCAATGAGATGAAACATCATGAGACTAAAGACTTGTTAGCACTTTATCTTGATACTTATACTCACGCAACAGATGCTGTCTTTAAACGTCAGTTGGCAGCAGCTCTTGCCTATAGTAAAGATGCGGACAATATCCAAACCTTGATTGCTTCTTGGAAGGACAAATTTGTGGTCAAACCGCAGGACTTGTCTGCTTGGTATTACCAATTCTTAGGTCATCAAGCAACTCAGGAAACAGCTTGGTCTTGGGCGCGTGAAAACTGGGCTTGGATTAAGGCAGCCCTTGGTGGAGATATGAGCTTTGATAGCTTTGTTATCCTTCCTGCACACGTATTTAAGACTCAGCAACGCTTGGCAGAGTACAAGGAATTCTTTGAGCCACAACTTTCTGACCTTGCTCTTAGCCGTAACATCGGTATGGGAATCAAGGAAATTGCAGCGCGTGTTGACTTGATTAACCGTGAAAAAGCTGCAGTGGAAGCAGTCGTTCTTCAATACGGAAATGCATAAACAAGCCTAAAATAAAAAGAAAACTCAGCTATCTCATGTAAAATGCAGAGAGTTGAGTTTTTTTTAAGGCAAATTTGGTATAATGGTTTTAATAAGGAGGAGTTTCTCATGATAAAAATCTTATTAGTTGAGGATGACCTAGGCCTGTCAAATTCAGTATTTGACTTTTTAGACGATTTTGCGGATGTCATGCAGGTATTTGATGGAGAAGAAGGTCTCTATGAAGCTGAAAGTGGCGTCTATGATTTGATTTTGCTCGATTTGATGTTACCTGAAAAAAATGGCTTCCAAGTCTTGAAAGAATTGCGTGAAAAGGGGATTACGACTCCAGTTCTGATTATGACTGCCAAGGAAAGTTTGGATGACAAGGGACATGGATTTGAACTGGGAGCAGATGATTATCTGACTAAACCTTTCTACCTAGAAGAACTCAAAATGCGGATTCAAGCCCTTCTCAAACGTTCAGGTAAGTTTAATGAAAATACCTTGACTTATGGAAATATTGTGGTTAATTTGTCAACCAATACCGTTAAAGTCGAAGATACTCCTGTCGAATTGCTGGGGAAAGAGTTTGATTTATTAGTTTATTTCCTTCAAAATCAAAATGTTATTTTGCCTAAGACTCAGATTTTTGATCGTCTATGGGGATTTGATAGTGATACAACGATTTCGGTTGTCGAAGTTTATGTTTCAAAAGTCCGTAAGAAATTAAAAGGAACCACTTTTGCAGAGAATTTGCAAACCTTGCGCAGTGTTGGGTATATTTTAAAAGATGTTCAGTAAACTAAAAAAAACATGGTGTGCGGATGACTTTAGTTATTTTATCCGCAACTTTGGTGTCTTCACTCTGATTTTCTCTACCATGACTCTGATTATTTTACAAGTCATGCATTCGAGTCTTTATACTTCGGTGGATGATAAGCTCCACGGACTGAGTGAAAATCCTCAAGCAGTTATTCAGCTGGCAGTAAATAGGGCAACAGAAGAGATTAAAGATTTAGAAAATGCCGCTACAGATACTAGCAAGACTGAGATAAAACCCAATGTCAGTTCCAATACGGAAGTCATTCTCTTTGATAAGAACTTTACTCAACTTCTTTCTGGAAATCGATTTTTGGGCTTGGATAAGATTAAGTTAGAAAAGAAAGAACTAGGCCATATCTATCAGATTCAGGTTTTTAATAGCTATGGGCAGGAAGAAATCTATCGTATGATTTTGATGGAAACCAATATTAGTTCGGTTTCAACCAATATCAAGTATGCTGCTGTCTTGATAAATACCAGTCAGTTAGAGCAGGCCAGTCAAAAGCATGAGAAATTGATTGTGATTGTGATGGCAAGTTTCTGGATTTTGTCTTTGCTTGCCAGTCTCTATCTAGCTAGGGTTAGTGTTAGGCCCCTGCTTGAGAGCATGCAGAAGCAACAGTCCTTTGTGGAAAATGCCAGTCATGAGTTACGAACTCCACTCGCAGTTTTGCAAAATCGCTTAGAGACCCTTTTTCGTAAGCCAGAAGCTACCATTATGGATGTGAGTGAAAGCATTGCATCGAGCTTGGAAGAAGTCCGAAATATGCGTTTTTTGACGACAAACTTGCTGAACTTAGCTCGTAGAGATGATGGGATTAAGCCAGAACTTGCAGAAGTTCCAACTAGCTTTTTTAATACGACTTTCACAAACTATGAGATGATTGCTTCGGAAAATGATCGTGTCTTCCGTTTTGAAAATCGGATCCATCGCACGATTGTCACAGATCAGCTTCTCTTGAAGCAGTTGATGACTATCCTATTTGATAATGCTGTCAAGTATACTGAAGAGGATGGTGAAATTGATTTTCTTATCTCGGCGACCGATCGCAATCTGTATTTACTTGTTTCTGATAATGGAGTCGGTATTTCGACAGAAGATAAGAAGAAAATTTTTGACCGCTTTTATCGAGTTGATAAGGCTAGAACCCGACAAAAAGGTGGTTTTGGTTTAGGATTATCTCTGGCCAAGCAAATTGTAGACGCCTTAAAAGGAACCATTACTGTTAAAGATAATAAACCCAAGGGAACAATCTTTGAAGTGAAGATTGCCATCCACACACCATCTAAAAAGAAAAAATAAACATATCGCTCCGGATGGGGCGATATGTTTATTTTTTAAGTTTTCGTTTGATAACAGAGCGTTGGACTTTTAAAACAAGTAAGCTGGATACTATTGCTGCAGGTAAGGCGAGCACAGTTGTTAATTTTAATGATAAAAAGATAAAACTAAAGATGGCAATGCAGATACAAAAAACAGCGATATTGACAAAAAATAAAATTTCTTTGAGATTGCTATCAGTTTGTGCTTCAGGTGTATAAGCTTGATAATGAGGAAGTTGCTGGTTTAATTCTTCTTGATAGTCTACCTCATAGGATTGTAATTTTCTTACGGGCATGATTCTCTCCTTAACAGTACATACCTATTTTATCATTTTTTCAGCAGAGAATTATTACAGAAAGGTTACAAAAAGAATAAAGTCCCTTTTCATTTTCAAAGCATAGCTGATTTTTGAGAAATGTGGTATAATTTTTCTTATGGAAAAGATTATCATTACAGCAACTGCTGAAAGTATTGAACAAGTTAAACAACTGCTCGAAGCTGGCGTAGACCGTATCTATGTCGGTGAGAAAGATTTTGGCCTTCGTCTGCCAACAACCTTTAGTCATGACCAATTGCGTGAAATCGCTAAGCTGGTTCATGATGCTGATAAGGAATTGATTGTTGCAGTCAATGCCCTCATGCACCAAGATATGATGGACCGTATCAAACCTTTCTTAGACTTTTTGGAAGAAATCAAGACAGACTACATTACGATTGGGGATGCAGGTGTCTTTTACGTAGTCAACCGCGATGGTTATTCATTTAAGACCATTTATGATGCTTCAACTATGGTGACAAGCAGTCGTCAGATCAACTTCTGGGGACAAAAGGCTGGCGCATCTGAGGCTGTTTTGGCGCGTGAAATTCCATCAGCTGAACTTTTCAAAATGCCAGAGATTTTGGAAATTCCTGCTGAAGTTTTGGTTTACGGTGCTAGTGTCATCCATCATTCTAAACGTCCGCTCTTGCAAAACTACTATAACTTTACGCATATTGATGATGAAAAGACTCGCAAGCGTGACCTCTTCTTGGCTGAGCCAAGTGACCCAGAGAGCCACTATTCTATTTTTGAAGACAATCATGGTACCCACATCTTTGCCAACAATGACCTTGATTTGATGACCAAATTAACAGAATTGGTGGAGCATGGCTTTACTCACTGGAAATTAGAAGGTCTCTATACACCTGGTCAGAACTTTGTTGAGATTGCAAAACTCTTTATCCAAGCGCGTAGCTTGATCCAAGAGGGCAACTTTAGTCATGACCAAGCCTTCTTGCTGGATGAAGAAGTGCGCAAGTTACATCCTAAAAACCGTTTCCTTGATACAGGATTTTATGATTACGATCCTGACATGGTTAAATAAAGTAAATGATTCGTTGAGAGAAGGAAGATGCAAATATTTCTTCTCTCAATTTTTCTTATTCTCCAATATTTTCAAAAAAATAAGTAGGCTAGGATGCTCTGTTTGCTGGGATTTTTAAGGCAAGTAACCTTCTTGAGTTTGAAAATTATCCTATGTTTGCAGGTGCCAAATGGCCCTTTTTTTGGTATAATTTTTTATAATGAAAACGATTGGTAATCGCTATGTTGTGGTGGATTTAGAGGCAACTAGCACAGGTAGTAAGGCTAAAATTATCCAAGTGGGAATTGTTGTGATTGAGGACGGAAAAATCGTCGATCACTATACGACGGATGTCAATCCACATGAACCCTTAGATGCTCATATCAAAGAACTGACAGGATTGACAGACCAACGTCTGGCGCAAGCACCTGATTTTTCGCAAGTTGCTAGAAAAATCTTTGACTTGGTGGAGGATGGGATTTTTGTAGCCCATAATGTTCAGTTTGATGCTAATCTCTTGGCGGAGAATTTATTTTTTGAAGGCTATGAACTAAGAAATCTTCGTGTGGACACGGTCGAATTGGCTCAAGTCTTTTTCCCAGAACTGGAAAAATATAGTTTGCCGATTTTGTGTCAGGAATTAGGAATTCCTCTTAAGCACGCTCACACAGCCCTTTCAGATGCCCAAGCTACTGCTGAATTACTCTTATTTCTACGGGAAAAGATGGCCCAACTTCCTAAAGGTCTCTTGGAACGCTTGCTGGAAATGGCTGATGCTCTCTTATATGAGTCCTATCTGGTTATTGAAGAAATTTATCGAAGTCAATCTATCCTGAGTTCACCAAACTTGGTCCAAGTTCAAGGACTGTATTTCAAGAAAACTACAGCTCCCCTGGAGCTACGAAAACTATCTCAAGATTTTTCTAAAAATATTTCTTTGTTGAACCTTGAAGTGAGGGAGGAACAAGAAAGTTTTGCTAAAGAGGTTGGCTTGCTATTGAAAGATGAGCCTGTCTCTCTGATTCAAGCGCCGACTGGGATTGGGAAAACTTATGGCTATCTCTTACCCGCTTTGTCCCAAGTGGAAAATCGTCAGATTGTCCTTAGTGTTCCGACAAAGATTCTTCAAAATCAAATCATGGAAGAAGAAGGTAAACGTCTCAAGGAAGTATTTCATACAGATATTCATTCTTTAAAGGGACCACACAATTATCTGAAGTTGGATACCTTTTATCGTTCCTTGCAGGAAAATGATGAAAATCGCTTATTTAGACGTTTTAAAATGCAACTCTTGGTCTGGTTGACAGAGACAGAAACAGGAGATTTGGATGAAATTGGGCAACTCTACCGTTACCAACATTTTCTGACAGATCTTTGTCATGATGGGAATTTATCATCTCATAGCTTATTTGTGACGGAAGATTTTTGGAAACGTAGTCAAGAAAGGGCACAAACCTGCAAGCTTTTAGTGACCAATCATGCCTATCTTGTAACTAGACTGGAAGATAATCCTGAATTTGTCAGTGACCGTTTATTGATTATTGATGAAGTTCAAAAGATTTTGTTAGCTCTAGAAAATCTGCTTCAAGAGACCTACGATATCCAGTCTATTATCAATTTGCTTGATAAGGCTCTACTGGAGGAGCAAAATAAGGTCCAACAACGAATACTAGAAAGTATTCGCTTTGAGTGCTTCTACTTGATAGAACAATTTCAGTCTGGAAAATCTAGGAAAAATATCTTAGATTCTCTGGTCAATCTCCATCAGTATTTTTCAGAATTAGAGGTAGAAGGCTTTGAGGAGCTGGTTCGCTATTTTACAGCTGACCGAGATTACTGGCTTGAAGCAACTGAAACGAGTCAAAAGAAAATTCAGATTTCTTCTACGAAATCAGGCCGTATTCTTCTATCTTCCTTAGTGCCTGATTCATGTCAAGTCTTGGGAGTGTCGGCCACTCTTGAGATTAGTCAAAGAGTTTCTTTGGCAGACCTGTTAGGCTATCCCGAAGCTAAATTTGTTAAGATTGAAGCTTGTAAAAAACAGGATCAAGAAGTGGTCTTGGTCAAAGATTTTCCTCTAGTAACAGAAACTTCCTTAGAAGTTTATGCCCAAGAGGTAGCTGATTTACTGATGGGAGTTCAAGCTTTCCAGCAACCGATTTTGGTTCTCTTTACCGCTAAAGACATGCTTCTAGCAGTATCGGATTTACTTCCAGTTAGCCACTTGGCCCAGTATAAAAATGGGGATGTTCATCAGCTAAAGAAACGCTTTGAAAAAGGTGAACAACAAATCCTGCTTGGCGCAGCAAGTTTCTGGGAAGGAGTTGATTTTTCAAGTCATCCTTTTGTAATTCAAGTTGTACCAAGACTTCCTTTCCAAAATCCTCAAGAGCCCTTGACGAAAAAGATCAATCAGGAACTAATTCAAGAAGGGAAAAATGCCTTTTATGATTATCAATTGCCAATGGCTATTATTCGTTTAAAACAGGCTTTGGGAAGAAGTATGAGACGTGAACACCAACGTTCTTTAACTCTTATTTTGGATAGGAGAATTGTCGGAAAACGATACGGCAAGCAAATAGTGACTTCTCTAGCAAAAGAAGCGACTGTTAAAACCGTCTCTCGATCCGAAGTTGATGAAGCTGTTGATAAATTTTTAAATGAACTTTGATAAATAGTATTGTATGAAAGTATAAGGTTAGTGTATATGAAACGTTCTCTCGACTCTAGAGTCGATTATAGTTTGCTATTGCCAGTATTTTTTCTACTGGTCATCGGTGTGGTGGCTATCTATATAGCCGTTAGTCATGATTATCCAAATAATATTCTGCCCATTTTAGGGCAGCAGGTCGCCTGGATCGCCTTGGGGCTTGTGATTGGTTTTATCGTCATGCTCTTTAATACAGAATTTCTTTGGAAAGTGACCCCCTTTCTGTATATTTTAGGCTTGGGACTTATGGTCTTGCCGATTGTCTTTTATAATCCAAGCCTAGTTGCATCAACGGGTGCCAAAAACTGGGTATCAATAAATGGAATTACCCTATTCCAACCGTCAGAATTTATGAAGATATCCTATATTCTCATGTTGGCCCGTGTGATTGTCCAATTTACAAAAAAACATAAGGAATGGAGACGCACAGTTCCACTGGACTTTTTGTTGATTTTCTGGATGATTCTCTTTACTATTCCAGTACTAGTTCTTTTAGCACTTCAAAGTGACTTGGGGACAGCTTTGGTTTTTGTAGCCATTTTCTCAGGAATCGTTTTATTATCAGGGGTTTCTTGGAAAATTATTATCCCAGTATTTGTGACTGCTGTAACAGGAGTTGCTGGTTTCTTAGCCATCTTTATTAGCAAGGACGGAAGGGCTTTTCTTCACCAGATTGGAATGCCGACCTACCAAATCAATCGGATTTTGGCTTGGCTCAATCCCTTTGAGTTTGCCCAAACAACGACTTACCAGCAGGCTCAAGGGCAGATTGCCATTGGGAGCGGTGGTTTATTTGGTCAAGGTTTTAATGCTTCGAATCTGCTTATCCCAGTTCGAGAGTCGGATATGATTTTCACGGTCATTGCAGAAGATTTTGGCTTTATTGGCTCTGTCCTTGTTATCGCCCTTTATCTCATGCTCATTTATCGTATGTTGAAGATTACTCTCAAATCAAATAACCAGTTCTACACCTATATTTCCACAGGTTTGATTATGATGTTGCTCTTCCACATCTTTGAGAATATCGGTGCTGTAACGGGCTTGCTTCCTTTGACCGGGATTCCACTGCCTTTCATTTCGCAAGGAGGATCGGCTATTATCAGTAATTTGATTGGTGTTGGCTTGCTTTTATCGATGAGTTACCAGACTAATCTAGCTGAAGAAAAGAGCGGAAAAGTCCCATTCAAACGGAAAAAGGTTGTATTAAAACAAATTAAATAAGGAGAAAATCATGGTTAAAGTAGCAGTTATGTTAGCTCAGGGCTTTGAAGAAATTGAAGCTTTGACAGTTGTAGATATCTTGCGTCGTGCCAATATTACTTGTGATATGGTTGGTTTTGAAAAGCAAGTGATGGGGTCGCATGCAATCCAAGTAAGTGCAGATCGTGTTTTTGATGGTGATTTATCAGACTATGACATGATTGTCCTTCCTGGCGGCATGCCTGGTTCTGTACATTTGCGAGACAATCAGGCCTTGATTCAAGAGTTGCAAAGCTTCGAACGAGAAGGGAAGAAACTGGCAGCTATTTGTGCTGCGCCAATTGCCCTCAATCAAGCAGGGATATTGAAAAACAAGCAGTACACTTGTTATGACGGCGTTCAAGAGCAAATCCTTGATGGTCAATATGTAAAGGAAACAGTAGTGGTAGATGGTCATTTGACAACCAGTCGAGGCCCTTCGACAGCTCTTGCCTTTGCCTACGAGTTGGTGGAGCAACTAGGAGGGGACGCAGAGAGTTTACGAACAGGAATGCTCTATCGAGATGTCTTTGGTAAAAATCAGTAAAACGGGAGTTATTCTCTCGTTTTTTATGTGGAAAAATCAGGGAAATCATCGCTTTTTTCATAAAAAAATGCTATAATGAAGGGTATGAAATATCACGATTATATCTGGGATTTAGGTGGAACTTTACTGGATAATTATGAAACTTCAACAGCTGCATTTGTTGAAACATTGGCATTGTATGGTATCACACAAGACCATGACAGTGTCTATCAGGCTTTAAAGGTTTCTACTCCTTTTGCGATTGAGATATTCGCTCCCAATTTAGAGAATTTTTTAGAAAAATACAAGGAAAATGAAGCCAGAGAGCTTGAACACCCGATTTTGTTTGAAGGAGTTTCTGACCTATTGGAAGACATTTCAAAACAAGGTGGACGTCATTTTTTGGTCTCTCATCGAAATAATCAGGTCTTAGAAATTTTAGAAAAAACTTCTATAACAACCTATTTTACGGAAGTAGTGACTTCTAGCTCAGGCTTTAAGAGAAAGCCAAACCCTGAGTCCATGATTTATTTAAGAGAAAAGTATCAGATTAGCTCAGGTCTTGTCATTGGTGATCGACCGATTGATATCGAAGCAGGTCAAGCAGCAGGATTGGATACCCACTTGTTTACCAGTATCGTGAATTTAAGACAAGTATTAGACATATAAGAAAAAGGAATAAGATGACAGAAGAAATCAAAAATCTGCAGGCACAGGATTATGATGCCAGTCAAATTCAAGTTTTAGAGGGCTTAGAGGCTGTTCGTATGCGTCCAGGGATGTATATCGGGTCAACCTCAAAAGAAGGTCTTCACCATCTAGTCTGGGAAATTGTTGATAACTCAATCGATGAGGCCTTGGCAGGATTTGCCAGCCATATTCAAGTTTTTATTGAGCCAGATGATTCGATTACTGTTGTCGATGATGGGCGTGGGATCCCAGTCGATATTCAGGAAAAAACAGGTCGACCTGCCGTTGAGACTGTCTTTACTGTCCTTCACGCTGGAGGAAAGTTTGGCGGTGGCGGCTACAAGGTCTCAGGTGGTCTTCACGGAGTGGGGTCTTCAGTAGTTAATGCTCTTTCCACTCAGTTAGATGTTCATGTCCACAAAAACGGTAAGATTCATTACCAAGAATACCGTCGTGGTCATGTTGTTGCAGACCTTGAGGTGGTTGGAGATACGGATAAAACGGGAACAACGGTTCACTTCACACCAGACCCAGAAATCTTTACGGAAACAACAACCTTTGATTTTGATAAATTAAACAAACGCATCCAAGAGTTGGCCTTTCTAAATCGCGGTCTTCAAATCTCCATCACAGATAAGCGCCAAGGTTTGGAACAAACCAAGAATTACCATTATGAAGGTGGGATTGCTAGTTACGTTGAATATATCAACGAGAACAAGGATGTGATCTTTGATACACCAATCTATACAGACGGTGAGATGGATGATATCACAGTTGAGGTAGCCATGCAGTATACAACGGGTTACCATGAAAATGTCATGAGTTTCGCCAATAATATTCATACACATGAAGGTGGAACGCATGAACAAGGTTTCCGTACAGCCTTGACACGTGTTATCAACGATTATGCTCGTAAGAATAAGTTACTAAAAGACAATGAAGACAATTTAACTGGGGAAGATGTCCGCGAAGGATTAACTGCAGTTATCTCGGTTAAACACCCAAATCCACAGTTTGAAGGACAAACTAAGACCAAACTGGGGAATAGCGAAGTGGTCAAGATTACCAATCGTCTCTTCAGTGATGCCTTCTCCGATTTCCTCATGGAAAATCCACAGATTGCCAAACGTATCGTGGAAAAAGGGATTTTGGCTGCTAAGGCTCGTGTGGCTGCCAAGCGTGCGCGTGAAGTCACCCGTAAAAAATCTGGTTTGGAAATTTCCAACCTTCCAGGGAAACTAGCAGACTGTTCTTCAAACAATCCTGCTGAAACAGAACTCTTCATCGTCGAAGGAGACTCAGCTGGTGGATCAGCCAAATCTGGTCGTAACCGTGAGTTTCAGGCTATCCTTCCGATTCGCGGTAAGATTTTGAACGTTGAAAAAGCTAGCATGGATAAGATTCTTGCTAACGAAGAAATTCGTAGTCTTTTCACAGCCATGGGAACAGGATTTGGCGCAGAATTTGATGTTTCGAAAGCCCGTTACCAAAAACTCGTTTTGATGACCGATGCCGATGTCGATGGAGCCCACATTCGTACCCTTCTTTTGACCTTGATTTATCGTTATATGAAACCAATCCTAGAAGCTGGTTATGTTTATATCGCTCAACCACCAATCTATGGTGTCAAGGTTGGAAGCGAGATTAAAGAATACATCCAGCCAGGTGCAGATCAAGAAATCAAACTCCAAGAAGCTTTAGCCCGCCATAGTGAAGGACGTGCCAAACCAACCATTCAGCGTTATAAAGGTCTGGGTGAAATGGACGACCATCAGTTATGGGAAACAACCATGGATCCCGAACATCGCTTGATGGCTAGAGTTTCTGTAGATGATGCTGCAGAAGCAGATAAAATCTTTGATATGTTGATGGGGGATCGAGTAGAGCCTCGTCGTGAGTTTATCGAGGAAAATGCCGTTTATAGTACACTTGATGTCTAAAAAATAGGGAGAAGTAGTTCCCTTGGTCTAAAAAATATGATATAATCATTACGATTGTTTCAAGTAAAAAAGGAGTTTGATATGTCTAATGGACAACTAATTTATTTAATGGTTGCAATTGCAGTCATTTTAGTTCTGGCTTATGTAGTGGCAATCTTTCTACGTAAGCGAAACGAGGGAAGATTAGAGGCGCTAGAAGAAAGAAAAGAAGAACTATACAATCTTCCAGTAAATGATGAAGTAGAAGCTGTAAAAAATATGCACTTGATTGGACAAAGTCAAGTGGCTTTCCGTGAATGGAATCAAAAATGGGTCGATTTATCTCTCAACTCTTTTGCCGATATTGAAAATAATCTCTTTGAAGCAGAAGGCTATAACCATTCATTTCGTTTTCTCAAGGCCAGTCATCAAATTGACCAAATTGAGAGTCAAATTACTTTGATTGAAGAAGATATTGCTGAAATTCGCAATGCTTTGGCAGACTTAGAGAAGCAAGAATCTAAAAATAGTGGACGTGTTCTTCATACCTTGGACTTGTTTGAAGAGTTGCAACACCGAGTTGCAGATCATTCTGAAGAATATGGCCAAGGTTTATCTGAAATTGAAAAACAATTGGAAAATATCCAATCAGAGTTTTCTCAGTTTGTAACTTTAAATTCGTCTGGAGATCCAGTAGAAGCAGCTGTGATTTTGGATAATGCTGAAAATCATATTTTGGCTTTAACGCATATTGTTGATCGTATACCAGCAATTGTAGCGACATTATCTAAAGACCTACCTGATCAACTGGAAGATTTAGAAGATGGTTATCGTAAGCTCTTAGATGCTAATTATCATTTTGTTGAAACGGATATTGAAGCGCGTTTCCACTTGCTTTATGAAGCATTCAAGAAAAACCAAGAGAATATTCGTCAGTTGGAATTGGATAATGCCGAATATGAGAATGGACAGGCACAAGAGGAAATCAATGCCTTGTATGATATTTTTACTCGAGAAATTGCTGCTCAGAAAGTAGTGGAAAATCTACTTGCAACTCTTCCAACTTACCTTCAACATATGAAAGAGAATAATACTTTATTGGGAGAAGATATTGCACGTTTGAGCAAGACCTATTTACTTCCTGAGACAGCTGCAAGCCATGTTCGTCGTATTCAGACAGAATTAGAGAGTTTTGAGGCAGCTATTGTTGAGGTAACTTCAAATCAAGAAGAACCAACCCAAGCTTATTCAGTTCTTGAAGAAAATCTTGAGGATTTACAAACTCAACTAAAAGATATTGAAGATGAGCAAATTTCAGTTAGTGAGCGCCTGACGCAAATTGAGAAAGATGATATCAATGCACGTCAAAAGGCCAATGTTTATGTCAATCGTCTCCATACTATCAAGCGATACATGGAAAAACGCAATCTGCCAGGTATTCCACAAACTTTCTTGAAGTTATTCTTTACGGCAAGCAATAATACCGAGGATTTAATGGTTGAGTTAGAACAAAAAATGATTAACATTGAATCTGTTACCCGAGTTCTTGAAATTGCAACGAATGATATGGAAGCTTTAGAAACGGAAACTTATAATATTGTACAATATGCAACCTTAACAGAGCAACTCTTGCAATATTCTAACCGCTATCGCTCATTTGATGAACGCATTCAAGAAGCATTTAACGAAGCTTTAGATATTTTTGAAAAAGAATTTGATTATCACGCTTCATTTGACAAGATTTCTCAAGCATTAGAAGTGGCAGAGCCTGGTGTAACCAATCGCTTTGTTACCTCATATGAGAAAACACGTGAAACGATTCGTTTTTAATAAAAGAAAAAGATTTGATTGTGTGAGAAACAGAATCAAATCTTTTTCTATAGTAGTATCTTTAGCAAAAGATTTCAAAATGATAAAAACGCATAATAGCAGGTGTAGAAACTCTTGCTACTATGCGTTTTATTATGGAAAGACTTATTGGACTTTCGCTCAAGTCGAGTTTTTACTCAATTTCCTTACTTGATTGGGATTGAAATTCCAATTAATTTCTCTGAGTAGAGTGTCTTGATATTGGCTTCATCAATAGAGTCCTTATCAATTTTACGTTTCAAGAAAAATTCTTGAATGGTTTCGATTTCAGGTTCACGAATAGCACGGTGTTTGTTTGAGATGAGGATTTCATAGTGAAGCGGCGCTTGGGTAAAAATAACATCTGTATTCCCCGCAGAATAAACCTCAACAAGGGTTGCATCGGTACTTTCTAGCTGACTTTTTACAAGTTGCGAGTGTGAGTTTGTCGTATTGATAAGCTTCATAATATTTCCTCCGATTTTCTAATTCTATTATAGCACTTTTTGAATAAAGTCGCTTGATTTATACTCAATGAAAATCAAAGAGCAAACTAGGAAGCTAGCCGCAGGTTGCTCAAAACAGTGTTTTGAGGTTGTGGATAGAACTGACAGAGTCAGTATCATATACCTACGGTAAGGCGACGCTGACGTGGTTTGAAGAGATTTTCGAAGAGTATTAGTCAATCTTATGCTGTTTTTTCCAAGATTGGATGGCCCATTTATGGCTACCACGTTTGAGGTTCTCAATAGCCTCGTCAATAGGGAACCAGGCAATATGATTAAAGTCTTCTAGTGGCTTTTGAACTTCCTTGAAAGAAGTCGCTTCATAGAGGTAGGCAGGATTGTAGTAGTAGGTATCACGGTGACGAGAGTAGAAATATTCGTCAGCTTGTCCATAATAGGTACCAATTTCAGCAGTGAATCCAAGTTCTTCAATCAATTCACGTTTTAGGGCTTCCTGATGATTTTCCCCTGCTTCAATTTCGCCACCTGGTAAGAACCAAGCACCATTAGGAGCTTGAACTAAAACTATTTGTTTTTGTTCAGCGTCAGGAATAACTGCATATACACCGTAACGTGAAACATAGTCTGTATTCGCTTTTTTTTCTCCGAAAGTTGGGTTTGCCATTGCATTTTCCTCATTATCTAGTATCGTTATTATTATCATAATGGACAAAGGGCAAGCTGTCAAGAAATTACAGTTATTTTAGTAAAAAAGAAGCAGAAAATTTTCATTTTCCACTTATTTTATATAGTATTTATTTTTCTGTTTCAGAAGCTTTCACTTCAGCTTTTTTGGCAGATTTGATTTGAATGTTGCCCTTGCTGGTCATAACTGCCTTTAGGTCTTTTTCACTTGGATTTTCAAGGTAGTAGTCAGTGATTGCGTCCTCAATATAGTCTTGAATAGTACGACGAAGTGGGCGCGCCCCCATTTTTGGATCATAACCGAGGTCAACCAATTTTTCCTTGACCTTGTCAGTTACATCCAAATGAATGTTGTTGCTAGAAAGGCGCTTGTTAACGTCTGCAAGCATAAGCTCGACAATCTGAAGGAGGTTTTCCTTGCTGAGAGCCTTAAATTCGATAATACCATCAAAACGGTTCATAAGCTCTGGGCTAAAGAAGTTACCGAGTTCACCGAGAACAGAGTTGGTACGTCCTTCTCTAGCAGCCCCAAATCCAACGCTGGCTTCTGCCTTACCTGTACCTGCATTTGAAGTCATGATGATGATGGCATCCTTGAAGCTAACGGTACGTCCTTGCCCATCTGTCAAACGACCATCGTCCAAGACCTGGAGGAACATGTGCATAACATCTGGATGGGCTTTTTCCACTTCATCCAAGAGAATAAGAGAATATGGATTGCGGCGAACTTTTTCAGTTAATTGCCCAGCCTCATCGTAGCCAACATAACCTGGAGGGGCGCCGACCAACTTAGCTACACTGTGTTTTTCCATGTATTCACTCATGTCAAAGCGAATCATGCTGTCAGCAGAACCAAAGAGTTCGATAGCTAGTTGTTTGGAAAGTTCTGTCTTACCGACACCAGTTGGTCCGACAAAGAGGAAGCTTCCAATTGGACGGTTTGGCGTACCGAGACCGACACGATTCCGGCGAATAGCCTTGGCAATCTTATCGACTGCATCGTCTTGCCCAATAACATGAGACTTGAGGTCTTCAGCTAGATGGATAAGTTGAGATTGTTCTTTCTCTTTCAAATCGCCAACAGGAATATTGGTTTTCTGCTCGATAATGTGTTCAATGGTTTTCTCACTGATGATAGGAGTATCCTGGTCTGTGACCTTTTTCTTTTGCATTTCCTTATACTTGGCAATCTGGTCACGGAAGTAGGCGGCCTTCTCAAAATCTTCCTCTCGTGTAGCTTGAGATTTAAGATTTTCAGCCTCAATCAAGCGCTGATCAATGACTTTAGGATCCACAAAATTCAAGGTCAAGTTCATCTTAGAACCTGCTTCATCTAGGAGGTCAATGGCCTTGTCAGGTAAGAAGCGGTCTTGAATGTAACGATTGGAAAGAGTTGCAGCTGCTTCAATTGCAGCATCGGTATATTGAACGTGGTGGTAGTCTTCGTATTTCTTTTGAATTCCTTTGAGGATAGTGATTGTTTCTTCCACCGTTGGTTCATCGACTTTAACAGGCTGCATACGACGCTCTAAGGCAGCATCCTTTTCAATGATACGGTATTCATTGAGGGTAGTAGCGCCGACCAGTTGCAGTTCCCCACGAGCAAGGGCTGGCTTGAGGATATTTCCTGCGTCCATATTACCATCACTCGCAGAACCTGCACCGACAATTTCATGGATTTCATCGATAAAGAGGATAATATCCTCACGTTTGCGAATTTCTTCCATGAGTTTTTGCATGCGTTCTTCAAATTGTCCACGAATACCCGTTCCTTGAACCAAGCTAACCACATCCAGACGGATGACTTGTTTACCTTGGAGTTTATGTGGAACATCGCCATCAACGATTTTCTGAGCTAGGCCTTCGACAACGGCCGTTTTTCCGACACCAGGTTCACCGATAAGGACAGGATTATTCTTGGTTCTACGATTGAGAATCTCGATGACACGGATAATCTCATCGTCGCGCCCAATAACGGGGTCAATGTCTCCACGACGGGCAATCTCAGTTACGTTGATACCAAATTCTTCTAGCAGGCCTTTTTCTTGGCTTGGTGGTGGAGTTTGAGCGGATCCATGATTTTGGGAACCATAACCGCCGTTTCCACCGTAACCTCCACCTGATTGGGTTGGGGGAATAGGAGGAGTGTTGTTAGAAGGTCTGAAATTGTTTAGGTCGTTGAAGAAATCACCAAAGGGATCGAAATCACGATTGTTCAAATCTGTCATGCCTTTAAAGAGACTGTTATTAGGGTCTGTTTTGATAATCTTATAGCAGTTTTGACAGAGGTCAATTTGTTTTTGTTTTCCATTGAGATTGGTGTAAAGATGAATTGTTGAGTCGTTAATTTTACAGTTTTGACAAAGCATACATCTACCTCATTTCTTTCTTTAGCCTGACCTGTTTAAAGGTCAAAAATAGTCAAATTTCTATACTCTCATTATAACAGGATTGGGGTGTAAAGCAAGTAAAAAGATTGTAGCTTTGAGAAGTTGTTACAATGAAAATCTTCGTGGATTTGGACTATAAAAAAATCCTATTTGTGAGACAAAAAGGATTTTGGTTAGACATGCAGGGTGTAATCCCAGCTTGTTTTGTATTAGTAAAGGAGTTCGTAAATCTCCATTGCAATCAAGTCAATGCTATCAAAAGTATAAGTTTCGCGAGCTTCTACATCACGAAGGGTAAAGATTGATCCGTTTTCTTCGTCGTGGCTGTATGCAACTTCTGCAACAACAACTCCTTCGCGTTCAAAATTACGTTTTAAATTTCCGCCATCGTTTGCCATTGCTTCAAGGCGGTTGATGATTCTAACCAAATGTGATTCCATTTTGATTCTCCTTCATTTCTTATCGTTACTATTTTACCATAAAGGAGGCCAACTTGCCTAGAAAAAACTAAGATTTCTCGCTAATTCTGCTAGTTTAAAGATTTTTAAATAAATTGGATAAAAGATTTGAATTTTAATTCAATACATGTTATAATCATACAGTACTCTATTTTAGAAAGCAGTGTGACTATGAATTTTTCTTTTTTACCTAAGTATTTACCTTATTTTAACTATGGGGCTGTTGTGACGGTTCTCATTTCTATCTGTGTTGTCTTTTTGGGAACTATTTTAGGGGTTGTCTTGGCTTTTGGGCAACGTTCAAAGTTTAAACCGCTTGTTTGGCTGGCCAACTTGTACGTTTGGATTTTCCGCGGGACGCCGATGATGGTTCAGATCATGATTGCCTTTGCTCTAATGCATATCAATGCTCCGACTATTCAGGTTGGGATTTTGGGTGTTGATCTTTCTCGTCTGATTCCAGGGATTTTGATTATCTCTATGAACAGTGGTGCTTATGTTTCTGAGACTGTTCGTGCTGGAATCAATGCGGTTCCAAAAGGTCAGCTAGAAGCGGCTTATTCGCTAGGGATTCGTCCTAAAAATGCGATGCGCTATGTGATTTTGCCACAAGCAATCAAAAATATCTTGCCAGCTTTGGGGAACGAATTTATCACCATTATCAAGGACAGCTCCCTCTTATCAGCTATCGGTGTCATGGAGTTGTGGAACGGGGCTACAACAGTTTCTACAACAACCTATTTACCTTTGACACCACTTTTATTTGCAGCCTTTTATTACTTGATTATGACTTCTATTTTGACAGTAGCCTTGAAAGCTTTTGAAAAACGTATGGGACAAGGAGATAAGAAATAATGACAGAAACCTTGATAAAAATTGAAAATTTACATAAATCATTTGGAAAGAATGAAGTATTGAAGGGCATCAACCTCGAGATTAAAAGAGGAGAAGTTGTCGTTATCATCGGTCCTTCAGGGAGCGGGAAATCTACCTTGCTTCGCTCTATGAATTTATTGGAAGAAGCAACCAAGGGGAAGGTTATCTTTGAGGGAGTCGATATTACGGACAAGAAGAATGACCTGTTTGCTATGCGTGAGAAGATGGGGATGGTTTTCCAACAGTTTAATCTCTTTCCTAATATGACTGTGATGGAAAATATCACCTTGTCACCTATCAAGACCAAAGGTGAGAGCAAGGCAGTTGCTGAGAAGAGAGCCCAAGAACTTTTGGAAAAAGTTGGTTTGCCAGATAAGGCAACTGCTTATCCACAGAGTTTGTCAGGTGGGCAGCAACAGCGGATTGCCATCGCGCGTGGGTTGGCCATGGAACCTGATGTTTTGCTCTTTGACGAGCCAACTTCAGCCTTGGATCCTGAAATGGTAGGTGAGGTATTGGCTGTTATGCAAGACCTTGCCAAATCAGGAATGACCATGGTTATCGTAACACATGAAATGGGATTTGCCCGTGAGGTGGCAGACCGTGTCATCTTTATGGCAGACGGTGTGGTTGTTGAAGATGGAACACCAGAACAGATTTTTGAACAAACCCAAGAACAACGGACTAAGGATTTCTTGAGTAAGGTTTTATAGGTTAGCTTTGTTAAGCTATTTGTAACCAATTTTAAACTTTCAAGACAAGATTAGTGAAAAGCTCGACCAGAGCTTTTTCTTATAGTTTGAAACTATAGGATAGCCTAGGAAAGAAGTGTTAGAGGGGACTAGCGGTTTTTGGTATAATGGAAGATATTTGAAAGAAAAGAGAAGTGATATGACACAGATTATTGATGGGAAAGCTTTAGCGGCCAAATTGCAGGGGCAGTTGGCTGAAAAGACTACAAAATTAAAGGAAGAAACAGGTCTAGTGCCTGGTTTGGTAGTGATTTTGGTTGGGGACAATCCAGCCAGCCAAGTCTACGTTCGCAACAAGGAGAGGTCAGCTCTTGCAGCTGGTTTCCGTAGCGAAGTAGTGCGAGTTCCAGAGACCATTACTCAAGAGGAATTGTTAGACCTGATTGCTAAATATAATCAGGATCCAGCTTGGCATGGGATTTTGGTTCAGTTGCCATTACCAAAACACATTGATGAAGAGGCGATTCTATTGGCTATTGACCCAGAAAAGGATGTGGATGGTTTCCATCCCTTAAACATGGGGCGTCTCTGGTCTGGTCATCCAGTCATGATTCCTTCGACACCTGCAGGAATTATGGAAATGTTTCATGAATATGGGATTGATTTAGAAGGTAAAAATGCGGTTGTCATCGGTCGTTCAAACATTGTTGGAAAACCCATGGCTCAGCTTCTTTTGGCCAAGAATGCTACAGTGACTTTGACCCATTCACGTACTCATAATCTTGCCAAGGTAGCTGCTAAAGCAGATATTCTTGTAGTAGCAATCGGTCGTGCTAAGTTTGTGACTCCTGATTTTGTGAAACCAGGTGCGGTAGTCATTGACGTTGGGATGAACCGCGATGAAAATGGTAAGCTCTGTGGGGATGTTGATTATGAGGCGGTTGCCCCACTTGCTAGCCACATCACGCCAGTTCCTGGAGGTGTCGGTCCTATGACCATTACTATGCTGATGGAGCAAACCTATCAGGCAGCACTTCGGACATTGGATAGAAAATAAGAGAAAAATCGCTGAAGAGAGTGTATTTTCTATAGCTATATCTGAAATGGCAGAAATGAGTATTAAATTTTAGAAATAAGTTTATAAAAGGAGGTCTGCGCCTCCTTTTTGTTGTATAATGGAGTGAGGTGATTAGATGATTTTAAAAATTTATAATGGGGAATATAGTTTACAATGGGATGGAATATACTACTTAGCACTAATTGATTATCCAAATATTCAAGAGTGGGAATTAGAAAAAATTGCTAAATTTATAGCTTACGAAAAACTTCATAAACGTCAAACAAGTATTGACTGTGCTGATTCTTGTTTAAAAAAAGAAATTTTAGATTACATCTGTCAGCATCCCTTTCTGCCACCATTTACCCCTACAAATAAAATAGTAGCCTCGACTTATGATCTACATAAGAGGTTAGTGACTTCAGACTACTGTAGTCATACTACGACTATAGATGCAGCTATTTCTATCTTTAAAACAGGTCAGCTCTTATCTGCTGTGAAAGCCTTTGGGCGAGATGCTGAGGAGTTGGTTTTGGATAGTAGAAATGCTGCATCGGATCCGATAGATTATTTTGACTATGTCATGTTAGGGTGGTCAAATACAAGTTCTGGTTATCGATTAGCGATGGAGCGTTTATTAGGTCGAGCTCCTTCAGAGAAAGAATTACAAGACAAGTTTATTCCTGGAGTGAGTTTTCATTTTATCTATACAGATTTGATTAAAGTTACTGGTTATATTTTTGATGGCTACCATGTTGCAAAAATTAAGGACATGTTGAATTTATTTAGTGAGTTGTATATTTGTGTTATTCCAACTCATAATAAGAGCCAATTTGAAAATATTATTCCAACTAAAATACAAGATAGGGTGCATTATCTTGACTATGCTGGAGAAGACTTAGAAGAGTGGACTAAGAAAGTCTATCAAGTTGTTTTAAAACAATCAGATAAAGGATAGTTGAGGAAAAAAGGATGAAAGTGATTGATCAAACCTTACTAGAAAAAATTATTATTGAACGTTCTCGTACAAGTCATAAAGGAGACTACGGTCGTCTGCTCTTGCTGGGTGGAACTTATCCTTATGGTGGTGCCATCATCATGGCTGCCTTGGCAGCAGTAAAAAGCGGTGCAGGATTGGTGACTGTTGGAACAGATAGAGAAAATATCCCAGCTTTGCACAGTCATTTACCTGAGGCTATGGCCTTTTCTCTTCAAGACCAGCAATTGTTACAAGAGCAATTGGAGAAGGCAGAAGTTGTCTTGATGGGGCCTGGTTTACGAGACGATGCTTTTGGAGAAGAACTAGTCAAACAGGTCTTTGCTGGCTTAAAAAAGAATCAGATTTTGATTGTAGACGGAGGGGCCTTAACCATCCTTGCTAGGACAAGTTTGTCGTTTCCATCTAACCAGCTTATCCTAACTCCCCACCAAAAAGAATGGGAAAAGTTGTCTGGTATTACGATTGAAAAGCAAAACGAAGATGCAACGACTAGTACCCTAACTTCCTTCCCTCAAGGAACAATTTTGGTGGAGAAAGGTCCAGCTACTCGTATTTGGCAAGCTGGCCAATCTGATTATTACCAGTTACAGGTTGGCGGTCCCTATCAGGCGACTGGGGGAATGGGAGATACGCTTGCTGGGATGATTGCAGGATTTGCAGGCCAATTCCGACAGGCCAGTCTCTACGAACGTGTGACAGTAGCGACCCATCTTCATTCAGCTATTGCCCAAGAACTAGCTCAAGAACATTATGTGGTCTTGCCAACGGAGATTAGTAATTGTCTTCCTAAAGTAATGAAAAGATATGTCTAAAATAGTTAGACAAAAAATGTTGATAATTTGTATCATTATTCTTAAATTACAAAAAACGAACGTTTAGCATTCTTCTCACTGAGAAACTAAATTTGTTCGTTTTCTTACTCTTATAAATCTATTTTTGTTAGAGTTTATTTGGTTTATATCCGTACTTAAAGTGATTTGTCAGAACTCTACTTTTATTAAAAAAATTCAATTTCAAGGATAAATAAGCAGTATTCTAAAGGTATTTTTAGATGAAATAAAAGCCTTTACATGGTATAATAGAGGTAGCTCTTTAATGGAGGTGTTTGAGTGGAAAATCTGAAGAAAATGGCAGGTATCAAGGCTGCTGAGTTTGTCAAGGATGGCATGGTCGTTGGACTTGGAACAGGCTCGACTGCCTATTATTTTGTCGAAGAAATCGGTCGTCGTATCAAGGAAGAAGGATTGCAGATTATAGCTGTAACGACTTCTAGTGTGACCACTAAACAGGCAGAAGGCCTTAATATCCCACTCAAATCTATTGACCAAGTAGACTTTGTCGATGTGACGGTTGATGGTGCAGATGAAGTGGATAGTCAGTTTAACGGAATCAAAGGCGGTGGTGGTGCCCTTCTCATGGAGAAGGTGGTTGCAACACCATCTAAAGAATACATTTGGGTAGTTGATGAAAGCAAGCTGGTCGAGAAACTAGGTGCTTTTAAATTGCCAGTAGAAGTGGTTCAGTATGGTGCAGAGCAGGTCTTTCGTCATTTTGAACGAGCTGGCTACAAACCAAGTTTCCGTGAAAAAGATGGCCAACGTTTTGTGACGGATATGCAGAATTTTATCATCGATCTTGCCTTGGATGTCATTGAAGATCCAATTGCTTTCGGACAAGAATTGGACCATGTCGTTGGTGTCGTAGAGCACGGTTTATTCAACCAAATGGTGGATAAGGTCATTGTTGCTGGACGAGATGGGGTTCAGATTTTAACCTCAAGAAAAGAAAAATAGAAGGGGGCATAAGATGTCTAAATTTAATCGTATTCATTTGGTGGTACTGGATTCTGTAGGAATCGGTGCAGCACCAGATGCTAATAACTTTGTCAATGCAGGGGTTCCAGATGGAGCTTCTGACACACTGGGACACATTTCAAAAACAGTTGGTTTGAATGTCCCAAATATGGCTAAAATAGGTCTTGGAAATATTCCTCGTGAAACTCCTCTTAAGACTGTACCGGCAGAAAGCAATCCAACTGGATATGCAACAAAATTGGAAGAAGTATCCCTTGGTAAGGATACCATGACTGGGCACTGGGAAATCATGGGACTCAACATTACTGAGCCTTTCGATACTTTCTGGAATGGATTCCCAGAAGAAATCTTGACAAAAATCGAAGAATTTTCAGGACGTAAGGTCATTCGTGAAGCTAACAAACCTTACTCAGGAACAGCCGTTATCGATGATTTTGGACCACGTCAGATGGAAACTGGAGAGTTGATTATCTATACTTCAGCTGACCCAGTTCTTCAAATTGCTGCCCACGAAGACATTATTCCTTTGGATGAATTGTACCGTATCTGTGAATACGCTCGTTCAATCACCCTTGAGCGCCCAGCCCTTCTAGGTCGCATCATTGCCCGTCCATATGTTGGTGAGCCAGGTAACTTCACTCGTACGGCAAACCGTCGTGACTTGGCTGTATCTCCATTTGCCCCAACTGTTTTGGATAAATTGAATGAGGCTGGTATCGATACTTATGCTGTGGGTAAAATCAATGATATCTTTAACGGTGCTGGTATCAACCATGACATGGGCCACAACAAGTCAAATAGCCATGGAATTGATACACTATTGAAGACCATGGGCCTTGCTGAGTTTGAAAAAGGATTCTCATTCACAAACTTGGTAGACTTTGATGCTCTTTACGGCCACCGTCGTAATGCTCACGGTTACCGTGATTGTCTGCATGAGTTTGATGAACGCTTACCTGAAATTATCGCAGCCATGAGAGAGAATGACCTCCTCTTGATTACTGCTGACCATGGAAATGACCCAACCTATGCAGGAACAGACCACACTCGTGAATATATTCCACTTTTGGCTTACAGTCCTGCCTTTAAAGGAAATGGTTTGATTCCAGTAGGACATTTTGCAGATATTTCAGCGACTGTTGCAGATAACTTTGGTGTTGAAACAGCCATGATTGGGGAAAGTTTCTTAGATAAATTGGTATAAAATGACGCACTATGCTTTGCTGGTGAGGGGTATTAATGTTGGTGGCAAGAATAAGGTCGTCATGGCGGAGCTTCGTCAAGAACTGACAGAATTGGAACTGGAAAAGGTTGAAAGCTACATCAACAGTGGCAATATTTTCTTTACTTCGGCAGACTCAAAATCCCAATTGATTGAAAAATTAGAGACTTTCTTTGCAGTCCATTATCCATTTATTCAGAGTTTTTCCCTAATGAGTCAAGAAGACTATGAAGCAGAAGTGGAAAATCTCCCAGCTTGGTGGAGCGAAGACTTGGAACGAAAAGACGTCCTATTTTACACTGAGGGTTTGGATGTGGATCAAGTCATCGAGAAAGTAGACAGTTTAAAACTGGAAGATGAAGTTCTTCATTTTGGAAAACTTGGTATTTTCTGGGGGAAATTTTCTGAAGAAACCTACTCTAAAACTGCCTATCACAAGGATCTGCTCAAGATGCCTTTCTATCGCCACATTACCATTCGCAATGCTAAAACTTTTGACAAAATCGGTCAAATGCTAAAAACTAAAAAAGGAGACACACAATGACATTTTTAGATAAAATCAATGAAACAGCTGCCTTCCTGAAAGAAAAGGGAATCCAAGCGCCTGAGTTCGGTCTAATCCTTGGGTCAGGACTTGGAGAATTGGCAGAAGAAATCGAAAATCCAGTTGTAGTAGATTATGCTGATATTCCAAACTGGGGCCGTTCAACAGTAGTTGGCCACGCTGGTAAATTGGTATATGGGGAACTTGCAGGTCGCAAGGTCTTGGCTCTTCAAGGTCGCTTCCATTTCTACGAAGGCAATCCTCTGGAAGTCGTGACTTTCCCAGTTCGTGTCATGAAAGTCCTCGGATGTGAAGGTGTCATTGTAACCAATGCGGCTGGTGGTATCGGATTTGGTCCTGGTACTTTGATGGCTATCTCAGACCATATCAATATGACAGGACAAAACCCATTGATAGGTGAAAACTTGGATGACTTTGGTCCTCGTTTTCCAGATATGTCTAAGGCCTACACACCAGAATACCGTGCTACTGCCCATGAAGTAGCTAAAAAACTGGGTATCAAGCTTGATGAAGGTGTCTATATCGGTGTAACTGGTCCAACTTATGAAACACCAGCAGAGATTCGTGCCTATAAGACACTGGGAGCAGATGCAGTTGGTATGTCTACTGTTCCTGAAGTGATCGTGGCAGCCCACTCTGGCTTGAAAGTTCTAGGAATTTCATGTATTACTAACTTTGCGGCTGGTTTCCAAGAAGAACTCAATCACGAAGAAGTTGTAGAAGTAACCGAACGTGTCAAAGGTGATTTCAAAGGCTTGCTTAAAGCTATTCTTGCAGAATTGTAAGAAAAAAGATTTAAAAGGGGGAATGCCTCTTTCCTTTCATGGTTGACTATTCGGAATAAAGAAGAAACATAGGTAGACTATGGGGTTCTTCCTACTCTTGTACCTGAAAGAGTCTGACAGTTAGCATTGTGAAAGACAAGATTCTAGGATACTAGCATTAGCTTCCTACCAAGCAGACTAGGATGATAAGGAAAGATAAGAATGAATTTATACTCAATGAAAATCAAAGAGCAAACTAGGAAGTTAGCCGCAGGTTGCTCAAAACACAGTTTTGAGGTTGTAGATAAGACTGACGAAGTCAGTGACCATATCTACGGTAAGGCGACGCTGACGTGGTTTGAAGAGATTTTCGAAGAGTATTACTTTCTGAATTTCTCAACCTTGTCTTATATAGGGGACAAGGAGATTTAGTTTGAGTCTGCTTATAAATAAACGAAAAGAAAGATAAGAAATAATGAAAATTGGTCAACGAATTATGCGCTTTGGCATAAAAAAATTAAGTATCGGAGTTGTATCTGTTGCAGTCGGCTTCGCATTTCTAGCTCCAGCTGGAATTTCAGCCAATGAAGTAAAACAAGATGTAACATCTGAAGTGGCAACAAGAGTGCCAGATTCTAAGGAGGAATTGAGAGAGCCGGAAAATGTTGCTCCAAAACTAGAAACTCCTCTTAGAGAGGAGCCAAGACTAGCTCCTCAACCGCTTCCGGAAGCAAGTGAAGTTCTTGAAAACAAAAGGGAAGAGTCAAAAGTAGAGATGACAGAGCCAGCTCAAGACTCACCTGTTCATGCTCCTGTAGAAGAAACTAAAGAAGAAGTTGTGACAGAAAAACCAACAAATACTCGTTCTCTAACCGCAGAAGATTTGGTGAAGATTTCCAAAGGGGAATTGCATTTAGAAAATGATTTGATTGATGAATCTCTCTATGGTGAAAAAGTTCTTGATTTGGAAGGGGATGATGACCAAGATGGCATCAAAAACAAAGATGAACTTTATGTTTACAACAAAGATGGTAAGGATTATCTAGGATATAACAGTCATCCCTTGCTAGCAGACAGTGATGGGGATGGTTTGGCAGATGGAGAAGATGACAATAAGAAAGAATGGTATGTCACAGATCGTGATTCTCTTCTCTTTATGGAGTTAGCCTATCGAGACGATGATTATATTGAGAAAATTTTAGATCATAAGAATCCTTTCCCTAGTCTCTATCTTGACCGTCAAGAATACAAACTCATGCACAATGAATTGGCTCCTTTCTGGAAAATGAAAAAAGCCTACCATACAGATAGTGGTTTGGATGCTTTCTTATTTGAGACCAAGAGCGACCTTCCTTATCTCAAAGATGGAACGGTGCACATGTTGGCTATTCGTGGAACGCGAGTTAATGACGCCAAGGACTTAAGTGCAGATTTGGTTTTATTAGGTGGAAATAAACCAGCTCAAGCAGATGATATCCGCAAGGTTGTTGGGGAATTAGCCAAGGATAAAAGTATTACCAAGTTGTATATGACAGGTCATTCTCTTGGAGGCTACCTAGCTCAGATTGCAGCGGTTGAAGCTTACCAAAAATATACTGACTTTTATAACCATGTATTGAGGAAAGTGACGACTTTCAGTGCGCCTAAAGTGATTACTTCCAGAACTGTTTGGAATGCTAAGAATGGTTTCTGGGATGTTGGTTTGGAAAGCCGTAAATTAGCTGTTAGTGGAAAAATTAAGCATTATGTAGTTGATAATGATAATGTTGTGACTCCATTGATTCATAATGATCGTGATATTGTTACATTTACAGGTAATTCACGCTTTAAACACCGTTCTCGTGGCTATTTTGAAAGTCGAATGAATGATATTCCTAACTTTAATATTGGTAAACGAGCTACCTTGGATAAACATGGTTATCGTGATCCGAAATTGGATAAAGTGCGATTCTTTAAGAAACAGGCTCTGCCTCAATCTTCTAGTCAACCAAGCGCTGAACCAATGGAAAATATTGCCTTAGGAAAACAGGTTACTCAAAGTTCGACAGCTTTCGGAGGAGATGCTAGAAGAGCTGTGGATGGCAAAGTTGATGGTAACTATGGTCACAATTCTGTCACTCATACCAACTTCCAATCCAAGCCTTGGTGGCAAGTAGATTTGGCTAAAGAAGAAACCATTCGCCAAATCAATATTTACAACCGAACAGACACTGCCCAGGATAGATTGGCAAACTTTGATGTCATTCTGTTAGATAGTTTTGGTAAAGAAATTGAGAGAAAACGCATAACATCTCTTAAAGATGTATCAGCACAAATTGCGATTAACCATAAAAAAGCGCGCTATGTTCGAATTGAGCTAGAAGGCTATAATGCCCTCAGTCTTGCAGAAGTCCAAGTATATCGTGCTGAGAATATCGCTTGGAAAAAACAAGCCAAGCAAAGTTCTACTGATTTTGGAGGAGATGCTAGTCGTGCCTTGGATGGTAATACCAATAGTAGTTATAGCCAGCAATCAATTACCCATACAAAATTTGAAAACCAGCCTTGGTGGGAAGTTGATTTAGGTCGTACAGAACAGGTAGGACTTGTTCGCCTTCATAACCGTGGGGATGGAGAACTTTCTAAACGTCTGTCAGACTTTGATGTGATTTTATATGATGAAAAAGGGAAAGAAGTTGCTAGACAGTATGTTTCTAAACTTGACGGAACGAGCTTGGATGTTCAATTAAATGGGAAATTGGGACGCCGTGTTCGTGTGCAACTACGTAAGAACAATCAAGCCCTCAGTCTTGCAGAAGTAGAAGTTTTCCGCTTTATAGCTACGAATGGTGAGACGGCGACACAAATTTCTAAGCCAGTTCAACCAATCAGTCAAACTCCTGCAAAAGACAAAACATTGACAATTCAACATAGTGGAGCTTACATTGCTCGCTACTCTATAACTTGGGAAGAAGTTACAGTAGATAAAGATGGAAACCAAGTTGTTCGTAGTCGTTCTTGGGAAGGAAACGGTCGCAACCAGACTGCAGGTTTTGTCCTCAACCTCCCAATCAAAGAAAATATGAGAAATCTGCGAATTAAGATTGAGAAAAAGACAGGTCTACTATGGAATAGATGGCAAACAATCTATGAAAACAGACCAATTTTAGCTCAACCCCACCGTAAAATTACCCATTGGGGAACAACATTAAATTCTAAGATTTCTGATGACGATGTCTTGTAATCTGATGATACAATGACAGTTAGATGATTTAGTTCATAAGAGAAGTACTACCTGAGCTTGAATAGAACTCAGGTAGCTCTCTGTGAAAGAACAAAATTAATACTCAATGAAAATCAAAGAGTAAACTAGGAAACTAGCCGCAGGCTGCTCAAAGCACTGCTTTGAGGTTGTAGATATAACTGACGAAGTCAGTAACATATATACGGCAAGGCGACGTTGACGTGGTTTGAAGAGATTTTCGAAGAGTATAAACAGAAAGGTAGAGCACGTGTTCTGATTTGAACACGAGTAGAAATTCGTACCTATAAGATGCTTGGAACAGATGTGGTCGGAATGTCAACTGCTCCTGAAGTTATTGTTGTAGCCTATCAGGTTTGAGATTTCTAGGAATTTTATGTATTACTAACTATACTACTGGTTTCAAAGAAGAGATTAACCACGAAGAGGTTATAGAAGTGATTGAGTGTGTTAAAGGTGATTTTAAAGGCGTACTTAAAGCCGTTTTTGCTGAATTATTACTATGTTAAAAGAATTGAGGAGTATTTTTCAGAAAATCCCTTATAATCTTAAATTATTCCTAGCAGTCATTTTGCAAGGAATAGTTTCAGGTTTATCTGGTATTTTTATACATTATCTTTTAAAGATGATAGAGGGGATAGCTTTTGGTCAATCAGAGCATCAAACTGTATTCTTGACAGATGGAGTTTCCTCATCGCGGATAGGATTAAGTTTAATAATTGTGGGTGTCAGCTCATCCTTGGTCTGGTATTTCTTGCAAAACAAATCACAGATTTTTTCCATTAAAGCACAGATGAAGGATGAGACTTCACAATACAAACTTCATTTTTTAAAACAGCTATTTCATTCAATTTGGCAGATTATTGCAGTTGGAGGGGGAGCACCTATTGGTAAAGAAGCTGCGCCACGAGAGATTGGAACTCTATTTGCAGGACCAATTGGAAAAATATGTTCTCTCTCTAAGAAGGATCAAATCTTTCTCCTTGCTTGTGGTGCTGGTGCTGGTTTAGCAGCTGTCTATCAGGTTCCATTAACAAGTGTCTTCTTTGTTTTTGAAACTCTAGGAATTGCTCTATCTATTAAACGAGTTGTCTTAGTCGGTTTTACTACCTATGTGTCAACCTATACAGCAGGCTTGGTTATTTCAGATCAGGCTCTCTACCAGATTCCAGCCATCGCATGGTCATTAAAGGAAATGTGGATTATTCCCTTATTACTTCTTTTCTTAACCCCACTAGCTTGGCTTTTTGGTCGCTTGAGTAAAGCAGTGTCTTCAAACAGGATAAAAGATAAACGAATACTTCTCACATTGCCCACAGCTTTTCTTTTTCTTGCTGGGTTGGCAAGTTATTTTCCACATCTACTTGGAAATGGATGTATGATGGCTCAGGAAGTATTGAATGGTAGCAATGGCAAAACAGTATTCCTCTTGTTTATCCTAAAAGCACTGGTCGTTCTTATTACTCTGTGGGCAGGGGCCTATGGTGGTACACTTACGCCATCTTTTGCCTTGGGGATGGCTGGAGCTGCTCTCTTTGGAATGATTCTAGGTGGGGATAGCCAGCCAAGCATTTTGCTTTTGGGATCGGTTTGCTTTTTGTCTGTGACCTTGAGGGCTCCCTGGTCTGCAACTGGATTAGTAATAGGTTTCACTGGGCTAGGTTTGGATTCTCTTCCGTATCTCTTAGTAACAGCTGTTTTAGCCTATGAATTTGCAAAAATGTTAGACCGCTTTTCTTGGGCTAACAGACTGTGTCAGAAGTCAAAGAATAAAGTAATAAGATAGAAAACGACCGTTTCTTCTAATCAAAGATTTATCTTAAAAGATTAAAAACTATCGTCAATTTATCAATAACTGTTTAAAAAAATGTAGTAGGTTTATCGGAGTCATGATTGAATCCGATTTTTCCTAGCTATAAAAATAAAATAAAAAAAAGAAAGGTAGAGCGTGTGTTTTGATTTGAACACGAGCGGAAAACTTTTCATAACAATAAAAGAAAGGATGGGTAAACCGTATTTGCTGAACTGAATACGGACGGAGAACTGTGTAAAAAAGATAAACTTCCTAGCATCATTGATGCTACGTCAGTTTCCTATTTTTACTTTGTTCTCTGTCGCCCTTTATATCTTAACTATGTCTATCCATATTGCTGCTCAGCAGGGTGAAATTGCTGATAAAATTCTTCTTCCAGGGGATCCTCTTCGTGCTAAATTTATTTCGGAGAATTTCCTTGAAGATGCTGTTTGTTTTAACGAAGTGCGTAACATGTTTGGTTACACTGGTACTTACAAGGGTCACCGTGTATCTGTTATGGGAACTGGGATGGGAATGCCCTCAATTTCGATTTATGCGCGTGAGTTGATTGTTGACTACGGAGTGAAAAAATTGATTCGTGTGGGAACTGCAGGATCTTTGAATGCAGATGTCCACGTACGTGAATTGGTTTTGGCGCAGGCAGCTGCAACCAACTCTAACATCATCCGCAATGACTGGCCACAGTACGATTTCCCACAAATCGCTAGCTTTGATTTGCTAGATAAGGCTTATCATATTGCCAAAAATCTCGGTATGACAACCCACGTTGGGAACGTTTTGTCATCTGATGTCTTTTATTCAAACTACTTTGAAAAGAACATCGAGCTTGGTAAATGGGGGGTCAAGGCTGTGGAAATGGAAGCAGCAGCACTTTACTATCTGGCAGCCCAACACCATGTTGACGCACTTGCCATCATGACTATTTCTGATAGTTTGGTCAATCCAGATGAAGACACGACTGCAGAAGAACGTCAAAATACCTTCACTGATATGATGAAGGTTGGTTTGGAAACCTTGATTGCAGACTAAAAGTAGGCTATATTCAGAATGATTTCTCTTGTTCTCAAATGATAACTATTAACAATGAATCAATTCTGAAATAGGTAAGAATAAGGAAATTGAAGAAAGCCTAATTGTGTCAAAGGACCGAGACTAGTCAGTTTAATATCTAAATCATAATCAAATAAAGTTGGAAGCCAAGTTGACAAGAAGTCAAGACTTTCAACTTTTTAACTTGAAAATTCCTAGGAGTACAAAATGGATAAGATTGAACAATTACAAGGTATTATTGATCAAAGTCAGAGAATTGTCTTTTTCGGTGGTGCAGGGGTTTCTACAGAGTCTAATATTCCAGATTTTCGTAGTTCAGATGGTATATATAGTCTGAAACTAGGTCGCCATTTTACTGCCGAGCAACTGGTTTCACGCACTATGTTTGAGCGCTATCCAGAGGATTTTTTTGATTTCTACAAAAAGTATCTGGTATATCCTGATGCCAAGCCGAATTTAGCACATGATTATCTAGCGTCGTTGGAAAAAACAGGTAAATTAAAGGCGATTGTGACGCAAAATATCGATAGTCTCCATGAAATGGCAGGATCTCAGAAAATTTTGAAACTGCATGGTAGTGCAGATCGTAATTATTGTTTGGGCTGTCATCGCTTTTATGATTTGACTGTCTTTTTGGAACTTGGAGGTCCAGTTCCCTACTGCTTAGATTGTGGCAAGGTGGTCAAACCTGACGTGACCCTTTATGAGGAAGCGCTAGATATGGATGTATTTAGTCGCGCAGCTCGAGCCATTCAGCAAGCAGATTTGTTGATCATTGGTGGAACTTCCTTAGTTGTTTACCCTGCAGCTAGCCTAATCAATTATTTTTCAGGGTCAAATCTTGTCGTTATCAACAAGTCCAGCACTCCTCAAGACAGCCAAGCTGATTTAGTTATCGAAGGTAAGATTGGAGAAGTTTTTTCTAAATTGAGACAATAAAAAACTGAAAGAAGTAGGATTATACTTCCTTCAGTTTTTTTGTATCACGAACTCAGAAACTATGAACAAGATTCTCTTCATTTCTAGGGGAATTTTATTGTTGATTTATAAATTGCTCGAGTTATTTTTAATTGTTGAATAAAAGGAAAAAAGGAAGACTTTCTGGATGAAAAACTTCCTTTTTTAGTCAATCAGTACATGCTGATTTTAATGAAATGCTACTATATTGTTTACTTTTTTAAAGATCGCAAAAAACAATCAATCTCTGCTTGAGAATGGAGAATATGCATCTTTTCTGGGTAAGTATTGTTTAAGTATTGGTATCTATCCTTAGCATTTTTTGTTCGCCCCTCCCAGAGAATCCATCGTACAAACTCCCAGTCAAAGCGTTCAGGGCATCCCTTAGCCATACTTTCTCTGACTTTTCCCCGGTATTTAAGATAACGCTTAAAGGCCCGAAAGAGACAGGTAAATGGTGAAAAATTGAGAAAGATGATTTGGTCAGCTTCCTGCATTCTTTCCTCATAGAAACACCAAGAATAATTACCATCGATGACCCAAGCTTCATGCTTGGTAAGAAAATTTTTCATCTCGGTTAACATCCATTCGCGATCACTGTCTTGCCAACCAGGTTGAAATTGGAGTGTGTCCATGTGAAGTTTTGGGATGGAGTGGTAGTGAG
Organism: Streptococcus sp. 4886; assembly: GCF_013276485.1. Lineage (NCBI taxonomy): Bacteria > Bacillati > Bacillota > Bacilli > Lactobacillales > Streptococcaceae > Streptococcus > Streptococcus sp. 4886. Next base: position 2,242 of record NZ_VMLD01000014.1, on the reverse strand, counting down.
ACAACTTTTCAGCTAGAGTTGACTTACCTGCACCAGAATATCCGATAATTGCGATTTTCATTTTCTACCTTTCCTATTTGAGGACAAAAAAACAGCCTCTATGGACTGTTTCTTATTTAGCAAGTTTAGCTGAAAGACGAGCTTTATCGCGGCTTGCTTTGTTTTTGTGAATCAAACCTTTAGTTTCTGCTTTATCGATAGCTGAGCTAGCAGCACGGAAAAGTTCTTCAGATGGGTTTGCTTCGAAAGCTTTGATAGCAGTACGCATAGCTGATTTTTGAGCTGAGTTCTTTTCGTTTTGTTTAACGTTCAATTCAGCGCGTTTGATAGCTGATTTAATGTTTGCCAATGTTCTTACCTCCATATTTACTAACTATACCATTATATCTGAAAACTTACGTTTTGACAAGGGAAAATTACTTTTTTAAGTAAATTTCATCGATTTCATGGTTCTTACTTTTATGTAGAATCACTTCCGCACGATTTCTAGTTGGTTCAATATAATTTTGTAGATTTGTGAGATTGATACTGGTCCAGACCTGATGGGCAAAGGACTCCACTTCCCCAATCGGCATTTGAGTAAAACGATAATAGTAGCTATCAGGGTCGTTTTGGGCTAGGCTCAGCATCTTCAAGAAACGGTCCAGATACCAACTCTCAATATCATCCACTCCAGCATCTACATAGATGGAAAAGTCAAAGAAGTCAGTGATATAGAGACGATCGTTTTGTGGATTTTGAAAGACATTGATTCCTTCAACAATTACAAAATCAGCAGCTTTGACACTTTGCTTTTCCTCAGGTACGATGTCGTAGACTTCATGAGAATAGACAGGAATATCCACATCTTGTCCATTTTTGATGCAGTCCAAGAAGTTGAGAAGAGCTTCCATATCATAGCTTTCAGGAAATCCCTTACGATTTAAAATCCCTTGTTCAATCAAGGTCTGGTTGGGATAGAGAAAGCCGTCAGTTGTTACCAACTCAACCGTAGCATCTGTCAGTGTACGGGACAGTAGGATTTGAAGTAGGCGACTGGTTGTTGATTTTCCAACGGCAACACTCCCAGAAACCCCAATAATAAAAGGTTGAGATTTACTTTCACGTTGGAGGAAAATTCCTTTTGAAAAGGCCAAATCTTCCTTAGTTCGCTTGTAAATCTGAATCAGATGAGCCAAGGGGAGATAGATATCTGTAACGTCTTGAAGACTGATTTGGTCATTAAAACTCTTGATAGATTCCAATTCTTCTTCTGTCAAAGGAGGTGTTGTCTTTCGATGTAAAGATTGCCAAGTCTGGCGGCTGATTTTTTCAAAATGTAAAAATTCGTTGGTCATTTGTTTTCCCCTAGATATTTTGTCTATCATACCATAAAAAGTTAAAAAAATAAAGCGGTTTCTTGAATGTGGTAAGTCAATAGTATATAATATAAGTAGATAGAGGATGAACAATTTATTGATGAAGTAGGAGCTGCTTTCTACTGACTTATCAGCTATAAAGGGGGCTTTGGGGTTTATAACTTATAGGAGGTGTACTATGAAAATCTTGAAACGTTACCTATTGGAACTCTGTTTTATTTTAAGTTTTGCCTTACCTTTTATAAAAGGAGTCAATGCGGATAATGGTAGACGCTTTGTGGAAATCTATTACGGTTTTACTTTTTTGATGGAACATGACATTGTAACAGTTGTCTTTCTTTGTTCGCTCTTGATTGCTTTCTTACTAAAAAAGCGGTGGGCGAAATGGCTTGCTGCTGGAAGTTATCTATTCTTGATTTTGTGGATTGCTACAGAGGGTTATTTCTTCCGCATGTCACTAGAAGATTTGATACGACTTTGGACAAGTTTGGAAATCCTGACACAAACTTATCAGTTGGGCTTTTATTTAAACATTTTGTTGGGAATTTTGTTGATAATTAAGTATCTGAAGGTTAAACAATAGTAATAAAAATGCGCCTGATGATAAACAATAAACTTTGTGTTATATGATTTATCATGGTAATGATAGCTGTAGTCCTAGATGAAATACAAGTTGCTTATAAAAGTTGAAAGAGATTGAAGGGGAGCTATTGTAAAGCAACTTCCTTCAATCTTTTTGTTATGTGACTATTAGTCCGTCTCGCTCCGTTAGGTGTGAGACAAAAAACCACCCGCTATGCGGGTGCGCGTCGAAGGTTATACCAAAAAAACTCCGAACGCGACACAATAAAGGTGTTCAAGCTAATTGTAAAGCGAAAGGAGAA